>DATKSM010000074.1:0-2217 GCA_035531655.1 Solirubrobacteraceae bacterium
GGGGAGCGCCAGCGCCCGGCGGCCGTCCGGGGGCAGGAGGAGCGGGATCACGAGCCCCGGCATTCGCTGCTCCTCGCCCCCCTTGACGACCATGAGCTCGAGGGCGTCGAGGAGCTCGCCGGCGGCGATGAACGACGCCTCGCCCAGGTCGATGGGGATAACGGCCACGTCGGCGTGCTGGAGCCAGTGGGCCACCAGCGCCTCGGTGGGGCCGGCGGCGAGGCTCGGCCTACTGTTGGGCAGGTCGACCACGATAAACGTGTGGCGCAGGCGGAGGTGCCGAGCCAGCCGCGCGATCTCGTGGGCCCCGTACGCGGCGCCTCCCCCCCGGCGCTCGGGGAGCACCCGCAGGCGCTCGCTGCGGGCGAACTCACCGTTGGGCACCAGCGCGCTGCGGTTGAGGGCGTCGACGATCTCTCGCACCGTGATCGCGTCGGAGGGCATGCCGAGCTGGCGCCAGGCGTCGGGGTTGTTGAGGTTGGCATCGACCAGCACCGCGCTGCCGCCATGCGGCTCGACGGCTCGGGCCCCGAGGACACCGAGGGCTGCGGCCTCTGTGGTCTTGCCGGGTCCACCTTTTGGGGTGCCCACCGTGACCAGCGTCGAGTGGGCGCGAAACAGGGCCTGCCCGAGTGCAGCCAGGTCCGGATCCGCTTGCCTTGAGAAGGCATAGCCGCCGCGCCCGACGAGATCCCGGACACGATCCAGACGCCGACCTCGGTGGTGCACGGCGCGATCCAGCACGACGCTCTGTTCGCGGCCGGCGGTGTCGGCCCCGCTGGCCCGCAAGCTCTGCGCCATCGCCGCCAACGGCGTGAGCCGGGTGGGCGACGCCGACGGTGCGCAGCCCCCGACTCCCTCTCCCGTCTCCGTGGAGGGCGTCTTCTTGACTGCATCGACGCGGTCGCGGGACTCGTCCTGCGCTGGCTCAGCAACGCTGGACGGCTGCGGAGCGGACTCCTCCGACCCGGTCCCTTGCGCCCATCTCGGGGTTGGCGGCAGCCGGCGCTCAGCAGCTCGAGGGACACGGATCGATCGCTCGGTCTCAAAGGCCGGACTCACCACGACGGATGCGCCGCCAATCGGCGGACTGGCGCGTTCATCGCGCGCTTTAGCGTCGGTCGACACGGCGGCGCTCGACTCTTCCTCGGCCTCACGGAGATCACCCGTCAGCCGCCGCACCAGCTCCCAGGCCAGCTCTTCGACCGTCGCGGCGACGACGGGGATCGCCGGATGCGCGGCCCACGCCTCCGCCTCCAGTTCGTCGCGGCACCACACGTAACGGCGGCCGCCTTGGCTGGCGCTCTCCCCGAACCACGGCCGTCCCGCAGGGGTGACCACCGCTATCTCGCGCCCCTCGAGCCGGAGCGCCGCGACACCCATGCTCGGCTCGAGCGGCTCGACCAGGGCGACATGCGCCGCGTCGACGGGTCGCAGCACGCGATACATCGCGCGCAACAACTGGTCCGAGTCATCCTGGTCCAGCAGGCTGACCAGGAGCGTCGCCTTCACGGCGTGTCTGCGAGCTGCTGCTGTGCCTGGCTGACACTGCCGCAGCACATGGAGTACGACGAGCTGACATGGCGCAGCACGCCCAGGCAGAGCAAGGCGACGCTGGCCGCGAGCGCCAAGCTGAGGAGCAGCCGGAGCCAACCGAGGGTGACCATGACGTGTCGCGCGAGGCGTACGGCAAGCACCAGCGTCGCGGCAAGCAGCGCCAGCCAGATGAGCGCTGTGGAGGCGGCCACCACCGTGGTGCCGGTCGGATACCCACCACCGAGAAAGCCTCCCGCAGCGCCGATGTCGGGCAAGTGCAGCACCAACGCGACGACGACAAGCTCGACGACTGCGAACAGGAAGAAAAGCACAGTGCGCCGCATCTCAGAGACCGCCGTTGGCGCTGGCGTAGGCGACCGCCGAGAAGATGACGACGAAGATGGCCGCCAGCAGCCCGACCATGGGCACGAGCACCGTGATGGTGCGCGAGCCCAGCCGCACCCGGGCGTCGGCCAGCCGCTGCGCGGTGAAGGCGCGCGCTGCGACGAGGTACTCAGCTGCGGGATCGCTGCCCCCGTACTCCTGGGCGCTGCGGACCACCTGCGCCAGCTGGGCGAGCACCGGAACGCCGTAGGCGTCGTCGAGCGCTTCGAGCAGCTCGGCGCGTGTTCTCGGCTGGATTGTCGTGACCTGTCGCCAGGCGTCGCCGGCGAGCATCTC
>DATKSM010000075.1:0-8062 GCA_035531655.1 Solirubrobacteraceae bacterium
CCCGCCTCCACATCCCGCCTCCACATCCCGCCTCCACATCCCGCCTCCACATCCCGCCTCCACATCCCGCCTCCACATCCCGCCTCCACATCCCGCCTCCATCACCCCGCCACCCCTGACACCCCTCCAACCTCCCACCCACAACTGCTCCCGCACACAGTTGCATCAACGATGCTGGTTTTGCTAGCTTTGCGCGATCGTGGTGTCTATCGGCAAGATCGCAGTCGGTCAGCACCGCTACTACGAGCAGCAGGTCGCCCAGGGCGACGACGACTACTACACCGGTCGAGGCGAGGTTCCGGGCGGGTGGCAGGGCGCCGGCGCCCGAGAGCTCGGCCTCTCAGGTCGCGTGTCGGGCGGGCAGTTCAACGCGTTGGTGGCGGGGTTGGATCCGCGTGATCCGAAGGTTCGGTTGCGGTGGTCGGTGCGTGATCCGGAGGTCGCGGCGCTTGATCTGACGTTCTCGGCGCCGAAGTCGGTCAGCGTCCTCGCCGCCGCCGGCTCCAACGATCTGACGCGCGTGCTGGTCGACGCGCACAACGACGCAGTGACCGCAGCGCTCGCCTACCTCGACGACAGCGCGGTGTTCGTGCGTCGCGGCCACGACGGGACTACGGTCGAGGCGGGGGAGGGGCTGATCGCGGCGGCCTACCTACACCGGATGAGCCGCTCGCTGGACCCGCAGCTGCACACCCACGTCGTCGCGGCGAACCTCACGCGCGGCCCGGACGGCCGCTTCACGGCGCTGCATGGCGCGCCGTTGTATCGCGCGGCGAAGACCGCCGGCTACCTCTACCAATCCCACCTGCGCGCCACGATCAGCGAGCGCCTCGGCCTGGAGTGGGGCGAGGTCCGCAAAGGCGCCGCCGAGCTCGCCGGGGTCCCGGCCGAGATCCTCGCGGAGTTTTCGAAGCGTCGTCAGGAGATGCTGCGCGCGGCCGAGCTTGGCGGGATCAGCCTGGATACGAAGGCGGGCGGGGAGGCGGCGGCGCTCGCGACCCGCGAGCGTAAGGAGTACGGGATCGACACGCACACCTGGCGCGAAGAGGTCCAGGCCCGGGCGAGCGAGCTCGGGTTCGGCCGCCAGGAGATCACCGAGCTACTCGAGCTAGGCCGCGCGCGCCTCTCTCACGGGTTTCCTGAGCTCGATGCCTCAAACGAGTTGGTGTTGGGCGACGGGCTTGCCGGACCGCACGGTTTGACGGAGCGCGCGAACAGCTTCGATGAGCGCGTGGTGTTGCAGGAGTTCGCGGCCGCCGCCGGCCAGGGCGCCACGGTGGAGCAGATTCGCGCGCAGGCGGAGCGGTTCACCGCGCGTCCTGACGTGCTCGCGACCGAGCTCGGGGACTTCACGACGGTTGATCTAGTCGACTGTGAGCGGCGCCTGATCGCGGCTGCCGTCGGCCGCGCCGAGGACGGGATCGGAGTGCTAGACACCCGCACGGTTGACCGGGTGATCAACGCGGTCGAGCGGCCACTGACGGTGGAGCAGGCGGGGGTGGTTCGTGCCGCAGCGTCGAGTGGGCGCGGGGTGGAGGTGGTCGAGGCGCTCGCCGGGACCGGCAAGACTTACACCGCCGGCGTCCTAAGCGAGCTCTACGAACGAGCCGGGTACCAGGTGCTGGGTGTCGCGCCGACCGGCCGCGCCGCGCGCGAGCTGACCGACCAGGCCGGCATCCCGTCGCGGACGCTCGACCGGCTGTTGATCGACATCGACCAACTCGGCGACACGCTCCCCAAGCGGTGCGTGATCGTGTTCGACGAGGCCGGCATGGCACCCACACGACCAACCGCGCGACTGCTCGAGGCGGCCGAGGAGGTGGGGGCGAAGTTAGTCGCGATCGGCGACCCCGGCCAGCTCGCCTCCGTCCAGGCCGGCGGGTGGCTGCGAGCCGTCGGCCGTGCACTCGGCACTCTCCGTTTGACCGAGGTGATGCGCCAACGCGAGCCCGGCGAACGCCGGGCCCTCGCGGCACTCCACGACCGCGTCCCCGACCGCTACCTGGACTGGGCAACACGGGCCGGACGGATCGAAACCTTCGAAGACGCTGCCGGTGCGCGTGATGCAGCGGTGGTCGAATGGGCGGGTGCGGTGGGTCAGGTCGGGATTGAGCAGGCGGTAATGATCGCTCGCGACAACGACACCCGCCGGGCGCTCAACACTGCCGCGCGGGAGCTGCGTCTCGACCAGGGGCAGCTCGGCGAACAGCGCTTCTACGGCCATCGGGAGCTGGCGGTCGGTGACCGGGTGATCTGCCGGCGCAACGACGGACTGTTGGATGTCGATAACGGGACGCGCGGGACCGTCCGCTCTCTCGAGGAGCATCGCGTCGTGATCGAAACCGACAGCCGACTGGTCAGAGAGCTGCCCGCGCAGTACGTCGCGGAACACGTCGAGCACGCCTACGCGTTGACCGGTCACGGCATGCAGGGCGCGACCGTCGAGGCCGCGATCGTCGTCGCCACACCGAGTGACCTGACAGCCGGATGGAGCTACACCGCGCTATCGCGCGCCCGCGCGTCCACGCGGCTTCTGATCCACGACGACCAGCCGACGCGCGAGCGCGCCGACCACGCCCCCGAACGAGCACACCAGTCAGCGACGAGTCAGGAGTTGCTGGCGCGTGCAGGGCGGCGGATGCTCGAGCGCGACGACCAAGACCTCGCGATCGAGCAGCTCCTGCCCGCCGGTCGCACTGACGACCGCCAGCTCGTGTTCGCGCTCGACGAGGCCGGCGAACCGCCACAAGAGCATGCAGCGTTGCGAGCCGAACCCGCGGTGCCCGGGTTGAGCACGTCGCGGTTGCGCGAGCTCGGCGAACGCCTCGAGCAGCTCAGCGCCCAACGCGCCGCGCTCCCCAGCTCCGATCTGAGCCGGCTGGATACCGCGGACGCCCGCGTGTTGGAGCTGACCGAAAGACGCGACGAGCTGTCCGCAAGTTTGGAGCGCTTGCCTGCACCGAAGCGCAGCCGGCTCGGGCGCGAACGCGACGAGCACATCATCGACCGCACACGGCTCTCCACGGCGCTCAACGGCACCCACGACGCGATTGCGCGTGCGCTCGAAACCGAAGCACGCCTGCGTGAGCAGCTCGGCAACCCGGAGCAGATTCGCTCCGAGCTCGACGGGCTGGACCGCGAGATCCGCGAACTCTCCAACGAGCGCGACGGGCTACTCAACGAGCTGACCGACCGCGAACTACAAGCCCCTGGCGAGTGGGGCAAGACGCTGCTTGGCGAGCGACCCGTCGGATCGCGCGGCGCGGACTGGGACACCGCGGTCCGCCGCGTCGCGCGCTACCGCGTCGAACACCAAATCACCGGCCAGGCGGATCCGCTCGGCCCCGAGCCACGCGAGCCCCATCAAGCACGCGAGTGGCAGCGTGCGTACGAGACGGTGGAGCGCGCCGAGCGACGCCTTGGCCGCGGACACACCCGCGACCACAGGTACGACCTCGACATCGGATTCTGAGATGACCGAACCGAAGCTCCTCACCGTCCCGCAGGTCGCCGCTGAGCTGCAGGTCACCGCGCAGACGATCCGAAACTGGATTGATCACGGGACTCTGCCGGCGGTGCGGATCGGCCGCGCCTTCCGCGTCAAACGTCAAGACGTCGACGCGCTACTCGAACGCGCGAGCGCCGACAGCACGTCGCTCGCCACCAGGCGCGACCTCTGGCAGCCGACCACAACGACCCTGCCACACCGTCACGCTGCGAATCAGCCGCGCTCGATCTGGGACGACACCAGCGACCCACCACCGCCGGCCAACAGGCCGGCGTAGACAGCGACGCTCTACGCCGAGCGCCGCGCGCGAAGCCGTGGCAGCAGCCCGCTCGCGCGATCCTCACGTTCGATCGCGACGGCGAGATCAGTCGCCGCGCCGGCAAGTTCCTCGTAGGCGTGAGCGACCTCGCGCAGGTCGGTGCCTGTTGCGGCGCGGTTGAGCTCGACCACCGCCGCATCGAAGCGCTTCCAGAGCCCGTCCGGGCCCCGCCGCCCGCTCTCGGGCTGCAGTTCGAACGGAGGCTTGCTCGCAGACGCGCGATGAGGCGGCCACTCAAACCCAGCCCGGTCCGCCTCGCGGCACGCCGTCGCCTCGGCTCCTGCGGCCGCGGCGAGTCCAGCCAAGCGCGCGCTGAAGCCGGAGTCCGGCGGCGCAAGCCGATGCGTCTCCAGCGCGCTGCGCCACCGCTCCTGTGCCTCTCTGAAGGCGGCTTGCGCCCGATCCGGATCCGCGTGGGTATTCAACGTGATCGATTCCTAGCGCATGCGGCGGCGTTTGGCGGCATAGGTCTAGGCTATCAGTCGTGGTTTTGCTAATTTGTCTCATTGTGGAGACGCTGCCAACCTCGCGACGCGACAACCCGTGAGCAACGTCGTCTCGATCCGGTCGAGCGTTGGGGTGGTCCTGGGCAAGCGCCAGCTCGCGCAGCACCTCGGCCGGTCGCCGCGCTGGATCGAGCTGAAGGTGACGGAGGGAATGCCGTCGATTCCGCCGACCGCGCGCTACCCCCATCGACGGTTCGTGCTGGCCGAAGTCGAGCATTGGCTTCAGGATGGTGGCGTGAAACGCGCATCTACCGCAGAGCGGCTTGCGGCGCTCGAGGTGGAGGTGGCATTGTTGGCGCGCGTGGTCGACGAGTTGACGGTCGAAAGGTGACGCTCATCGCCCGTGGTGCGAAGTGGGGCGTCCGCGTCCGCGAACCGGGCGGTCGTCAGCGGTGGCTCGGCACGTTCGATACGCGACAACTCGCGCAGCAGGCGGAGGCGGACTGGACGCTCGGACCAGGGCGGCGAGCGCCGACAGTCGCGCACTGGGGTCGCGTCTGGCTCACGGACTATGCGCGCGAAGCGGCTGCGACCCGACGAACGTATGCCTACGCCGTCGCACAGATTGTCGCCGAGTTCGGCGCCGCCCGGCTCGACGACATCGATCGCCCGCGCGCGCGGCGACTCGCGAACTCGTGGCCTCGGGGGACCAGCCGCATCGCACGGACGATGTGGGCGGACGCGATCCGAGACGGCTTGTGCGATGCCAACCCGTGGAGCAACCTTCGGCTCGAGACTCCGAAGGGCCGAAAGGACATCGACGCTCTCACCGAGCCGGAGATCCAGGATCTGAGCGACCTGGCGCGGCGGGTCCACGGCGACTACGGGAGTGAGGCCGCCACGATCATCCTCGTGCTCGCCTACGTCGGTCTGCGACCGGGCGAACTGTGCGCTCTACGGTCGGCGGATCTCAACTTACCCGATGCTGAGCTGCTGATCAGGTTCAACCTCGACGGCAGCGGACAGGAAAAGGCGCCCAAGAATGGGAAGCCACGTTTTGTGACGATCCCGCCGCCGGCACTTGAGGCGCTCGGACATATACCACTGCGCCTCGACAGTCCCTACGTCTTCCACTCCGCTCGCGGCCACCGGCTGAACAAGGGATCTCTCTCGTATATCTGGCGTCCGCTCAAGGCGGCGTGGCTCGAGGCCGGCGGACGGTCCCTCGACCTCTATGGCCTGCGCCACGCTTGCGCGACGTTGCTCCTCGAGCGTGGCGTGACGCCGGCTGACGTTGCCGTCCAGCTTGGCCACAGCGACGGCGGACGGTTGGTGCAGGTCCTCTACGGCCACCCGTCCGAGGACCGTGCGCGCGAGCGGCTTAAGCTTGCGTTCGGGGGCACCTCCTCACCGCGATCGCGCGGGACGGAGGCGCGGGGATCGGCTGTGCTCAGTTCGCACGAGATATCGTGAGCTATCGCCCGGCGTACGGCTGTCGGGCCAGCACGATCTCTGAGACTTCGGATGCTCCAGCGAGGCGCAGGCTCCGTGCGACCTCGCGAATCGTCAGGCCCTCTGTGTAGACGTCGTCGAAAACGAGTATCCGCTTGCCTCGAACCTGGGCGGGATCTGGAACGCTGAGGGCCTGCCGCAGCTCGGTTTCGGCGATCTCGCGCCGCTGCTGCCAGGTGCGTCCTCGGAAGGCGGTTGTGGCCTGACCCTTCGTTACGACGCCAAGGCAGAATGGCCATCTGCCGTCGTCTTCAACGATCGCGCGCGCGATGACCTCGCCGGTGTGATCGAAGGCCCGTCCGCCCGGCCCGACGTATGTCGCGCTCGGGACGATGAGGTCATACCGGGAGAAGGTCGATCCTCCAGCATTCAGGTGGCCGACCAGCACGCGTCCAAAGATCCAGGCCCATCCCTTCACGCCTTGGACCTTGTACGCGTCGATCGCGCGCTGTAGTGCGCCCGTGCGCATCGAGATGGCCCAGACCCACCGGAAGAAGCGCTGGTCCTCGTCGTAAGTACAGACCGGGTTGCCGCAGGATCCATCCGGGTCAAGCGGCCGCTCGCACCTTTCACAGCGATGGGGTGCGAGACGGTCCATCGTCTTCCGCGCGCAGCCGTAGCAGATCGCTGCCGTGCCACCGCCGGCGTAGGCGCAAGACGGACAGTTGCCGAAGCCGGCAGGGACCGGCGCTATCTGCGCGATGGCTCCGCTCCCTTAGCCGAACTCCAGCACGAGCTGACGCCGTCCAGCCGTGAGCTCCTCGACGTGCTCGGGCGACCGCAGACGGCTCAACACGTCGTCAACCGTGTGCACCTCGATGGCGCCACGCTCGACGTACTTGCGTGCCCACGGCTGACTGGTCACGAGCTGGCTGATCAGGAACACCTGCTTACCGTGCTCGAGCGCGAGGCGCGCCTGCATCTTTGCCCCGGAGGTGCTAGACGCTTCGATCACGACCGTTCCTTGTGCCATCCCGGATGTAACGACGTTGCGTCGGGGGAACGTGTAGCGGGCAGGGCTCTGTGAGGGCCAGAACTGAGACACGAGCGCCCCCTTCTCCGCGATGCGTTCAGCAAGAGACGTGTTCTGCTTCGGGTAGCAGTGCAGGATGCCTGTGCCGAGCACTGCGATCGTCCGGCCTCCGCGGGCAAGCGCCTCCTCGTGCGCGGCCGTGTCGACTCCAAGCGCTAGTCCAGACAGGACCGTGACGCCAGCGTCGACTAGGTGGCCGGCCATACGACGCGCGGCATCTAATCCGTCGGCCGAGGCTTTGCGCGTGCCAACGACGGCTATTGACCGCGTGTCCCCGCGCTCGAGGCTGCCTCGGTAGAACAGGAAGGGCGGGAGGTTGTAGATCACTCGTAGGTTCGCGGGATACGCGTCGTCGAGCACCGTGACGAGCTCCGCCCCCGCGGCCCTCGCGCTTGCGATCTCATGCCTGGCCCGCTCGCGCTGAGCTTCTAGGCCGGCGTCAATGGCGGCGCGCATGGCTCTCGCGGTGTCTCGGCCCTCTTGGGACCGCTCGACGATGTCGCCGGCGAGAAGCTGCTCGAGTCCGCGGGCCCGTTGCGCCTCGCGAGCGATCAGATGCCAGCTCGCGCCGTCCACGGCGCACAGAGAGAGGAGATGTTCGGCAGGAGTGGTCACGTAATTCGATACGAACATGTGTTCGTATACTTCGCAGGATGGCAGGTCGGTCGGACGCCTATCCTGACTAGACGCACGCTGCGGCGGCGAATGAATCTCGCGAAATGGGCTTGATTCCTCGCGCCGGCGAACGAGCACGCCATGAGGAGGTGGGGCTTCTGGCTCAGCTGGGGGCGACGAGCGAGCCCAGCCGAACGAGGGCATCGTCGCGGCGCTAGACCCACGACGTCGTCATCCACGTAGGGAGTCCACTCCCCAGGACCGCGTGCCAGGCAGCGCTGTCCAAACACTCAGCGACCTGGGCAAGCCGCTCGTCGGGATTCGTGCGTAGTAGCCCCAGCTCCTCCATCAGCGCCATCGCCGAGCGGACGACCTCGTAAGGCAACGGGAGTGCGGGCGACGAATACGAACACGACCGGTTCACCGCGGGCGGGGAATGGCGTCGATGGGCGGGCTGACGAGCAACGTCGGCAGCCGGGTTGACCGAATGGCGATGGCTGTGCGATCGATCCGTCCGCTGGCTCGTGCACACCTCTGATCCCCAAATTCGCAGGTCGGCCTAGTAGTGCTTTGTTAGTTTGGTTCATCTGGTCGTTGGAGCGGGAGCGGTAGACGTACGAGCCTGACTG
>DATKSM010000076.1:0-24304 GCA_035531655.1 Solirubrobacteraceae bacterium
CGCCGAGGGTGAAGTCCCGACAGACCGGGCATTGCAGGTCACCCCAGTAGGTCAGCGTAACCTTCGCGCTCGGCTTTCCGAGTGTGGTGCCGCTCTGCGGGATGCCGCCAAGCTCGGCGTTGACAGTGTTGTAAACGGACCTCGCGGCCTTCCCGTGCTTGAGGCCGGAACCCGGGCTGCCACCACCACTGGAGACCGCGATCGCGACCGCGATCACGATCACGGCGATCGCGGTCACGCCACCGAACATCTGGAAGCGGCGGGTGCGCTGCGCCTTCAACGCAGCATCCTGTTCCTGCGCGAGACGCGCTGCCCGCGCGTGCTCCTTCTGCTCCTTGCGGGAGGCCATGGGGGGCCACGCTATCGAGTGCTCATAAGAGGTCTGTCAGAAGCGCGGTCCCGTAATGTCAGAACAGCCGTGAGCTCACCCGACCCGACCGGATTTGTGCAGTTTGCATGTAAAGATCCTGTAACCGAGCACATCTGTGGCGCCCGCCCGCGCTCGCAGCACTCTATGCTGGCGCCATGTCGCTTGAAGCGCGCGACGCGCTGACCGCTACGGCCGCCAGTCCGGCCAGCCAGCGCGCACATAGCCGGCTTCGTCTCGCCGTGGTCGACCGTGACCCTGGCTTCATGCAGGTACTGGCCAACAGGCTGGATGCGCTCGGCTGGGATCTGCGCGCGCTCTCGAGCGCCGTCACCGTCGATGCGCTGGTCGGGATGCGGCTCAACGCCCTGGTGGTGGACCTCTCCGTGCTGGGCCCAGGCAGCTGGGAGTACCTCGAGCGCGTGTGCGCGCGCCTGCCGGGGCTCGCGGTGATCGTTTGCACGGGTCCGTCCTCGGTCGCGCAACGAGTACGGGGCCTGCGCCTCGGCGCCGACGCCTGGATGACCAAGCCCTGCCATGCGGAGGAGCTGATCTGCGTGATCGAGGCGGCGATCCGACGCCACCGCCGCAACGAGATGCCGCAGATGGAGGACGCGCTCAGTGTTGGTCAGATCACGATTCGCCCCGACCTCTACCAGGCGTACTCGGGCGACGCGAGCCTCGAGCTGACGGCGCGCGAGTTCGAGATCCTGCAGCTGCTCACGCAGTCCGACCGCGTCCTGCGTCGCGAGGAGATCTACGAGCGCGTGTGGGGCTACGCGATGGCGCATGGCGACCGCTCGGTCGACGTGTTCGTGCGTAAGCTCCGCCAGAAGCTGCGCACTGCGTCGCCGGACTGGAGCTACATCCACACGCACTTCGGCGTCGGCTACCGCTTCGCGCCCGAGGTGGATGGTGGCGAGCAGCAGCTGGTGACGCCTGGTGTGGGTGAAGTCGGTCGCGAGAGCGACGTCACACCCGCACTCGTCGGCTGACGGCTGAACACCGCGCGCTGCCGGCCTGACACCCCGGGCTAACGCTCGACACCGCGGGTTGACGGTCGAACCGGGGGTGCGGGCGCGATCACAGTCTGTTCACATGTGATTCACGCTTCGGTAACGCGGACGCGGTCGCGGCCCCGCAGCATCAGGGCATGTCCGTGACGACATCGGAGCGGCCCGAAGTGCTGACCGTCGGGCCGCTGGCGATCGCGCCGGACGAACACCTCGCGCGCGCGAACGGGCACGCGCTGACGCTTTCGAGCCGCGAGCTGCGGCTGCTGACCGAGTTGGCGCGCCGGGTCGACCGGATCGTCTCTCGCGAGGAGCTGTTCGAGCTTGTGTGGGGACGGGCGATGCGCCCCGGCGACAGGTCGGTCGACGTGTACGTGCGGAAGCTGCGCGTCAAGCTCGCCAGAGCTCTGCCCGGGTGGTGCTTCATCCACACGCACTTCGGGTTCGGGTACCGACTGGCGGCCGAGGTCAAGCGGCCGGTGGCATGATGGCTGCTCCAATCGAGATGAAGGGATCGCACGAGGCGATGACGGACGCCGACAGAGCACCAGCGGGCCGCACCGGGACCGAGCACCGCACCTGGTTTCGCGACGAACTGAAACGGCTCGAGGATCAGGTCCTGGGCGGCCTCGACCTCGTCGTCTCCCAGCTTGACCGCGCGATCGAGGCGATCAACTACCAGGACGTCGAGCTGGCCGCGATGGTGGCCGCCGACGATCGTCGCATCGACGGGCGCTACATCGAGGTGCACCAGGGCGTGCTCTCGCTGCTCGGACGTCAGGCACTGTTCCTCGACGACCTTCGGCTGGCGGCTGCGCTGCTGCACAGCATCCGCTGCATCGAACGGATGGGGGACCAGTGCGCGAACATGGCCAAGCTGGTCCCGCTCTCCGGATACGAGGCGCCCAAGGACGCGCAGATCCTTGAGATGATCGAGCGCATGGGCGTCTCGGTGCGTCAGGAGGTTCTGCAGACGCGTGACGCCTTCCAGACAAGGCATGTGTCCCTGGCGCGCGACCTCGTGCGCCAGGACGTCGAGGTCAACCGCCTCAATCGCGACATCTTCCGGCGTGCAGTCGACGCCGGCGACGATCCCGAGGTTCGCGAGTGGGCGATGTTCATGGTGCTGGTGGCACGCTGCCTCGAGCGAATCGGCGACAACACGGTCGACATCGCCGAGCAGACGGTGTTCGTCGTGACCGGGCTGTATCGCGAGCTGGACGAGTCGCCCGACGGTGAGGCCTGACGAACGGCGCCTGACGAACGGCGCCTGACGACCGGCGGCTGACGACACGCCCGCCGGGCGCTCCGGGGGCACCCCGACGAAATTCACGCTCTCAGCGGCGACTTTTTGGCCGTAGGGCCAAAGACCACGGCTCGCGGCGGCCCTACCGTGCCGCATCATGGAGCGGCATGATGGAGCGTAGGCCCCGCCAGATCGTCGCTTTCGGCGGCGGTGGGTTCTCGATGGAATGGGGTAACACGCTCTTGGACGACTTCGTCCTCGAACTGACCGGCGCCGAGCGTCCAAAGGTCTGCTTCCTGCCGACCGCCAGCGGCGACGCCGACCACTACGTCGTGCGGTTCTACCGGGCATTCGGCTCTGACCGCTGCGAGGCTTCGCATATCTCGCTGTTCAGGCGCGAGACGGGCGTCGGGGACCCGCGGGCACACCTGCTCTCCCAGGATCTGATCTACGTCGGTGGCGGGAGTCTCGTCTCTCTGCTCGGGACGTGGGGCGCGCACGGCCTCGATGAGGTCCTGCGCGAGGCCTGGGAGGCCGGCGTGATCCTCTGCGGTGGCTCCGCTGGCGCGTTGTGCTGGTTCGCGCACGCGCTCAGCGGCTTCCACGAGGGGCCCGAGCGCGAGATCACGCCGCTCGGACTCCTGCCCTGGAGCTGCGCCGTCCACTACCGCGACGAAGAGGGACGTCGCGAAGCGTTTCTGGATGCGATCGGCGATGGGGTCACGCCGGGATACGGAGCGGGGGACTCGGCGGCGCTGCACTTCGTCGGCACCGAGTTGGCCGAGGTCGTCGCGTCGCGGCCCAAAGCCTCGGCAGCGTTCGTCTCGCGCGGGCTGGACGGAGTCGTGGTGGAGCAGGAATTGGCGGTCCGTTACCTTGGCGTTTCAGCCGTCGAGGTCTCCTCCGATGCGAGCGCGCTGGCCGCCTGATGTGACGGCCTCCTATTCGCAACAGCCTCCGTTCGACGACCCGCGGCGGATCCTCGCGATGGGCGGGGGCGGTTTCACCATGCCGGAGAATGATCACAGCGACGCGCTCGACCGCTTCGTGCTCGAGCTGACCGGCAAGGACGTGCCGCGCATCTGCTTTCTGCCTACCGCCAGTGGCGACCCTCGCGACCAGGTCACCCGCTTTCACGAGCGCTTTGGCGGCTGGCCCTGCGAGCCATCGACTCTGTCCCTGTTCCACCTGGGACGCGACCGCGTCGACCCGATCGACCACATTCTCTCGCAGGACGCGCTCTACATAGGTGGGGGCTCGATGCGCAACATGCTCGCCATCTGGCGTGAGCACGGGATCGACGACGCGATGCGTAGGGCCTGGGAGCGCGGGGTCGTGCTCGCCGGCCTGAGTGCCGGCGCCATGTGCTGGTTTGAGGGCGGCGTCTCGATGAGCGGCGGACGGCCTGAGGTGGTGCCGGGGATCGGGCTGCTGCCGGGATCTCTGTCCGTGCACCTTGACGGCGAATCCGAGCGGCTACCGGTCTACGAGGAGGCGGTCGCCACTGGGGCGCTGCCCGCGGGGTTTGCGGCCGACGACGGCGCTGCCGTTGTCTACCACGGCACGCGGCTGGCCGAGTGTGTCTGCTCGCGGCGTGGCGCGCGAGTGGTGCGCGTCGAGCCCGACGGTGTAGGCGGGGCGGTCGCCTCGCCCCAGCCGCTGAGGCTGCTCCCGCACGGCGTCGCGGGGGTACCTGGCGCGCCGACGCTCGAGCCCTACGGAGTGTCCGAGATGCGGGCGCTGCGGGCCGGGCGGCACCGTTGGGACTAAGGACCGCTGAGCGTTCCGCTGACCGACTCCGGCGCGAGGCGCTCACCGACGCGAGGCCTTAAGATCCACCGATGCCGCGTGTGACACGTCGCGCCGGCGAGCCAGGCCAGCCCGCCGAGACCAAGTAGCGATCCCGGTCGCCGAAGCAGCGATGGCTCATCCGCGGTCCAGACGTCAAACCCGCAAGGCTCGCGGTGGGACCCCCAGGGCGGTCGCGGCGACGCGCCGCGCCGAGCGCTCCGCGCGTGAGCGCCGGACCAGCACCGCGCACGCCCAGGCAAAACGCACGCTCGGAACTGTCGGTGAACGCCCGCCGGGAATCTTCGGCGGCGTCCCGGTGTCTGAGTTCGCGATCCTGTCCGGGCTGGTGGCCCTGGTGATCGGCATGATCGACCACGGCGGTCCCGCGCTCGAAGTAGGGATCATCGTGATGGCGTTGGGCGTGACCGAGGTGACCGCCCGCGAGCACCTGTCCGGATTCCGCTCGCACACGGCGCTGCTCGCGCTGATGCCGGCGGTGATCGTCGAGGCCATCTACGCGCTGGTCGTGGGCACGCCAAGCCAGCGGATCCTGCTGCTGGCCCCGGCGATTCCGGTGTTCGCGCTGTGCTACTGGCTGCTACGCCGACACTTCCGCGTCGCGCGTCACGCTCGCGTCATCGGCCACCGCTGAGGAGTCCGCCGGCGATGAGGTCTCGCCCACTGCTGAGGTCGGGAGCCGCAGCGTGAACACCGCGCCGCCGCCATCGTGGTTGGCGGCTGTGACGCTGCCGCCGTGCTGCTCCGCGACCTGGCGGACGATTGCCAGTCCGAGGCCGCTGCCCTGGCGCGAGCGCGAATTGGCGCCGCGGTAGAAGCGGTCGAAGACGTGGGGCAGGTCCTCCGCAATGATGCCCTCGCCGTGATCACGGACGGTCACACCGGCCGCGTCGGCCGTGACCTCGACCGGACCGCCGTGGCCCGCATGACGCGCCGCATTGTCCAGCAGGTTGTTGATCGCCCGGATCAGGCGCTCGGGGTTGCCCTGGACGGACACCGGGGTGACGTGCTCGAGGAAGTCGACATCGGGCGCGTTGCGCCGGGCACGGTCGAGCGCCTCCTCGACGAGACGGTCAAGGCGTGTGTCCTCGACCGTCTCCTGTGGCGTGTCGCCGCGCGCCACCTCGATCAGGTCAGAGACGAGCGCGCTCAGCTCCTCGCTCTGCTCGACGACATCGGTCAGCAGCCGGTCGCGATCGTCATCCTCGAGTTTGGCCCCCGACAGGAGCACCTCGATGTTGGTGCGCAGGCTCGTCACAGGCGTGCGCAGTTCGTGGGACGCGTCGGCGACGAGCTGGCGCTGAGAGGCGACGGAGGCGTCAAGCTGTGCACGCGAGCTCTCCAGCCGCGCGAGCATCGCGTTGAAGCGACTCGCGAGCTGACCGACCTCGTCGTCCTGATAGACGTCGATGCGCTGGCTGAGATCGTCGGTCTCGCCGATCAACTGTGCCGTTGCGGTGACCTCTGCCAGCGGCGCCAGCACGCGGCGGGTGGCCATCCGAGCGAGCACCGCGGCAAGGCCGACGACCAGCAGGAAGACGAGCGCCAGCACCCAGCGCAGCGTGCGCAGGACGTTGTCGGTCGCGGCGAGAGGACGCGCAAGCTGGATCGCGACCGCCGGCTGGCCGGCGAACGACCCCGAGCGCGACACGACCTGGAACGTGTACATCTGCAGTCGCGCCCCGTCCACGACCACGTCGGTCATGAACGCGCCCTCAGTGCCGGCCGCGACAGCCCGGGCCTTCCCGGTGTCGGGCAGCGGGAACTGCCCGAGCGGAGCCTCGGCGGGCCCGTTCTCCGGAACTGCCTGGTAATACGGCGCCGATCCGCCGAGGCCCGCTCCAAGTCCGGGGAGCGGATGCCCGCGTTCGAAGCCGGTCTTGATCGCAGTCGCCTGATCCCGCAGCTCGTTGCTGACCTGTCCGACAATCTGATCGCGGACCACAAAGTAAGAGATCAGCACGGCGATCGCCACCGCGACGGCCACGGTCGCCGCTGCCACGAGACTGATGCGCTTTTGCAGGGGCATGGCCCAGCGGCCTAGTCTCGCAGGACGTAGCCGATGCCGCGCACCGTGTGCAGGAGCCGCGACTCGCCGGCACCTTCAGTCTTGCGTCGCAGGTAGCCGATGTAGACGCCCAGGGCGTTCGAGGTCGGGCCGAAGTCGTAGCCCCAGACGTTCTCGAAGATCGTCGAGCGCGTCAGCACCTGGCGCGGGTGCTTGAGGAACAGCTCGAGCAGTAGGAACTCCGTCTTCGAGAGCTCGACGAGACGCTCGCCGCGGTGGACCTCGTGGGCGACCGGGTCAAGGACCAGGTCGGCGAACCGCAGCGTCTCCGTGCCCTCGCCGTCATCGCCCACCCGGCGCAGGAGCGCCCGCAGCCGCGCCTGCAGCTCGCGCAGCGCGAACGGTTTGACGAGGTAGTCGTCGGCGCCGACGTCGAGCCCGAGCACGCGATCATCGATCGCGTCGCGCGCGGTCAGCATCAGGACCGGCGTCTTGTCGCCGGCGGCGCGCATGCGCCGGCACACCTCGAGCCCGTCCACGCCGGGCATCATCACATCGAGGATGACGGCGTCGGCGGGCTGCTCGGCGAGGCGGTCAAGCGCCTCCTCACCGTCGATCGCCAGCTCGACCTCGTGCTTGTCGAGTCGCAGCGCTCGCTCAAGTGCCCGCCGGACGGCGGGCTCGTCATCTACCACCAGAATGTGTGCCATTGCCTAGATGATCGGTTGAACGTGTGAAAGTTTCCGAAGAAGCGCGAGCGGGCTTCTGAAGAAGCGCCAGCGGGTGAAACGCGGGCGGCCATCAGGCCAATGGTCTGAAGGCGCCGCTGTGGAACACGAGCGCTCCTCCTTCACGGTTGATGCTCAACTCGAGCACCTCGCCGAGCACGAGCCAGTGGTCACCGGCCTCGTAGCACTCATATATGCGGCAGTCGATCCAGGCGGCGATGCCGTCGAGCAGCGGGGCTGCCGTCGCGGGTGCGGGCGTCCAGCTGACGCCCGCGAACTTGTCACCGCCTGAAGCCGCGAACTGGCGCGCGAGCGACTCCTGACCCTCGGCCAGGACGTTCGCGCAGAAGTGGCCGCCGGCCTTGATCGCGGGCCAGCTCGTCGACGCTTTGGCCGGGGATACCGCCACAAGCGGCGGTGTCAGCGACACCGACATGAACGAGCCGACCACCAGGCCGCTCGGTCGCGCCGGGTCGCCGCCGGTTACCACCACGACGCCGGTCGGCAGCCGCCCGAGGACTGTCCGGAAGTTATCCGAGTCCGGCGTGGTCAGCTCCGAGGACTCCGGCACGTCTTCGAGCCTACCCCAGCCCCATCCAGACGAGCAGCGGTGCGTGGTCGGAGGGCTTGAAGCCCTTGCGGAAGTCGCGGTCGATCCCGCACGCGATCAGTCCTTCGGCGAGCCCGCTGCTGACCAGCGCGAGGTCGATTCGCATCCCCAGGTTCTTGTGGAAGTTCCCGGCTCGGTAGTCCCACCAGGTGAACTGCTGCTCATCCGGGTGCACATAGCGGTAGGCGTCCACGAGATCGCCGCGCTCCTGGATCGCCGCGAGCGCGGCGCGCTCCGGCTCGCTGGCGTGGGTCGCGCCGACGTAGACCGCCGGGTCATAGACATCGGCGTCGGCCGGCGCGACATTCATGTCGCCGGCGATCACCAGCGACGTACCGTCGGCGACCACGCGGATGGCCGCGGCCCGCTTGGCCGCGGCCTCCAGGAACGCGAGTTTGCGCGGGTACTCGGGGCTGTCGAGCGAGCGCCCGTTGGGGACGTAGGTGCTCACGACCCTGGTTCCGGCCACAGTCGCCTCACACCAGCGCGCCTCGCTCGGGATCGCGTCCTCAGGTAGGCCCAACAGCGGCATGTCCGGCGCCAGCGGGCGCCGGAAAAGGAGAGCGACCCCAGCCCACTGCCCGCCGGAATGATGGACCGCGTCGTAACCGGCAAGATCGAGCTCCGCGACGGGAAAGTTCGCGGGCGAGCACTTCGTCTCCTGGAGCGCGACGATGTCCGGCTGATGCTGCTCGAGCAGCCCGAGGACGCGTGGCAGCCGCGCCCGCAGCGAGTTCACATTCCAGGTGACGAACAGCACCGCGGGCAGGTTATGACCTGTACCGGCGGGCAGGCGCGGCCGGCCGGCGCTGCACACAGCGTGGGACGGCTCTAGGATCATGCCTCCGATGGACCAGATCCAACTGCGCAACCGTTTGCTGGTCGCCACGGGCATGTGGCGTGAGACGACCCGCGAGCCGCTGCCGAAGATGCCGCCCGGCGAACCGGCGGCTCAGATCGAGCAGTTCGAGTTGAAACTTGTCGACCGTCTCTGGGAGCTGGCGACCCCCGACACCGCACGTGAAATCGCTGACCGCACGTGGGACCTGGTCCACGATCGGCCTGATTCAGATGCGGTCAAGCAGCGGGTCGTCGAGTGCCATGAGGCACTCGCGCGGATGACCCACCTCGGCGACTAACCCAACGCCGTTAGGTCGGGTGGTCCGTGAACGGCGAGTGCTGGTCCGCAAGCGGCGCCGGCGCGGGGGCCAGTTGGGCGAGCGCGGCCGCTTGGGCTTGCGCGGCGGCGGATGTGCTCGCCAGACCGACCGCTGCATAGGCATCCGCCTCATCCAGCGTTTCGTGCTCGAGCAGCTCGATCACGAGGTCGTCGAGCTGCGAGCGGTGATCGCGCAACAGCGCCAGCACCTCGCGGTGCGCTGCGTCCACGATCCGGTGAACCTCCTGGTCGACCAGCTGCTGGGTCTTCTCCGAAGTCTCGGAGACGCCGGGCAGAAGCATGCTCGTACCGTCCTGGGGGAGCACTGCGATCGGGCCGATCGCGCTGCTCATGCCCCAGCGTCCGACCATGAAGCGGGCGATGCGGGTCAGGTGCTGGATGTCGGACTCGGCCCCGGTGGTTAGGTCGCCGAAGACGATCTCCTCCGCCGAGCGCCCGCCGAGCGCAACCTTGATCTGGGCGATCAGATGTCGCTCGTCGAAGTTGAAGCGGTCGGCGTCCGGCGCCGAGAACGTCACGCCCAGCGCCTGGCCCCGCGGGATGATCGACACCTTCCGCACCGGGTCCGCGCCCGGGGTGAGCATCCCGACCATTGCGTGACCGGCCTCGTGGTAGGCGGTGCGGCGCCGGTCCTCGTCGCTGATCATCACATTGCGGGCGGCGCCGAGCACGATCCGCTCGAGCGCGGCGGTGAAGTCCTGCTGGTTGACGCGGGGGTGACTGCGCTTGGCCGCGAGCAGTGCGGCCTCGTTGACCAGGTTGGCGAGATCGGCGCCGACCATGCCCGGCGTCGTCGACGCGATCTGGCCAAGGTCGATCTCCGGTGCCAGCGGAACGGAGCGTGTGTGGACCTCCAGGATCGCTTCGCGGCCGTTGCGATCCGGCGGCTGCACGACCACCCGCCGGTCGAAGCGCCCGGGGCGCAGCAGCGCAGGGTCGAGGATCTCCGGACGGTTGGTCGCGCCGAGCACGATTACGCCGGTGTGCGCGCTGAAACCGTCCATCTCGGTCAGGATCTGGTTGAGCGTCTGCTCGCGCTCGTCGTGGCCGCCGATGTTCGGACCTCCGGAGGCACGCGAGCGCCCGATGGCGTCAAGCTCGTCGACGAAGATGATCGCCGGCGCCGCCTCCTTCGCCTTTGCAAACAGGTCGCGGACGCGCGAGGCGCCGACGCCGACGATCATCTCGACGAACTCCGACGCCGACATGTGGAAGAACGGCACGCCGGCCTCTCCCGCGACCGCCCGCGCGAGCAATGTCTTGCCCGTACCGGGCAGGCCGCTCAGCAGCACGCCGCGGGGAATCTTGGCGCCGAGCGCGAGGTACTTGTCGGGTTCCTTGAGGAAGTCGACGATCTCGGTCAGCTCCTCCTTGGCCTCGTCGATGCCGGCGACGTCTTCGAACGTGACCGACTGATCGGCCGCCTCGACGCGACGCGCGCGCGAGCGTCCGAATGACATCAGTCCGCCGGCGCCGCCGCCGGCCGCGCGCCGCATGATGAACACGAACAGCAGCACCAGCAGCAGCGTTGGACCGAAGCCGAACAGGATGCTCTCGATGATCGATGGGCCTGCGTTGGGGTTCTGGGCGGTGATCCGGACGTTCTCTTTGCTCAGCAACGCATCGAATGTGCGGAGGTAGGCGAACTGGGGGATCTGCGTCGAGAAGTAGATGGTGGGCGTGTTGCCCTGGTAGCGGTAGGCCTTCTTGAAGGTCCCCTGAACCGCGAGCGAGTTGCTCGAGATCGAGCTGACGTTGCCTCTGTGCAGCTGGGTGATGAACGTCGGGCTGTAGGAGATCTGCACACGGTTCGGGCTGAGCGCCGAAGAGGAGACCCAGAGGTTGATCGCCAGCAGCACGGCCACGACCCCGGCCAACATGACCCACTGGTTCCGCGGACCGCCTGGGCCGCGCGGGCCACGCACGCTGCTGTTGGTCTGGTTGTTGGGACCGGGTGGCGGCGTCACGCGCCACGGCGTCGACGGTCCCCGGCCGCCCGGGCCGCTCGGGCTTCCGGTCGGCCGGCTCGGGCTGATGCCTGGGCGCGTCGGGCTGATGCCTGGGCGCGTCGGGCTGCCTGGGCGCGTTGGGCTGCCTGGGCGCTTGGGCCTGCCGCGCGAGGGCCGGGCACGTGAGGGCTCCGGACTTTGGTTCTGCTGGTCAGGCATCTTGGTAATTGTCGCAAGCGCGCGGAGTGGGCGGCTAGGCGGACTCGATCCGGGTCCGGAACGAGTCGGCACCCTCGACTGTCGCGCCGAGCGTGTAAGCACGCTCACTGAGGGCGCGGTCGGATGTGACCACGCGTACCGCGTGTGCGTCCGGGTCGGCCTTCAGGCGACGCACGATCTCATCGTCGGCGGCGTTGGCCTTGGGCTTTGGCGCGTGAGTGACCTCGATCACGGTCGATCGGATCGGGGGCGAGGGTTCACGCTCGAACACGACGGTGACGGCCTCGCCGTCGGCGGCCGCCCAGCGTTCGAGCTGGTCCACAAGCTTGAGCATCGCGGCGTCGCGGTCCTTCCACCACCGGTCGGGGCGGGTTCCGATCACGTTCATGCCATCGACGAGCCAGCGCACGGGCCAATTCTCGCTGGCCGGCTGTGCATACGCGCCGGGGCCGTCCTGCATATACCCGGATCATTGAGAAAAGGTCTTGTGACCATCCCGTAAATCAGGGGCATTCGCCTCGTATCGGTGCACATACCGTGCTAGCCTGCGCGCGCGTAAGGTTGCCCTAAGGGTGACGGAGTAGGTGCAGGCACCGGTGGGTCGGGAGACGTCCTCGCGGTAGACGCACTGAGAGCTACGGAGGGAATCTCCACAATGCCAACGGGAACAGTCAAGTGGTTCAGCGACGAGAAGGGCTTCGGCTTCATCACGCCCGACGAGGGCAGTCGCGACCTCTTCGTCCACCACACATCGATCGCCGCTGACGGCTACCGCTCACTCGCTGAGGGCTCCAAGGTGTCCTACGAGGAAGAGGCGGGGCCCAAGGGGCCCAAGGCGATCAACGTCATCAAGCTGTAGCCGGGCCGCCCGCTCAGGGCGCTCGGTCGGTCGGGGGTGCCCGTCGGCTCGCTAAGTGCGCCCGGGCGACCGACTCAGGGCAACGCCAGGTGGCCGTCGGCCGGCTCCAGCTGTAGGCCGGCGGCCTGCCATTCGAGCATGCCGCCGGTCATGTTGTGGGCGTCAAAGCCCGCCTGCAGCAGCGCCTCGGCGGCCATCGCTGAGCGGGCGCCGCTGTAGCAGTAGAAGATCACCGGAACGTTTCTGTCGATCGTCGCCGCCTGCATAGGGAGCTCGGTCAGCTCGATCCACCGGCTTCCGGCGATGTGGCCGGCCCCATGCTCGTGTGCGGCACGTACATCAACCAACTGGGCGCCGCCCGCGGCGATCAGTGCTGCCACCTGCTGGGGGGTGTAGTCCTCGGTCACCGCCATAAAGGCTACAACCACCATCATTTACGAAGTTCTGGCGTTCCATGTTGACGCACTGTTATGCTGCCGCCAGCACACCCAGCCGAGTCCGTCCTCGCACAGTCGAGGCGGAGCGGGGGAACCAGTTGTATGAGCCGTCAAGGCGGCTCTTGGGGCGAATCGCCACGAAATGTGGCGTAGCGCACTCTTTCAGCGCGAGCCCGACAGCTAACCCCGTAGGCGCAGGAAAGAGAAAGGGCTGGTTTGTCGTACTCCAAAGCTGTGACCGGTTGGTGCCGAGCCGCAGCAACCTCCATCCTGTTCCTCGCACTTACGGCTGGGACGGCAGTCGCGGGCCAAACCGGAGTCGGCGGCTCCACCGGAACCACCACGTTGACCACGTCGACCACCCCGACCAAGACCGGGACGACGTCTACCAAATATTCAACGGCGGCCTTCGGCAAGCGGCTGCTCTCGGTCGGGATGAGCGGCAGCGACGTATTGGCGCTGGAACACGACCTGACCGCGCTGGGCTTCACGACGCCCGCGACCGGCCACTTCACACGCCAGACTGAGTTGCGCCTGAAGGCGTTCCAACGCAGGTACGGCCTGTCAGTTGACGGCGTGGCCGGGCCGTCGTCGATCAGCACGCTGAAGCGGCTGCTCAGCGCCAGGCTGCACATCACCGAGACCGCGCTCGCCGCCAAGGAACTCGCCACCGGCAGGAACCTGGTCGCGACGAAACAGTCGGACCTACCGCTGCCCCCAGGCGACAGCGGCACCACCGGCGGCGTCGGCCTCGGGCCGGAGGCCTCGAGCTCGGTGGAGTTGAACGCGACCCTTGTCAACGGCATAGCGGTGCCGGCCCCCGGCACGCCCACGGCGATCGTGACGATGCTCGACGCGGCCAACAAGATCGCGTTTGACCCCTACATCTACGGCGGCGGCCACAAGTCGTTCAACTCCCGCGGCTACGACTGCTCTGGCTCGGTCAGCTACGTGCTGCACGCCGGCGGTCTGCTCGCCACGCCACTGGACTCCGAGCAGTTCCTCAAGTACGGCCTTGCAGACAAGGGCAACTGGATCACGGTTTACACCAACGGTCCCACGCACGCGTACATGGAGATCGCCGGTCTGTGGTTTGACACGGCGGCGCAGACCGCGGGGAACGGCAATGACCGCTGGTCGACGACGCGGATCGGGGAGCCCGGGTACGGCAAGTTCCTCCCGCGCCACCCGTCCGGTTGGTAGCGGCCTCCGGACTCACCGTTTCTGCACACCGACGCATGCAAGCGCCAGAGATCGCTGGGCGGGAAGCATCCGCCCAGCGGCGACATCCGCGCCGCCCTCTGATTGACACGCGCGGCTGTCCCTGGGGCTACGATTGACCGAGTGTCGGCGCTCGCAGATATCTACACGATTCCCCAGGAGCATCTGGACTTCCGCGACACGATCCGTCAGATCGCGCAGGACCGAATCGCGCCGCGCGCGGCCGAGATCGATGAGAAGGCGGAGTACCCGCACGACCTCCGCCGGCTGCTGGCCGAACAGGACATCCTCGGGCTGCCGTTCGAGGAGGAGTACGGCGGCACCGGTACCGGCACGCTGATGCTGAACCTGGCAGTCGAGGAGATCGCCAAGGCCGACGCCTCGACTGCGCTGATCCTGATGATCCAGGAGCTCGGCACGTTGCCGATCAGGCTGCACGGTTCCGAGGACCTGAAGCAGCGTTTCCTGCCGCGCTGTGCCACGGGCGAGTGGTCGCCCGCGTTCGCGCTCTCAGAGGCCGAGGCGGGCTCCGATCCCGGCGGGATGCTCACGAACGCCCGCCAGGAGGGTGACGAGTGGGTGATCAACGGCTCAAAGACCTGGATCACCAACGCGGGTATCGCCGACTTCTACTGCGTGTTCGCGGTGACCGACCGCGAAGCAGGGCATTCGCGCGGCGTCACTGCCTTCGTGGTCGAGGCCGACCGTCCCGGCTTCAGCGTCGGCAAACTCGAGCACAAGCTCGGGATCCGCGCCTCGCCGACCGGCACGCCGATCTTCGAGGACGTGCGTGTGCCGGCGGCAAACGTGATCGGCGAGGTCGGCGCGGGCTTCAAGGTCGCAATGAGCACGCTCGACCGCTCACGACTCGGCGTCGCCGCTCAGGCGCTGGGGATCGCTCAGGGCGCGACCGACTACGCCGCCGCCTATGCCCGCGAGCGCAAACAGTTCGGACAGCCGATCAACAGCTTCCAGGCGATCCAGTTCAAGCTCGCCGACATGGAGACCAAGTGCGCGGCCGCGCGCGAGCTCCTCTATCAGGCCTGTTGCAAGGTGGATCGCGGCGACCGCGACTTCGGCAAATACTCCGCGATGGCGAAGCTCTTCTGCTCGGACACGGCCATGGAGGTGACTGTCGAGGCCGTGCAGATCCTCGGCGGGTACGGATTCGTCAAGGACTATCCGGTCGAACGCATGATGCGCGACGCCAAGATCACCCAGATCTACGAGGGCACGAACGAGATCCAGCGTCTCGTGATCGCGAGGACGCTGAGGTAGCCGGTATGCGCGCCCCGACGAGCACCCGCGGGATCCTTGCCTCAGCGCTCGTCGCACTGATGTCAGGCCTCGGGATCCTGACGCTGATCGTCGGCTACAGCGGCAACGGCGTCGTCCGGACACTTCAGTTCGTCGCCATCATCGTGCTCGGCGCCGGGCTGCTGACAAGCGTGATCGTTCTATCGCTGGTGCACTTCGCGAACTGGCAGTCACCCGCCTCCGAGGACGACTTCGAGCTGATCGTGCGCCGCACCGAGCAGCTCGCCGCCGAGGACCCCTGGACCGTCGACGAGTTCGGCGAGTACGGGGACACCGACGAATACGACGCGCTCGAGCTCGACAGCGAGGAGGATTTCAAGGCGCTGGTCCGCGCCGCGGTCGACGATCTCCCGCTCGAGTTCCACCGCGCGCTTGAGCACGTGGCGATCGTCGTCGGCGACGGCGGTGCCGCGGTGCGCACGGGCCGCGGCCGGCGCGGCGCCTACGGTCTTTATCAGGGCGACACCATCGTCCAGAACTACTTCCACGACCGGATCGTGATCTTCCGCGACACGCTGATGCGTGACTTCGGCCACGACCCGGACCTGTTGCGCGAGCAGGTCACGCGCACCGTCCGTCACGAGCTCGCGCACCATCTCGGCTGGGACGAGCGCGGCGTCGGCGGGCTCGGGCTCTAAGGCGCCTCGGCGAATCTGTAGCGCAGGAACAGCGTGCCGTTGCGTTCGAGGACGCCGGCCAGCTCGACGTGAACGGGTGCCTCCGGCGGTGGGTGGGCGGGATCGGATAACACCGACGGGCCTGACGCTCCACCGACCAGCCTCGGCGCCAGCGTCAGAAACAGCTCGTCGACGAGCCGCTCGCGCACGAGCGCGCCGAACAGCGTCGGGCCGCCCTCGCACAGCAGGATGCGCACGCCGTGGTCGCGCCCCAGGGTGTCGAACGCGCCGGCGAGCGATGTGAGCGGCTCCTGGATGACGGTTGCGGCCACGTACCCGGTGTCGGAAGGCGCTGAGGAGAAGAGGATGACGCGCGCGTCAGGCTCGGAAAACAGGGGGATCTCGAGCGGCAGCCTGCCGCTGTTGGTGACGCTCACGACGAGTGGCTCTGGCGGTCGCCCGGAGGCGACCCTTCGCTCTCGCCGCTCGGCCTGCGGGAGCATGCGTCCGTAGTTCTCGGCAGCCAGCGTCCCGGTCCCGACCAGCACCCCGTCGGCACGCTCGCGCAACGAGCGGAACAGCTCGCGGTCGCCCGGGTCCGACAGCTTGCGCGACAGCCCGTCGATCGTTGCGCGACCATCGACGCTCGCGACGAAGTTGGCGATCGTGTACGGCCGCTCGCGCGCGGTGTCGGAGTTGCGCAACTCGAGCGACTCCACAAACGCGGTCGCGTCGGTCTCGCCCCGATCGGGCAGCAGCCGCCTGTACGAAGCTGTCTCCACAGGCGCGAACGGTACCCTGCGGGCATGGAATCTTCTGAGCGGACGACACCCGATCGCAACCTGGCGCTCGAGCTGGTGCGTGTGACCGAGGCGGCCGCGCTCGCGGCGGCGCGCCTGGTCGGGCGCGGGGACAAGGAGGCGGCCGACCAGGCCGCCGTAGACGCCATGCGGCACGTGCTCGACAGCGTCTCGATGGACGGGGTTGTGGTGATCGGCGAGGGCGAGAAGGACGAGGCCCCGATGCTCTACAACGGCGAGCACATCGGCGACGGCACGCCGCCGCTCGTTGACATCGCCGTCGATCCGCTGGAGGGCACGCGCCTGACCGCGCTTGGCATGCCCAGTGCGCTGACGGTGATCGCGCTGGCCGAGCGTGGCGCGATGTTCGACCCCGGCCCGTGCGTCTACATGGAGAAGCTGGCGGGCGGCCCCGACATCGCCGACCTGCTTGACCTCGAGCGGCCGCTGCCCGAGACGCTCAAGCTGGTCGCCCAGCGCCGCGCCATCGACATCCGCGACGTCATGGTCGTGATGCTCGACAGGCCCCGGCACCACGAGCAGATGGCGGCGGTGAGGGACGCGGGCGCGCGCGTGCGGCTGATCATCGACGGGGACGTTTCAGCGTCGCTGCTGGCCGTGTCCGACAACTCGCCCGTAGACCTTCTGTGGGGGATTGGCGGCACCCCGGAGGGCGTGATCTCGGCGGCGGCGATCAAATGCCTCGGCGGCGAGATACTCGGACGGCTGTCACCGCGCGACGACGAGGAGCGCCAGCGCGCGCTCGATGCCGGCTACGAGCTCGACCGCGTGCTCAAGACCGACGACCTGGTCAAGGGGGAGCACGTGTTCTTCTCCGCCACGGGCGTGACCGACGGCGACGTGCTGCAGGGCGTCCGCTACACCAAGGGCGGCCGCGCCACCACCGAGTCGCTGGTGATGCGCACGCGATCGGGCACGGTGCGGCGGATCGCTGCCACCCACGACCGCGCCAAGCTCCGGGCGCTCAACGCGGAGCTCTTCGACCTCTGATCTCTGATCTCTGAGCGGAGGCTGTGCGATCAGTGCCGGTGCGGGAAGCGGCGCACAGGCGACTCGTCGAGCTCGAGCGTCGCCAGCGAGCGCAGGAAGGCGTGTGTGACCAGCACGTGCATGAACGCCTGCGTGGCCTCGTACACGGCCTTGCCGAGGCGTGAGGCGATGGCGGGATAGAAGTTCGCGACCTCGACCTCGATCCCGAGCGTGGCCAGGTCGCGCGCACCGGTTGGGTCGCGCCGGACCGCGACCGACAGGAAGCCCGAGCCGCGGCCGGCGCGCGAGACGAGCAGGCCATCGCGGATCGCCCAGCTGATGCGCCCGTGGTCGGGCTCCAGCGTGTACTGCGGCGGCTCGAAGCGCAACAGCGTGAGCGGTCTGGTGAGCAGCACGACGGCGCGTTCGTCGTGGCTGTAGACGACACGGATCACGCCGAGCGTCACGCGCGTCAGGAACAACCAATAGGTGCGACCGAGGTTTTCGAGTTGCGCCGGTGTCCACAGCCGGTCGAGCTCGGCTCGCGGGAGCTCCAGCCGCGCGGATTGGATCGAGCGCACGGCGCCGTCGGGTGCGACCTGGGTGGAGCGGCGCGGCGAGACGATCCAGGTCCGGCCCGGCAGTCGCCGGCGGCGGTGGTCGCGAAACAGCAGCCACGCAAGGAACGCCGCGATGGTCGCCGAGGCAGCTGTCATGGCTGGATTGTGCCCGAGGTGGGGCGCCACTGCGCGCCCCGATCGGCCGATCCGAGCGGCGCTTCAGGCGTGCGAAGCGAGGAGCGATACGGGCGCGGTCTAGGCAGGCGCGGCAACGAGCGATGCCGGTGCCGGTGCGAGCGTTCCGACGGTCGACGTCTCCTTCACGCCGAGTGCGTCCGCGGTCGCCAGCGTCAGATCCCAGCTGGCCCTGCCGCCGAAGGGCCCGCGGTCGATCACTGGCACGGTAAGCTCGCGGCCCCTGAAGTCCACGGCGACGTTCGTGCCGCACTTGAGCGTGCGGCTGGCAACGCCAAGCGTCGTCTTCTGCAGCCGCTGCCCGCAGGCCGTCCGGTGGCCCCAGAGACCGGGCCCGTAGATCGTCGCGATCGCGCTCCTGAAGATTGGGATCATCACCGCCGACGTGGTGAACACAGTCGGTGTGGTGGCCGGCGATGCGCCGCCGGGCAGGCCGCTGCCACTCGCCGTCTGCGACCGGACGAGCGGGTCACCGAGGCCCGGCGCGAGGACAGCGCGGATCGCAACCTGTGCGCTGGCGGCAGGAGCCCACGCCGCCGAGAAGGCACCACCCGATCCGATCACGCCGGTCGCGACGCGGGTCCACTTGGCGTGCTTCGGCCTCGCCTCGATCTCCACCGTGCCGCCGGCGTCGCTGGACGGCGCGGAGCCCGTGAGCGTGAGCGGATGATGCGCAATTCCCGAGGCGGCGACGGTGAGCGTGATCCCATCACCGCGGGTGTTGACGACGCCGCTGAGCTTCACGACGTCAGCGCGTGAGGAGCCGGCGCCCGTCGAGCTGCCGGTCGGGCTCACAGGAGCGCCGGCGCCACCGGTCACGCCGATGCCGCCGCCGCCGTTGCCGGTCCTCGGGCTACGCGCCAGCGCCGTGGCGGGGAGCGTTGCAGCCAGCGCGACCAGCACTCCGAGCGCGCAGGCAAGCGGGGCGAGCGCGAGTGCGAGCAGGCGACGCGTATGACGTGAAGTGGCTCCGGGGCCCATGGGGTGTCTGAAATTCAACGGCGGCAGTTGGTGCCTACGAGGTGAGCTGACGGGCTCGCGCATTGCGCTACCGATCGCGGTGATCGGATTCGCCCCCGCGACACCCGGCAAGGCGTCGCATTGGTTCCCCCGTCGACTGTCCGCGGACGGACGGTCGTTCGGCTATGACGGGCAGCAGTATATGGGTATTACGGACGCGGAAGTCGCGACACCGCAATCCGGAGCGCGCGAGCGCCGGCGGTCAGACCGATTTCCGCCAGTTCGGCCGCCGCCTGCACGACCGTGGTCACCAGCTCCGCGGCGCCCACGCCGCCCGTGCCGCCCGTGCCCGGGTCCTCGCTCTCCCCGAGCGGGGGAGCAGGCTCGGTCGCGGTCGCGGTCTCGGCCGCGGTCTCAGGCGCGGGCTCGGCCGCGGGCTCGGCTGCGGCGGACACCGTGGTGGTGGTCCTCTTGGCGGCGGACACCGTGGCGGTGGTCCTCTTGGCGGCGGGCTTCATGACGGCGCCTCCCGGACTGACCGGACGCGTCTCCCGCTTGGCGCTGCGACGGTGTGGACGCGAATGGGGGAGTGCGCCGAGGACGGAGGGCTCTTCCGCTTCGTTCATCGCATGAATCATGGCAAGCGCGGACGGAGTCGCCTCAAAGCGGGTCACGTCACGCTCAGCCGTCTGGTCGCGTACGCCCGGCAGCACGCGTGCAATATTTCCAACGAGCGTCAATTTGGTGTCTAGAAGTCTCGATCTCGCTAAGGATCTGAAACGTTCTGTCCGTTAGTGCGTAGTAGTTACAAGCGCGGGTACGGGCGAGATAGACTCAGGACCTATGTTTGAGTGGGTGGCGTGCGGACTCCGCGGGCCCCGCGGCCGCTTTTCAAGCGTTCCGGGCAGGCCGGTGCGCTGTGAACACGACGGAAACGGAACCAGATGTCAGTAGCGGAACTGCAGGAACTGGAAGAGGTCAAGGCCCTCGTGCACCGGGGCCAGCAGGTCGGCGTGCTCACATTTGCCGAGGTCAACGGCGCTATCGCCGAGTTGGACCTCGACGAGACGGACGTCGAGGAGCTGCACGGCTTCTTGGAGCGCGCCGAAATCGAGTTGGTGGAAGAGGTTGACCCGGCGATGGCGGAGGCCGAGGTCGAGCGTGCGCCCGACAAGCGCGGACGCCGCAAGGCCAAGACGGCTCTGGACCTCAAGCCGGACATCACGACGGACTCGCTGCAGCTGTTCCTCAAGGACATCGGCAAGGTGCGCCTGCTGACCGCCCAGGAGGAGGTCGATCTAGCCAAGCGCATCGAGCGCGGCGACCTCGACGCCAAGCAGAAGATGGTGGAGTCGAACTTGCGACTCGTCGTCTCAATCGCGAAGAACTACCGCAACCAGGGGCTTCCCTTCCTCGACCTGATCCAGGAGGGCACGCTCGGCCTGGTGCGCGCCGCCGAGAAGTTCGACTACCGCAAGGGCTTCAAGTTCTCGACGTATGCGACCTGGTGGATTCGACAGGCGATCGCTCGCGCGCTGGCGGATAAGGCACGCACGATCCGCATCCCGGTTCACGTCGTCGAGAAGCTCAACAAGATCGGTCGTGCCGAGCGCAAGCTCGTGACCGAGCTCGGTCGCGAGCCGACCGCCGAGGAGATCGCCGAGGTCACCGGCATCGAGCCTGAGGAGGTCGAGTCGATCAAGCGCTCGGCACAGGCGCCGGTCTCGCTCGAGAAGCCGGTCGGCGACGAGGAGGAGTCCGAGTTCGGCCAGTTCATCGCCGACGAGCGCGCCGAGTCGCCGTACGAGCGTGCCGCCGAGATCCTCACGAAGGAGGCGCTGCGCGAGGCTCTGGAGAATCTGAGCTACCGCGAGCGTCGCGTGCTCGAGCTGCGCTACGGGCTCGGCGGCGAGCATCCGCGTACGCTCGACGAGGTCGGTCGCACCTTCAACGTCACGCGTGAGCGCATCCGCCAGATCGAGAACCAGTCGCTGAAGAAGCTGCAGTCGCTGGCGGAAGCTCAGAAGCTGCGCGACGTAGCCTGATCAACCGCCCCGCCTGATCAACCGCCCCGCCTGATCAACCGCCCCGCTGGCAAACCTCGCCGCCTAACCGCGGGGCTTGTGCCGGTGGGGCGATTGAGCAGCCCGCGAGCACAAGGTCCGCGGGCGACTCATCGATTGTGCTCGCCGGGCCGTTGCTGGGCGCCCTCAAACCCCCAAACCTCACGCCGCACCCGAGCGTGGGGGGAAAACCGGTCTGGGAGACCGCTTTTTCCCCAAACATCACCGGTCAGTTGCACTGTGGGGTCTGGCCGGTGCCGCAGGATCGCTCTGCAGCCAGCCGAGCGGGCGCTTTAGCATCGACCGGATGGACAAGCGCATCGGGTTTCTGAGCTTCGGCCACTGGCAGGACGCGCCGGGCTCACGGACGCGAACCGCGGCTGAGGCGCTCAACCAGACGATCGAGCTGGCGCAGGCCGCCGAGCGGATCGGGATCGACGGCGCATTCGTGCGCGTACACCACTTCGCGCGGCAGCTGGCGTCCCCGTTCCCGCTGCTGGCGGCGATCGGGGCTCGCACCGACCGGATCGAGATCGGGACCGCCGTGATCGACATGCGGTACGAGAACCCTCTTTACATGGCGGAGGAGGCGGCGGCCGCCGACCTGATCGCCGGTGAACGCCTGCAGCTCGGGCTGAGCCGGGGCTCGCCCGAGCCGGCGCTGAACGGCGCGCACGCCTTCGGTTACGTGCCGCCCGAGGGCGAGACCGACGCCGATGCCGCGCGCGCCAAGACCGCCTACTTCCGTGCGGCGATCGCCGGGCGTGGGGTCGCCGAGTCGGATCCGGCGCACACGGGCGGCAGCTTCATGCTCCCGATCGAGCCTCAGTCGCCTGGCCTGGCCGACCGCATCTGGTGGGGCTCGGGCACACGTGAGACGGCGCGGTGGGCGGCCGCTCAGGGCATGAACCTGCAGAGCTCGACGTTGCTCTCAGAGGACACCGGCGTGCCGTTCGGCGAGCTCCAGGCCGAGCAGATCGACACCTTCCGCGACGCCTGGATCGCCGCCGGCTGGGAGCGCGAGCCGCGAGTCTCGGTCAGCCGCAGCGTGCTGCCGATCGTCACCGACGAGGACCGCCTGTACTTCGGCGGGCGCAACGCTGACGGCAGTGACCAGCTCGGCAGGCTCGAGGGGACGATCGCGCGCTTCGGGCGCGGCTACACAGGGGAGCCGGACGTGATCGCGCAGGAGCTCGCCAAGGATCCGGCCGTGCAGATGGCCGACACGGTGCTGCTCACGGTCCCCAACCAGCTCGGGGTCGAGTACTGCGCGACGATGCTCGCGACGATCGCGAGTCACATCGCGCCGGCATTTGGTTGGTCGCCTGCGGCAAAAGCCGTGCACGATGCCGCTTCATCCAGTGAAGTGTCACGCTAGACTGACTTTTCAGAATGTCCTCGCCAGACACCTGTCCCGTATGCCGTACCGCCGAGGTCGTCTGTGGCAAGTGGACGCTGCTGCTGATCAAGGAGATGGCTGACGGGCAGTCGCGCTTCTGTGAGCTGGAACGGGCACTGGAGGGCATCAGCCCGCGCACGCTGTCACTTCGGCTGCGCGCGCTCGAGGAGGAGGGCATCATCGTCCGCAGCATGTTCCCCGAGGTGCCACCGCGCGTCGAATACGCGCTCACCGAGAAGGGGCGCGCACTCGTCCCGCTGATCGACGACATGCGCGCGTACGGGCTGCAGTGGTTGAGCGAAGGCTGCGACGCCGCAGTCGACATCGCGCTCGCTGCGGTCTGAGCAGGCACGCCGCAGTCCGAGCCAGGCGCCCGGCCGCCGCGCCCGAGCCAGCGACCCGCCGCGTCTGAACCAGACCCGCGCCACCGCAAGCGGCATCTCATTCGGAGGATCTGACAGCGTTCTGCCGAAATCGCTCGGCGTGAGAAATCTGACGCTGCATGGACTGCTCGAAGCGTTCACGACCGAAGCAGGCATGCGCCTCAACCTCGCTGCCTCGGACGGCGAGGAGATCCCGTTCGAGGTCGTACAGAGCGACCCGCGCCGCTCCGGGCGGATACCGCTCTACTGCTACCGCCCGCTGACGGGCGACTTCATCCGCGCCCGCCTCGGGCTGCTGGTCGCGTTGCCGACTTACGCGCCGGTGGCGCGAGCACTAGAGGGTGTCGGCGGTCTCGAGCTCTACCTACGGGCTCGCGGCGAGGCCAACCTGCCTGAGGAGCCCCGCGAACTGGCCGACAAGGTCCTGCGCGACTTCCTCGCGCGCGTCTTCGCCGAGCGCAGCGAGTTCGAATTCGACCCGGCACGGTTCGAGGTCGCGTACGAGGAGCTCGAGCGCACGATCTACCAGGGGCGCTGCGTGACGGAGGTGATCGCGGCGCTGCTCGGTATCGACCTTGATCCCGATACGACCGAGCTCGCCCTCGGCGAGGGGCTCTCGATCGTGCGCCCGTCAGCCTTGGCCGGCGCTCCCGACGAATTCACCACGGTGGAGCAGCCGCCGCTGCTGCTTGTTCTGCGGGTGGCCCACGATCGTCTCCAGCACCCCTCGGTGTCGTTCGCCCGCATGCGCTTCCGGCGTGTCCTCACGGCGTTGCGCCTGTTCGAGCGGGGCGGATACGCGATCGGTCCGATCGGTTACTCGCGGATCGACGACGGCGCCTGGTCACCGATCCCACTCGGTTCGAGCGGCCGCCCGCGGCTATTGACGCTCGTCCCTCGCGCCAGCGAGGATGAGATGCGCGGTTTCTGCAACCTGATCGGCCGCCGGATCGGAGCCCACCCATCCGGCGGCGGCCGTGGGCCCGACAACTCCGGTGCGGGCGAGGTGGCGTGGGCGCTGGCACGTTTCGAGATGGGCTGCGAGCGCATCGCGCCGTTTGAGGCGCTGACCGACTATCTGCTGGCGCTGCGGGCGCTACTCGAGCCCGAGGGTCCGGCGAGTGGCCGCCTGGCGCAACGGCTCTCCGTGATCTGTGCCGCGCCCGACGATCGGGCCGAGCTCGCCGAGCGCACCGCGCATGCGATCTCGCTCGAGCGTGCCGTGATCACCGGCCTCGCGCCCGGTTCGACCGGCGTCGACGCGCTGGTCGAAGAGCTCGCCGAGAACCTGCGGGCGATCCTGCGCGACGTGCTCTGCGGCCATCTCAACGCCGACGTGCGCGGGGTCGCCGACGATCTGCTGGCTGAGGCGGC
>DATKSM010000077.1:0-3662 GCA_035531655.1 Solirubrobacteraceae bacterium
GCAAACCAGCTTGCCGAGCCGAACGAGCGAGTTTTTACTGCTTTCAAGGGGGTTCCAGAGTGCCCCGTTTTAGTTCCGAAACAACAGAAGGTCTCGTTGACCTCCTGAGGGGCTCGGATCTGAATCGAGGGTGCACGAGACTCCGAAACGCGATGACCGTCGGCTATCGGCGAGGATCAAGATCCGCATGGTTACGCGAAATCAGCGCAAAATGGTAAGGAGGGGGTCGACAGTTCGAGTCTGTCAGAGGGCTTCGGTGTTTTTCCTGGTCAGGCTGCTTTTTCGCTGCCGGGATGCTCGCCGGTCGTCGTTTGCGACGTCCACGTAGCGTCCACGAACGTCCACGGGTGCGTTTCTGTGCTGCCGAGTGTGTCGAGGAGCTGGATCGCGTGCTCGCGTCCGTCGCGGGCGAGGTGGCCGTAGTGGCGGTCGATCATGGTCAGACTGGCTCCCATGTAGCGCGAGACGTCGAATGTGGAGATGCCGGCACGGAGGGAGAAGGTCGCGAAGGTGTGCCGGAGATCGTAGACGCGGCGCAGCGGTTTGATGCCGGCTGCGAGCTGGGCGGGTTTCCAATGGCGAGTGCGGAAGTTGTGCAGGTCGAGGTAGCCGCCGTGCTCGGCCGGAAACAGCAGCTCGTCCGCCGGGCCTATCGGCAGTTGTGCGAGCGCAGCGAGCGCGATCGTCTGCAGCGGGACGGCGCGCATGCTGGCCTCGGTCTTCGTGCACTTCAGTCGGCCCTTCGTGAAAGAACGTCGGACGTAGGCAACTCGTGCGTCGGGGTCGATGTCCCGCCGTTCGAGGGCGATCCATTCGCCGGGGCGCAGGCCGGTTGCAGCGGCGAAGACAACCATCGGGCCGTAGCGGGCCCCGAGCCGTGTCGCGACCGCATCGAGTTCCGCCCAAGACTCGAATGGTCGTTGCTCCTTCCGTCGCGGCTGTGGGTTGTCGACGCCGACCTTCGCCGGGTTGACATCGATCAGCCCCCAGACGACACCCCGGGCGAGGACCTGACGCAGCGCCTGGGTCGCCTCGAAGCGATGGCCAGCCGGGATCGTCATCCGCCAGGCCGCGATCTCCTGCGATGACAGGTCGCACAAAGGTCGGTCTCCGAACGCGGCGACCGCCTTGCCGAGGAGCCAGCGCAGCTTCTCGCGTGTCACCGGCTGAACGTCATGTTGCGCGAGATACTCCTCGACCAACTCGGCCACGGTCAGCTGTCGCGAGATCCGCTGGGTTCGGCGTGCCCGTTCGAGATCACGCCCGAGCGCCTCGCTCGCGTCGTTCTCTGAGCTGAACCCGCCCCGCTGGGACGCGCTTCGAACCGCGGCCCGCGATGCGGTACCGGTAGGCCCACAGCGCGGCGCCGTCGCTCCGGTTTGATTTGAGCCTGAACACCTGGCCTTGTTGAATCATCAAGCGTCACTCCTTTCTTCGGGAACTCCTGAATCATCCGGCACGGCTCGTTCATGCCTGCATCGTCAGGGCGCTGACAGCGGCGGAACGTAGAGTCCTCGTCCAGTACGGACGTGTCCGATCGCGATCTCCAGTTCCGGCTCGATCACGCCTCGCGCGAGGTCGAGCGGTTGCGTGCCGAGAACGCTCGCCTGCGGACACTCCTCGGTCTCTCGAAACCCGAACCGTCGATCGTCACAGCACATCCGGAAGGCCTCGATTTGCAGCTCGATCGCGTTTGCGCACCCCTCACGCAGCGACCAGTAGAGAAACGGAAGAAGCACGCGCTGAGACCAGCCTGCCACGGGCGCTGACCCTACCCGTGCAGACCGCCGGTCGACCTCGACCTCGAAATCACCGTGCAGAGCATCGGCTGAACGCTCAAATCCAAGCGCACCGGAATATCCGGCGCCCACAGGGTTCTAAGCCCGCTCTGTCGATCTGCCTGCGAAGCCGGATGATCGAGGCATGCGCCCGAGTTGTTCGCACCCCGCAGGCGTCAGCGCCGAGAGCCTATGGTTACGCCGATCAGGGGCAGACGCCGAGGTCGCGCTGCACCCGCCTCGGGATCCGCGGCAGGGGGCAGTGGTAGGCGCTGCCCTCGAACACGATCTTCCAGTGGTCGTCGCTGGCGCGCCTGAGGATGTTGACGCCGTTGAAGGCGTAGTGCTCGCAGGTCTTCGTCAGCCGGAAGTGCACCGTGCCGTAGGCGTGGTCGGAGGCGGCGAGCCCGACCCTGAGGCAGGCTGCATGCGCCTTGGAGAGGCGATGCCCGTTATTCCAGGCTTTGAGGATCGCTGAGCGCTCCGCCTTCGTCGGCGTGACGGTGTGCAGCTTGACCCTCGAGCCGAGCGCGACCGCCGGCGCGGTCACGGCGAGCGCCAGGATGATGAGCACGAGGCGTCTTGTAGTCACTTGAAGCTTCTCCTCCTCGCTGGGTTTACCGATAACTCAACCGTTCCCCGCCCACGGCGATGCCGGTGGGATTGAGGCCGTCGGCGATGAAGCTGCGCTTGACTTGGGCGCCGTTGAGGGCGGCTCGTCCGATCGACGCGTTGATGTCGCTAATCCAGTAAATATGCCTGCTGTCCACGGCCAAGCCGATCACGTCGCTCGCGTGCACCAGCGTCTTGACATTCGACCCGTCGAGGCTCGCCGATCCGATCTTCGAGCTGTCGTAGTCCGCCCAGTAGAGGCGCCCGTGCGCCACTACCAGGCCGGTGAGGCCCGCCCCCATCCCGGAGGCGAGCCGGATGAACCTGACGTCCACACGGGAGCCGTCGAGGTTGGCGCGCGCGATCGTTCGGATCGCGGCGCCGTCCACGTCACAGCAGTGGATGGTGCTGCCCCAGTACAGGTTCCGGCCGTCGGAGGCGATCCCACCCCACGCCCCGCGTGCATATCCGAACGGACCGGGCCTGTAGTCCACGATGAAGCGCTGCTCGACCCCCGAACCGTTCAGCCTGGCGCGCCCGATCGCGCTGACGGGGTTCTTGGCGGTTCCGCCGGCGTCCTCATTGACCCAGTAGATGTGGCCGCTGTCGACGGCGATCCCCGTGACCGGCTCGTCGTCTGAGGGGTCGGTCACGGAGAAGTGGATGAACCGCTTATCGACGTGGGTGCCGTTGAGGTCGGCGCGCGCGATCGTGTGACGTGCCTCCTCGACCCAGTAGATATGCCTGCTATCGACCGCGAGCTGCTCGGGGCCGCCGCTGAGCACGCCGCCGCCGCCGGGCCCGGCCGAACCTGAGCAGCCCCAGCCGCCGAGGTTGATGAAGCGGTCGTCGATTCGCGCCCCAGCGAGCCGGACACGCGCGATCGAGGAGCCCCCTACCGACGAGACGGGCTGCACGAGATCATCACGATGCAATGCGGCCCGATCCGCCACCAGATCGCGACCAGCGACGGCCCAGCTGGCGGACTCAACCTCGATCTCAGAGTCCGCGAGACCGACCTCGCCATCCCAACGGCGGCCGAGACAGCGATCCAGGAGGTGTTTCGGCTCCTCGTCGATAACGAAGCCCGAACCGGGCTCGTCTGCGACGACGTGGCCGAGGCTCTCAACGAAGGACGGCGTTGCCTCGTTCTCAGCCAATGGACGGAGCACTGCCACCAGCTGGCTGACGGCCTACGCACCCGAGGCATCTCGCCACTCGTCCTCGAAGGGCGCCTCGGCAAACGCGCCCGCGCCACGATCATCAAGCAGA
>DATKSM010000078.1:0-21366 GCA_035531655.1 Solirubrobacteraceae bacterium
CACCACGCGCTCGACCAAGCCTGAGATCCACGTCGAGATCTGCTCGCAGTGCCACCCGTTCTACACGGGTCGCCAGAAGCTGGTCGACACCGGTGGCCGCGTCGAGCGGTTCCAGCGTCGCGCCGCCAAGGGCCGCGCTGCCGCTCGTCAGACGGCGAACGCGTAAGCGTTCTGATCCGGCTCAAGCGGCATGCGTGACGCGGTCTGGGAACCGAGCCTGACCGCGTCGAAGGACGCGCCCGTCGGTGGGCAGGCCGTGCTCGAGGGCGTGATGATGCGTGGCGTCAAGCACTGGGCTGTCGCCGTGCGCAAACCTGCGGCCGACCAAGCCGATGGCGCTCCCGCCGCCGCCGCCGTCGGTGGCTCCCTCAACGGGGACGCTGCCAAGGCTGGCCTCGGTGATATCGAGGTTCAGGAGTTCAAGTTCGCCGAGCACAAGCGGCTGCGTAAGCTCGCGCGCATCCCGATCCTGCGCGGCGTGATCGCTCTGTTCGAGTCGCTCGGGATCGGCTTCAAGGCGCTCTCGATCGCCGCCAGCGTGCAGCTGGGGGAGGAGGCCGAGGAACTCTCCGGTGGGCTCTGGGTCGCCATCCTCGTGGTCGCCTTCGCGTTCGCGATCGGGCTGTTCTTCGTGGTGCCGCTGACGCTCGTGAACCTGATCAAGCACCAACTCGGCTCCTCAGTGCTGTTCTGGCTGGTCGAGGGCGCGCTGCGCACCGCAATGTTGCTCGGCTACCTGGCGTTGCTCTCACGCATGCGAGACCTGCGCCGCGTGTTCGAATACCACGGCGCCGAGCACAAGACGATCTCCTGCTACGAGGCGGGCGATGAGCTCACGCCGGAGCGCGCTGGGCAGTACTCGCGCCTGCATCCGCGCTGCGGCACCAGCTTCCTACTGGTGGTGATGATCGTCTCGATCTTTGTCTTCGCGCTCGCCGGCCTGCACGCCTGGTGGATCCTCGTGCTGACCCGGATCGTCGGCCTGCCGGTGGTAATCGGCATCTCGTTCGAGCTGATCAAATGGGCCGGGCGCAACCGCCGGCGCCGCTGGGTGCAGGTTCTGATGTACCCGGGCCTTCAGCTCCAGCGACTGACGACGCGCGAGCCTTCTTTGGATCAGCTGGAGGTGGCGATCGCGTCGTTGAACGCAGTGCTCGCTCATGAAACGCCGGGGGCTTTCGACGCCGCCGAGTTGGTCGGCGTCGAAGTTGTCGCATAGCCACGAGCCCGAGTATTAGATTCGGCCTGTGCGGCGCAGGCTGGTCTTGATCAGGGTGATGTGCCTCGGGGTGGTGCTCAGCCCGGTCATTGCGAGCGCCAGGGCGCCGATGCGATCAGCTTCGGTCGCCGGAGCTTGCGGCGGGACCAAGCTGTACAGGGGCGCGATGCCATCCTGGACCGCACCGGCCATGTCAGACAGCGGCGGCGGCTCACTGGAGTGGCCGCACGCATTGAGCAGGCATCGCGACGTCACTGCGGTGATCTTCGGCTATCCGCTCCAAGCGGGTAGCCCGAAGGTCCGACAGAACAAAGTGCTCTGGATCATGCGGTTGTCGAGACGCGGCCTGCCGCTGCACATAACGGCGCGACCGCTGCACTCCAGCCACCCAGTTGTCAAGGAGACCGAGCCGGCTGATTCCAGTCCCGGCCAGATCTACCCCTCCTACGTCAACGTCCCGAGGGCAGGATGCTGGCGGATCAACCTCCGATGGGCCGGCCACAGCGATCAGCTCGCGCTGCGCTACTCCTAGAAGCCGGTGGATGCGGGCGGCTGTTACGTGGTGGTCGTCGACGGTGCCTGTCGCACGGTCGCCGTACCCGATGAGCTGGGCGGGCCAGACAGCTCCATCGGATAGTTCGGGACCGAGTCGACGATCTTCTGCTCGGTATATGCGGTCCAGTCGGTGAGCTTGCCGGATTTGTCGAAGTACTCCTCCGCCAGTAGCCGGCCGCTCTGCTGGTCGAAGATCAGCTCGTGCGTCGGCTGCCCGTCTGCGTAGAACGCGACGCCAAGGCCGGTCTGGCCAGTCGGGTCGCTCTGTCGGCCGAGCAGCTTGATGCCAGGAATCAGCGCCGTCGCCTGGTAGAGCGCTGCGCGAATGGCGGCCGGCACGTCACTCTCGCGCATGAAATCGCTGACGTTCTCGAACCACTCCGAAGGCAGATTCGGCCCACCGTCGCGCTGGTGGACCTGCTTCAGCAGCGTCGCCGGGTCGGTCGAGAGTGACTTCCAGTCGTTCGTCGGGAGGCTGAGGCCCCCCGCCACGAACCTGCCGGCATAGGAGCTGTTCTGCGACTTCGGGTTTGTGATGCCCATGGCTGCGCACGTGGCTGTGTCTGCGGCTGAGGTGAACCGACTCTGACTCAGCGCGTCGCTGAGCGCCCCGGAGCCATCGGTTGCGATCCAGATCTGGCGGTGTTCGACCTGCTGAACGGCACACTCCTGGCCGTTGCCCATGGTGTCGGACTCGGTGAGCCCCTCCGATTCCGTGTAGAGGTACTGAGCGGGGCCGGGGATGCCGGTCCAGCTCTGACCGGCCGCGACCTGCGCGAGCTGGTTCATCTGCCTGGCCAGCGCCGATTGTGGGGCGGCGGCGGTGTGGAAGCCGAGCACGCCGGCGACGGCGAGTCCGGCGGCGGTGATGCCCCCGGCGAGGGCGAGTCGTCGCCGGCGCTGAACCCTCCGCAGCTTCGACGTCCGGTTGGTGGGGGGTTCCTCCCTGATCGCCTCGAGCAGCTCCGCGCGGGCGCCAAACGTCGTCGCTGCGTCGGGTTCGGGCACGTCGTCTCGGTAAGTGCGCACGCGCTCCAATTCGTCAAGCATGGTTCCTCCTCGGGCCGGCCACCGAGGCCGGCGGCTCGAGTTCAGTTCGCAGGACGGCACACGCGCGCGAGATTCGCGACCGTACGGTGCCTATCGGGATCTCCATCGCAGCGGCGATCTCGGCATAAGAGAGCTCACCGAGCGCGTGCAGCAGCAGCGCGTCACGCTGGCCGGGGTCAAGCTGCGCGAGTGCATTGCTGAGGCGGCTGTCGTCGTCTCGATCCGTACTCGCAACAGCCAGTGCGGAGCGAGACGACGACACGACCGCCTCATGACCGAGCCGGTCGACCGTCAGCATTAGGCGCTGGTCGTTGCGGTGTTCCGCTCGCAGGAGGTTGGTGGCGATTCCCAGCAGCCATGGGCGGGCCGTGCCGAGGTCGTCGCGATAGCGGCCGCGGTGGGCGAAGGCGACCGTGAACGTTTGCGACGCGACATCGTCGGCGCGGTCACGGCCGGCGCGGCGCGCGACATAGCGGTAGACGAAGGCGAAGTGCCTGTCAAAGACGTTCGCGAACGCTTCGGGGTGTTGGAGCGACCTCGCGATCGCGGCACCGTCCTCGCTCAGACGGCTGGCGGTTGGGACGAGTCTCATTGCTAGGTACTTGTCATTTCACCGGACGACGGTTCCCGATGGCCACCTAAACTCGACCGGCGATGCTTGACGACCTCGTAAACCAGATCGAGACGCGCTTCCAGAGCCTGGAGGCAGAGCTCTCCGACCCGGCGGTGATCGGCGACCGTGAGCGCTTCACGGCCGCCTCGCGCGCCTACCGTGAGCTCGAACCGGCGGCCAAGCTGGCCGCCGAATACCGCCGCGCAAGCGACGACGCAGCCGGCGCGCGCGAGCTGCTGGCCGAGGACGGTGATGACGCGGAGGTGCGGGAGATGCTGCGGACCGCGACGGAACGTCTCGAGGCGATCGAGGAGGAGATCCGCATCGCGATGGTCGAGCGCGACCCCAACGACGACAAGAACGTGATCATCGAGATCCGGCCGGGGGTCGGTGGCGACGAGGCCGGCCTTTGGGCCGGCGACCTCTACCGCATGCTGACCCGCTACGCGGAGCGGCGCGCCTTCAAGATCGAGCCGCTGGACATCGGCGACGGCACCTACACGTTCGCCGTCAAGGGGGATGGCGCCTATTCCGTATTCAAGTTCGAGGGCGGTACGCATCGCGTGCAGCGCGTGCCCGAGACCGAATCGCAAGGGCGCATACACACCTCGACGGCAACTGTCGCGGTGCTGCCCGAGGCCGACGACGTCGAGGTCGAGATCGACCAGAACGACCTGCAGATCGACGTCTACAGATCGTCCGGGCCTGGCGGGCAGTCGGTCAATACGACCGACTCCGCGGTGCGGATCACGCACAAGCCGTCCGGGATCGTCGTCTCGATGCAGGATGAGAAGTCGCAGCTTCAGAACCGCGAGAAGGCGATGCGCGTGCTCCGCGCGCGCATGTACGAGCGCGCGCTCGCCGAGCAGCAGGCGGAGGTGGCCGCGTCGCGGTCGGCGCAGGTCGGCGCGGGTGAGCGCTCAGAGAAGATCCGCACCTACAACTACGGGGAGCGGCGGGTCAAGGACCACCGCATCAACCTGCTGCTGCACAACCTCGACGGGATCCTGATGGGCGAGCTCGACGAGTTCACGGCCGCGCTGCAGGACGACGAGAAGCGCCGGCGTCTCGAGGACGCCGCCTGAGCTCGTGACGACGCTGCGTGAGGAACTCGCCGCCGCCAGCGCGTCGCTGACAGAGGTCGGTTGCGAGACACCACGGCTCGACGCCGAGCTGCTGCTCGCGCACGTGCTCGGCGTCGACCGCGGCCAACTCGTGATCCGCAGTGATGAGGAGGCAGGCGGCGACGACCGTACGCGCTACCTCGCGCTGCTGACCCGGCGAGTCAAGCGCGAGCCCATGGCATACATCCTCGGGCGCAGGGACTTTCGGCGCCTGACGTTGCTCGTTGACCCGCGCGTACTGATCCCGCGACCGGAGACGGAGCTGCTGGTCGAGGTCGGGTTGACCCTGCCGGCGGGTGCGCGTGTCGCCGACGTCGGCAGCGGCAGCGGGGCGGTTGCGCTCGCCCTGAAGGATGAGCGGCCCGACCTGGACGTGGTCGGCGTCGACGTGAGCAGCGGCGCCCTGTCGGTCGCGCGCATGAACGCGTCGCGACTTGCGCTGCAAGCGGAGTTTGTGCAGGGCGACCTGCTGGAGGGTGTCGTCTGCGACGTCGTTCTGGCAAACCTGCCCTACGTCGCCGAGGACGAGTTGCTGCCTCCGGACGTTGCCTTCTACGAGCCGCGCGAGGCGCTGCTCGGAGGCCGCGACGGACTCGATGTCGTACGCAGGCTGGTGGCGCAGGTCGGCGGGAGGCAGGAGATATCGCTGGTCGCGCTCGAGATCGGGCATGACCAGGGGGATACGGTCGTGGGGCTCTTCAGCGAGGCCGGGTTCCGCGAGGTTGAGCGTCTGCGCGACCTCGCGGGTTATGAACGGGTGATCGTGGGGCGGCGTTGACCGCCGGGCCCCCATGACCGGCGGGCCCCCATGACCGGCGGGCCCCGATGACCGGCGGGCCCCGATGACCGCCTTCGAGGAAGTGATCTCCCGCGGTGGCGTGATCCTGTTCCCGTCCGACACCGTGTACGGGCTGGCCTGCGACCCCGAGAATGCCGCGGCGATCGAGCGGCTCTACGCGCTCAAGGGAAGGCCCGCTGCAAGGGCGTCGGCGATCATGTTCTTTGACCTGGAGGCAGCGCTGGCGGCCGTCCCGGAGCTCGGGCCGCGCACACAGGCGGCGCTGCGCGGGCTGATGCCTGGTGCGATCACCGCGCTGGTCCGCAACCCTGGTCGTCGCTTTCCGCTCGCGTGCGGGAATGACCCGGAGACGCTCGGGATGCGGGTCGTGTCGGTGCCGGCGCTCGCGGGTGTGCGGGTCCCTGTACTGCAATCGAGCGCGAACCCCTCCGGCGGATCTGACGCTCGCAGTCTGAGCGAGGTGGCGCCGGCCATGCGGGCCGGCGCTGATCTTGTGATCGACGGTGGAGAGCTGCCGGGCGTGTCCTCAACGGTCGTCGATCTGCGCGAGTACGAGGACGACGGCATCTGGTCGACCCTGAGGCTCGGCGCCGTCGATGGCGACGAGCTGGCCCGCGCGCTCGGAGGGCGCTTTCACTTCGACCCGTCCACCTACCTCGACATGGTCCGCGGTGACCTGCCGGAGTACGACGAGCTGCAGGAGGCGCTGGTCTCAGCGAGTGGTGGAGAGGCCAAGCGCATCCTCGACCTGGGCACGGGCACGGGGGAGACGGCGGTGCGGCTGGTCGACGCGCACCCTCGGTCGGTCGTCTTCGCCGTCGACGAAAACGAGAAGATGCTGCGCGTCGCGCGCGAGCGGTTGGGCGCCAGGCTTGAGGGAATGCAGGTCGGAATGCTGCAGGAGCCGCTGCCCGAGGGCCGCTTCGACCTGGTGTCGAGCGCGCTTGCTATCCACCATCTCGATGGCGACGAGAAAGCTGAACTGTTCAGACGTGTGCACGATGTGCTTGTACCCGGAGGCCGGTTCGTGCTTGCGGACCTGGTTGTGCCGTCAGACGGACCAGACGCGGTCCGCGGCGCAACCGACGGCTACGACAAGCCCGACACGGTGCAGGACCAGGTGCGCTGGCTGGAGGAGGCGGGATTCACGTTCGTGTCGGTCACGTGGAGCGTGAAGGACCTCGTGGTCATCGTCGCTGACACAAGCCGCTGAGCCGCCAGGGGCGCTGGTACGCTGCAAAACCCGATGACCCAGCTTCCCTCGGACTACTTCAACCTGCCTGTCGCCGACGTCGATCCTGAGATCGCGGAGATCCTCGAGCTGGAGCTCAATCGCCAGCAGCGGACGCTCGAGATGATCGCGTCTGAGAACTTCGTGCCGGTGTCGGTGCTCGAGGCGCAAGGCTCGGTGCTGACCAACAAGTACGCCGAGGGCTACCCCGGCCGGCGCTACTACGGCGGCTGCGAGTTCGTCGACATGGCCGAGCAGCTCGCGATCGACCGTGCCAAGGCGCTGTTTGGCGCCGAGCACGCCAACGTGCAGCCACACGCCGGCGCGCAGGCCAATATCGCCGTGTACCACGCGCTGCTCACCCCCGGCGACAAGCTGATGGGGTTGGAGTTAGCGCACGGCGGCCATCTGACGCACGGCATGAGGCTGAACGCGTCGGGACGCCTGTACGAGATCGTGACCTACGGCGTCGACCGCGAGACCAGCCTGATCGACATGGACGAGGTCGCGCGGATCGCCCGAGAGCAGCGGCCGAAGATGATCATCGCCGGCTGGTCCGCCTATCCGCGGCAACTCGACTTCGCAGCTTTCCGTGAGATCGCCGATGAGGTCGGCGCCTACCTGCTCGTCGATATGGCGCACTTCGCGGGGTTGGTCGCGGCGGGGCTGCACCCGTCGCCGGTGCCGTACGCGGATGTGGTCGCGACGACGATCCACAAGACGCTCGGCGGGCCGCGCTCGGGCGCGATCCTGTGCCGGGAGGAATTCGCCAAGAAGATCGACTCCGCCGTCTTCCCGGGGCAGCAGGGGGGACCGCTCGAGCATGTGATCGCGGCCAAGGCGGTGGCGCTGAAGATCGCCGCCTCGGATTCCTTCCGCGAGCGTCAGCAACGGACGCTGGTGGGGGCCGAGCAGTTGGCGGAGTCGCTCTTGGGCGCGGGACACGGCGTCTCCGTGCTCACCGGCGGGACTGACGTGCACCTGATCCTCGTCGATCTGCGGGACTCTGAGCTTGATGGCCAACAGGCGGAGGACCGGCTGGACTCGATCGGGATCACCGTTAACCGCAACGCGATCCCGTTCGACCCGCGGCCGCCGATGGTCACCTCAGGCCTGCGGATCGGCACGCCGGCGCTGGCGACGCGCGGCCTGCAGCAGGCGGACTTCGCCGAGATCGGGGAAGTGATCGCGGCTGCGCTTGCGCCGGGTGACTTCGAGCCGCTGCGCGACGCGCTGACGGAGCGCACCGCGGCGATTGCCGATCGGTACCCGCTCTACGCGGGACTCGCACCGTACGTCGCGGTCTGATGTGGCGGTCGCCGGTGCGACCGAGTGTGGCGGTCCGGTGCGACCGGATGTCACGGGAGTTTGCCGAGTCTGTGTCAAACCCGACACAAAGCTCGAAACGACGGCTTTGAAGGTGGATATTCGGGAGTGTGAGCGCTTCACGACCCCGCCCAACCCCCAATGCTCCCGCCGACCCGGGCCATTGGGAGAAGGCCGTTGTGGAGGCCCGCGAACTTCCCAATCCGCCCATCGCCGCGAAGGTTTGGTGGTTGAGCGGGGTGAAAGGGCAGGGCGACGGCGAAATCGCTCGTCTCGCTGAGCTTCAGCGCGGAGTCGTACACCGCACACAGCTCATCGCGGCGGGTATCACGCAGGAGGCGATCAGGCACAGGCTGCACACCCGCCGGCTCCACAGGCTGTATCCGGCCGTGTACATCGTCGGGCGCCCGCGACTCGAGCCGCTCGCCGCCTCGACCGCGGCGGTGATGCACTTCGAAGGTCACGCGCTCCTCAGCGGCCGCTCGTCGGGTTGGCTCTGGGAGATGAGCGAAGGGCCCGAACTTCCGGTGGAGGTCACGGTCGTCAGGATCGACGCGCGCTCGCGCCCGAACCTCAAGGTGCATCGCGCGCGCACGCTTTCCCAAGCGGACGTTCGCCTGTGGAAGGGGCTTCCGGTTACAAGCCCCGCACGTACGCTCGTCGACCTGGCCGGCATCCTCGACCTGGCGGAACTCGAGGCGGCCTACGCGATGGCACTGCGGCGGAAGCTCGTCACGCCCGACGAAATCAGCGCCGCGATCGCGCGTGCGCCTGGCCGCAAGGGCACAGCCACGCTGAAAGCTCTAGTCGACGGCGGCGCGCAGCCGACGCTCACCCGCTCCCGCTACGAGCGCAAGCTCCGCGCCCTGATCAGGGCGGCCGATCTCCCGCAGCCGCGTATGAACACGAAGGTCGAAGGCCATGAGGTGGACTTCTTCTGGCCTAAGCACCGCCTCGTGGCCGAGTTCGACGGCTTCGGCATCCACGGTCACCGCAGCTCGTTCGAAACCGACCGCTTGCGCGACCAGCGGCTTGTCGCGGCCGGGTACCGAGTGCTTCGCATCACGGCGCGGCAGCTCGATTTCACGCCTTACGCCGTGATCGCCCGTCTCGCAGCCGCGATCGCAGTAGCCACAACCCCAGCGGCGATCGCCGTCACCGCTGCGTAAGGTCGCGAACGGTCCACCGGCGTCCGGTCGGCGCCTGCTGGCATGCTTATGCCGCCAGATGCGTTACTGGGATGCCGTTTTTGCCTTTCTCGTCGCGACGGCGGTCGCGGCTCTGCTGACGCCGCTCGCGGGTCGGCTCGCGCGTCGCGTGGGGGCGATCGCGTACCCGTCCGAGCGCGGGCTCGCGCGTGAGCCGACCCCCGAGCTAGGAGGTCTGGCGATCCTGGCGGCGGTAATCCTCGCGGCGCTGATCTGGCTACCCGGCACGATCCCACTGGAGCGTGCCAAGGGTGAAGCCATCGGTCGCGCCGGCCTCGTCCATACCTGGCCCCTGATCGGCGGGGCGGTGCTGATCGCGCTGATCGGCGCGATCGACGACGCGATCGATCTGCAGCCACTGCTCAAGCTGCTTGGCCAGATCGGCGCCGCGATCGTCGCCGCCGCCAGCGGCGCCGTGATCAAGGGTCTGACGCTGCCCGTCCTTGGCTACCTCGCATTCCCGGGCGGCGGCAAGGAGCTCACCGTCATCTGGCTGGTGGCGTTGATGAACATCGTCAACTTCTCAGACGGAGTCGATGGGCTGGCGGCAGGGGTGTGCGCGATCGATGGCGCTGCATTCGCGGTGATCGCCTTCAACCTCCAGGGCGCCACGAGTTCGGCGGCCGTGCTCGCCGCGATCACCGCCGGCGCGTCACTCGGCTTCCTGGTCCACAACCGCTATCCCGCAAAGATCTTCATGGGCGACGCCGGTTCGAACCTGCTCGGCTATCTGCTCGGGGTGGCTGCCGTGATCGGCTCACTCAAGACGACCGCCGCCTTTGCGCTGGCGGTGCCGCTGCTGGTGCTGGCCGTGCCGTTCATGGACACCGGATTCGTCGTCGCCAAGCGCCTCAAATACGGGCGCAAGCCGTGGCAGGCGGATGCGGAGCACTTCCATCACCGGATGGCTCGGATTGGCTTCAGCCAGCGCAAGACCGTCGCTTACCTCTACACGTGGACGCTGATGCTCGCCGGGGTGGCGCTGGCGCTGCGCTTCGTGCCGTACTCCAACGGCAACGGGACCTACCGGCTCGGCTGGAGCATCGTGATGGGCGTGATCCTGCTGCTCGCGGCGGCCGCCAGCGTATACCTCGTCTACGTGCTCGAGATCTTCAAGTTCAAGAACTTGCGCACGATCCAGCTGCGCGCCGTCGATCCTGAGACCACCGAGCACGAGATCGTCGCCAGCGTCGCGCGCGACATCGAGACCGGTGAGTTCGACGCGGTGAAGCCGTAGGACCGCTGGTGTTGCATCGCCACAGCACCGCCGTCGGTGAGCGCGGCCTCACCCGGGTTGAGCGGGCGGTGTTCGCGCTGGTGCTCGCGCTCACGGCGCTGGCCGGGGTCGGCCGCTACGTCAGCGGCATCCCGCATGTAGTCGCGTTCATCCTGGCGGCGCTCGCCCTCGCCGGCCTGGCCTGGACAGTCTCTTTCTCAACCGAGCAGATCGGTATGCGCTACGGCCCGGCGGTGACCGGCACGCTGCAGTCGACCATCGGCAATCTGCCCGAGTTCTTCGTCGTCATATTCGCGCTACAGGCGCACTACACGACGGTCGCCGAAACGGCGCTGATCGGGTCGATCCTCGTCAATGCGCTCCTGGTACTCGGCTTGGTCCTGGTCGCCGGGGCGCGTCGGGCGCCCGACGGGCTGATGCGCTTCAGTCAGCGCCTGCCCAACGACACTGCGACGCTGCTGCTCGCCTCGTCGCTGACGATCGTCCTGGTCGGCGTCGTGACCTCCTCGCATAACGTCGCGAGCCATCACGTCGAGACGATCTCGATCGTCGGCGCCGTCGTGCTGCTGGTCGTCTACTCGATCTGGATGCGAAGCTACATCCGCTCCGATCGACCGCCGGGGACGCGGGACGCAGACCAGCAGTCTCCAGTGGAGCTCGAACAACAGACATGCATCTCCATGAGAACCGCGGTGGCGCTGCTCGTCGGCGCCGGTGTTGGCTCGGCCTTCGTATCGGACTGGTTCGTCAATGCACTCGAGCCGACGATCCACCTGCTGCATATCTCGCAGGCCTTTGCGGGAATCGTGATCGTCGCGATCGCGGGCAACGCCGTCGAGAACGTCGCCGGAATCTACCTCGCGTACAAGGGCAAGAGCGACCTCGCGATCAGCGTCGTGAAGAACTCGGTGGCGCAGATCGCGGCGTTTCTCTACCCGCTGCTCGTACTGGTCTCGCTGCTGACCGCGAGCCATCTGACGTTCGCGATGCAGCCGGTATGGGCGGGCGCGCTGATCGGCACCGCGATCCTGATCTGGCAGATCACCGGCGACGGCGAGGCGACGACGTTCGAAGGAGCCGCGCTGATGGCCGTGTACGTCGTGCTTGCGACGGTCGCAGCCTTCGAGCATTAGCTCGCGACCCCTCGCCGCTGCTTCGGGGTCGCGGCAGAGCGTCCCGCGGTGCTAAGCTGACGTTTACGTAAGAAACCGCTTTTTCGTCAGTAAGGACCCGATGTCAACAACGAGCACCGCCGCGGGACCGGCTCGCCGTTTCGGTGTCGACGCAGGCCACGACCACTACAAGTGGTGGGCGCTGTCCTGTACGAGCGTCGGCATGCTGCTCGCCACGATCAACTCGGGAACGCTGATCATCGCGCTCCCGGACCTCGAGCGGAGCCTGCACACCAGCCTGCTGACACTGGTCTGGGTGATTCTCGTCTACATGATCGCGTCGACCGTGCTGGTGCTGAGCGCCGGCCGTCTGTCGGACCAGTTCGGGCGCAAGAACGCCTACATCGCCGGCTTCATCGCCTTCGCTGCCGCGTCACTGGGTGCGGGCTTCTCAAGCGGCGGCACGGAGTTGATCGTCTGGCGTGTCCTGCAGGGAATCGGCGGCTCGTTCCTGTTCGCCAACGCAGCCGCGATTGTCACCGACGCGTTCCCGCGCGAGCAGCTCGGCGTCGCGATGGGCACCAACACGATGGTCGCGGCCGTCGGGCTAGTGATCGGCCCGGTGCTCGGCGGCGCGCTCGTCGACATCTCCTGGCACTGGGTGTTCTGGTTCAACGTCCCGTTCGCATTGCTCGGCAGCGTCTGGGCGTACTCGATCCTGCGTGAGATCACCGGGCGCGGGGAGGACACGACCTTCGATGCGCTGGGCACGGGGACGTTCCTGTTCGGACTTACGGGCCTCGTGCTCGGGATCTCCAAGGGCGGCATCGAGGGCTGGCACGGCCCGGTCGTGTTCGGCGGTCTGGCCGCTGCCGCGATCTTCCTTCCGCTCTTCGTCGTGATCGAGCGCCGCGTCCGCGCGCCGATGCTCGACCTGACGATCTTCAACAACCGCCTGTTCAGCGCCGCCTCGGCCGCGGCATTCCTCAACGGTCTGGCCCGTTTCGCGCTGATGTTCTTGTTCGTCTTCTACTTCCAGGGCGTCCAGGGCGATACGCCGATCCTCGCCGGTTTGAAGCTTGCGCCGCTGGCAATCGGCATGTTGGTCGCCTCGCCGCTCGCGGGGATCTACGCAGACCGCAACGGCTCGCGCGCGCTCGCGTCGATCGGGATGCTCGTGACCGCGGCCGGCCTGGCGCTGATGACGACGCTCCAGCAGGACACGAGCTACTGGTGGCCGGGCCTGTTCCAGTTCGTCGTCGGCGTCGGCTCGGGCATGTTCAACTCGCCCAACACGGCCGCGATGATGGGCGTCGTCGCGCCGCACCGGCGCGGCATCGCGTCCGGCGCGCGCGTGCTCGTGCAGAACACGGGCGCCGTGCTGTCGATCGCTTTCGTGATGGCCGTCGTCACCACCGGCATCAAGCCAACCGTCCTGTTCAGAATCTTCTCCGGCCTGGGTACGCGCATCAGCGCCGCGCACATGGCCCCGTTCCTGTCGAACATGCACCTGGCGCTGTGGTGCCTCGCCGGCGTCTCGATCATCGGCGCGGTCGTGTCGTTCGCCCGACCCAAGCACGTCAGCGTCTACGCCGATGAGTCGGAGCAGCCCCGGGCCGCCGAGGCTCCGACCGTGGCGGCGGCCGTCTGATGAGCGCCACCGCCAACCCGACCCCGCTCCCGGGCGACGAGTCCGATTCGCGCATCATGCGGATCGGCGAGGTCGCCGAGCTGACGGGCACGACGCCGCGCACGATCCGCTACTACGAGGAGATCGGCCTGCTCGCGGGCGGCACCGAACGCGAGCTGGGCAGGCACCGTTGTTACACGCACGCGGACGTCGAGCGCATCAGGGAGATCGTGCGCCTCAAGGATCTGCTCGGCCTCAGCCTCGAGCAGCTGTCACAGCTGCTCGAGGCCGAATCGGCACGCGCCGGCATCCGCCGCGAGTTCCTCGAGACCGACGACCCTGACCGCCGCCACGCGCTGCTGCTCCAGTCGCGTGGCCACATCGACACCCAGCTGAGGCTGGTGCGGGCGCGGGTCGCCGAGCTGACCAAGCTCGAGGCGGACCTGGGTGAGCGCGCCGAGCGCGTGCAGGAGAAGCTGGTCGAACTCGAGACCGAGCGCCCGTAACGCAGAGCTGCGCCGCCGTCCCGAAGACCGCCAGGACCGGCGGTTTATGTAACCACCGCCGCGCTGTTGAGTACATTCAATGGCAGTTGCGGTTCGGTCTGGGCCACCATTTGGAGTTCATCGGCCCGCCCTTTCCGCTGATTCGGCTCGGGACCCCTAAATCTGTGCGCAAGAACGCCACCTTGGATCATCGCTGGCTGCCCGCGACGGCTGCCGTCCTCACCGCGCTCGTCGGCGTTGTCAACATCGCTTCGGCGCTGACGCCTGACATCCGCTGGCGCGGACACCTGCTGTTCCACATCGAGGGCGTCCGCGCGATGGAGCTCTTCCATGCGCTGGCGCTGCCCGCCGGCGCCGCGCTGCTGCTCGTCTCGCCGTACCTGCTCAAACGCCGCCGCCGCTCGATGCAGGTCGCGATCGTGCTGCTGCTGGCGATCGGTGTCGTGAACCTGGCCAAGGGCCTCGACGTCGAGGAGAGCCTGGTCGGTTGGGCGGTCGCGCTGTGGCTGTGGCGGGCGCGCCACCAGTTCAGCGTCGTGCAGGCGCGGATCTCACTGCGCTCGGCGGTGTGGCGGGTGCCGTTGCTCGGCATGCTTGGGCTGGCGTTCGTGAGCTTGATCGACTGGATGACCAGCGGACGCCCGAAGGTGGATGTGATCTTCGACCAGTCGACGGCACTCATCCGCTTCAAGAGCGGGCTGCACTTCGAGAATCACACGCTGCGCGCGTTCGGTCACGTCGTGAGCTTCCAGTGGATGCCGCTCGCAATCCATTTCGTGGAGATCGCGACGCTGCTCGGGATCGCATACGTGCTGTTCAGGCCGCTGGCGGCGCCCAACGCGTGGCCGAGCGCCTCGGTCCGGCGGCTGGCCGCTCAGCTCGTGCGCCAGCACGGCAATGACTCGCTGAGCTTCTTCAAGCTGCGGCCCGACAAGCTGTACTTCTTCAACGACGACCGCACCGCCTTCGTCGGCTACCGGGTGGAGGCCGGGACGCTGCTGCTGTCCGGTGACCCGGTCGGGCCGCCGGAGGCTTTCGGGGATCTGCTGCTCGACGTGCGCCGATTCGCGCGCTCGCGGGGGCTGAAGCTGGCTGCACTCGGTGCCAGCGCTGGCCTTGTCCCGATCCACCAGGGGCTCGGGCTGCACACGCTGTACCTCGGAGACGAGGCGGTCGTCGAGCTGAACGCGTTCTCGCTGGAGGGCCGCGCGATCCGGAAGGTCCGCCAGTCTGTTCAGCGGTTGCGCAAGGCCGGCTACAGCTCCGATCTCTGCACCCGCGCCGAGATCGACGCCGAGACGATGCGCCAGATGGAGCACGTGCTCAAGATCGGGCGCATCGGCCAGTCCGAGCGCGGCTTCTCGATGGGACTGGACGGAATCCAGTGCCCGCTTCAGCAGGACACGCTGTTCGTGCTTGCGCGCGACGGTGACGGCGCCCTGCGCGGCGTGCTGCACTTCGTCCCCTGCTACGGACGGCCGGCGATGTCGCTGTCGATCATGCGCCGCGACCCGGCAACACCGAACGGTCTCATGGAATTCCTGGTGGTGGGCGCGATCGAGTCGATGCGCGAGCGCGGGATCGAGGAGATTTCGCTCAACTTCGCCGCGCTCACGAAGTACATGCGCGACCCCCAGAACCCCTTCGAGCGACTGCTCGGCAAGGCGGCGGCGGTGCTGAACCCGTACTTCCAGATCGAGAGCCTTTACCGGTTCAACGTTAAGTTTCAGCCGCGCTGGGACCCGCGTTACCTCGTGTACGAGGGCCATCTCGGACTCGCCCGCGCCGGGGTCGCAGCAATGTGGGCGGAGGGACAGATGCCAAAACCGACGCTGCCACGCGTCTGGGCGCACCAAGGTCAGCGGACCTTAAAGACCGCGAATCGCTAGCATGCGCCGCCCAACCATTGGGCAAGCCACCGCCCAACGGGATATGAACACTTTGTATCAAAACGCCCATTCGTCCGAGCGGGATGCCGCAAACGTGCTCCAATACCTGGATGTCGCATTCGTGTTGATCGGCGCTATTGCAGCATTGATCATCGGCGCGCCCGAGTTTGGTGTGATCGTCGGTGCCGCCGGCTGGCTGCTGCAGCGGTCGCTCCAGGTCATCGACCGTCGCTTGACCGCGCGCATAGAGGACTCATTGAGGCGGGCCGGAATCCGCTCGGCTGAGGCCTTCGGTCGCATCTGGCTACTCGTCGGCGCGATCGTCGTCGCTGGCGCCGTCGGCGGCCGCAAGGACGGTCTGGCCGCCGCGCTCCTGATCTTCGCCGCCTACTCGATCGGGTTCGCGATCAGGCTCGCGAACGGGCAGCCGCCGGAAAGCGAGCTCGACAGATGAGCGCGATAACCGCGCCCGCACCGGCGCCCGCCCTCGCGCCTGCCGGCGCGCCAACTCCGAGCGAGACGCCCGAGAAGAAGGGCACGCACACACTTCGCAAGGTCCTCCTTGGCCTGGGCGGGTTCTACCTGCTCGGCCTGATCTTCTTCATCGCCGTGTGGGGCTTCAAGCCGCACAAGGCACCCGCGGTCACGAGCGGGATCTTCACGCCGACGAACGAATTCAAGCTCGACACCTGGTTCAGCGTCGGCCCGGTCGACTTCAACAAGGGTGTCTTCTACGTCATCGTCGCGGCCGTGATCACACTCGGCCTGCTGTTTTACGTCGCGCGCCGCCTCAAGCAACGGCCCGGCCGGATGCAGGCCGCTGTCGAGATGTTCTACGGCCTGACCTCGTCGATGACCCGGGACAGCTTGCATGACCAGAAGCTGGCGAGGAAGTACTTCCCGTTGGTCGCGACGCTGTTCGTCTTCATCCTGGTCTCGAACCTGATCGGCTACATCCCCTTACCGGTCAACTCGATCGACAAGTTCAAGATCTTCGGTGCGCACATCCCGTCGTTCCAGATCTACGCGGCTGATACGAACGTCGCCTTCCCGCTGATCCTCTCGCTGCTGGTGTTCGGCCTGTTCAGCTGGGAACGCTTCAAGTATCACCACTACAACCCGATCGCGGCGGTCAAGAGCCTGATGCCGGCCGGCATCACCGGCCCGATCAAGCCGCTGATCTTCGTGATTGAGATCCTCTCCTACTTCCTGCGTCTGATCTCACTGACCGTGCGACTCTGGGCCAACCTGCTCGCCGGGCATATGCTGATCGCGTTCATGGGCGGTGAGCTCGGGGTGCTCGTCGGCGATCCGTGGGTGCAGTGGCTGCTGCTGCCGATCGGCATCGCAATCTACGCCTTCGAGGCGGTCCTGATCGCCGGCCTGCAGGCGTTCATCTTCTCCATCTTGACCTCCATCTACCTCGGTGACGCGGTCACCAGCCACTAGCCATCAACAAGGAGCTACCAAGCACATGTTGTTCCACTTCCTGACGCTGTTCCACCCGCTCTTCGGGGCGGCGAGTAACGTCAACACCATCGGCCAGAAGGCCGGTGAGGCGATCGCCCTCGGCGTTGGCGCCGGCGGTGGCGCCGCGGGCGCCGGAGCAGGCATTGGTGCCGTCTTCAACGCATCGATCCAGTCCAAGACCCGCCAGCCGGAACTGCGCCAGGACATCGAGCGCGATCAGTGGCTCGGCTTCGCGCTAACCGAAGCCTGCTTCTTCTATGGCCTCGTCGGCGGGTTCATCGCGGCCTTCCTGTTCTGATCGCTGATGACCGCTGCCGCACATATCCCGGTCGCATCGTCGGGCTCGTTCCTGATCACCCCCAACGTGGGGCTGATGGTCTGGGTACTGGTCGTATTCGGGATCGTCTATCTCATCCTGCGTAAGTGGGTCTTCCCGGCTATCGGCGCCGCCCTCGACGCGCGCGCGACGTCGATCGAGGAGTCGATTGACTCGGCCGCGAAGCTGCGCGAGGACGCCCAGCAGGTGCTGGACGAGTACCGCCAGCGGCTCGCCGAGGCGCGCCAGCAGGCCGATGAGATCGTCACGCGCGCCCGCCAGGCCGGCGAGGCGCATCAGAAGGAGGCCGTCGAGACCGCGCGTGCGGAGCGTGAACGCCTGCTCGAGCAGACCCGACGCGACGTCCAGGCCGAGACACGCCGGGCGATCGAGGAGATCCGTCGCGAGGTGGCCGACCTCACCGTGCTCGCGACCGAGAAGGTCACACGCAAGACGCTCACCGACGCCGACCAGAAGCGTCTCGTCGACGAGGCGCTGAGCGACCTCGACTTCAGCGTCCTCAGCGGAGGCAAGGACTGAAACTGGCCAGCGGGCCAGTTTCAAGAGCCATCAGGCATGGAAGAGATCGCCCAGGTATACGCCCGGTCGCTGTTCGAGGTCGCCTCGGAGCGCGACGTGCTGGACACGATCAAGGAGCAGCTCGGCCAGTTCGCCGACGCACTGCACGAGCACCGCGAGCTCGCCGTCTTCTTCTTCTCGCCGTACTTCACGAGCGATGAGAAGAAGAGCGGGCTGGCACGACTGCTGGAGGGCGCCGACCCGGCCTTCATGAACTTTCTCGAGGCGCTGATCGAGCGTCATCGGATGCCCGCAATCTTCCGGATCCGGATCGATTTCGAGGTCCTCTACGGCAAGACCAACAAGCTGCTGCCGGTGCAGCTCACAAGCGCCGTCGAGCTCGACGCCGAGACCGTCGAGAGCCTCGGCCGGCGGATCGGCGAGCAGACCGGCAACGAAATCGAGCTGTCGAGCAACGTCGACCCCGAGATCCTCGGCGGGATCGTGCTGCGCGTCGGGAACCTCATTCTCGACGCGTCGATTCGCACCCGCCTCGAAAAACTTCGACGAGAAGTCGCGCAGGCCTAAAGGAGCCGTAACGAACATGCAGATCAAGCCAGACGAGATCACCTCAATCCTGAAGAGCCGTATCGAAGGACTCGACACGAGCAGCGCCGACCTCGCCGAGGTCGGCACCGTGCTGTCGGTCGCGGACGGCATCGCCCGTGCGCATGGTCTTGAGAACTGCATGTCGTTCGAGATGCTCGAGTTGCCGCACGGCGTGACCGGGCTGGCGCTGAACCTCGAGTCCGACAACGTCGGCACCGTGCTCTTCGGTGAGTGGGAGAAGATCGTCGAGGGCGACACCGTGCGCCGCACCGGCAAGCTGCTCGAGGTCCCGGTCGGCGAGGCGCTGCTCGGGCGGATTGTCGACCCGCTCGGTACCCCGCTTGACGGCAAGGGCCCGATTCACACCACCGAGAGCCGCCCGATCGAGCACAAGGCCCCGGGAGTGGTTCAGCGCCAGCCGGTGCTGGAGCCGCTACAGACCGGCATCAAGGCGATCGACGCGATGATCCCGATCGGCCGCGGCCAGCGCGAGCTGATCATCGGCGACCGTCAGACCGGCAAGACAGCGATCGCGCTCGACACGATCATCAACAACAAGGACAGCGGCGTGATCTCGATCTATGTCGCGATCGGTCAGCGCAAGGCGACCGTTGTCGCGCTCGCCAAGGCGCTCGAGGATGCCGGCGCCCTGGAGAACACGATCATCGTGATGGCCGCCGCCGACGAGTCCGCGCCGATCACCTACCTGGCGCCGTACGCGGGCTGCGCGATGGGCGAGTTCTTCCTCTACAACGGCGGCCACGCGCTGACGATCTATGACGACCTCACCAAGCACGCGTACGCGTACCGTCAGATGTCGCTGCTGCTGCGCCGTCCGCCGGGACGCGAGGCCTACCCGGGTGACGTCTTCTACCTGCACTCGCGGCTGCTCGAGCGCGCCGTCAAGCTCAACGACGACCTCGGCGCCGGCTCGCTGACCTCGCTGCCGATCATCGAGACGCAGGCGGGCGACGTGTCGGCCTACATCCCGACGAACGTGATCTCGATCACCGACGGCCAGATCTTCCTCGAGCCGAAGCTGTTCAACTCGGGCGTGCGCCCGGCGATCAACGTCGGCATCAGCGTCTCGCGCGTCGGCGGTAACGCCCAGATCGGCCCGATGAAGAAGGTCGCCGGCCGCCTTAAGCTCGACCTCTCACAGTTCCGTGAGCTGGAGGCATTCGCGCAGTTCGGCTCCGAGCTCGACGCCGACACGCAGCGCACGCTGGCGCGCGGCCAGCGGCTGGTCCGGACACTCAACCAGGGCGAGGGCCAGCCAATCCCGGTGGAGCTCCAGGTCGTGCAGATCTACGCTTCCACCAACGGCTACGTCGACCGCGTCGAAGTGGACCGGGTCGAGCACTTCCTCGAAGGGCTGAGCGACTCCGTCAAGGCGACCAACGCTGAGCTGCTCGCGAAGATCGCCGGCGGCGACTGGTCGGCTGAAACGGTCGAGGCGGTCGACGCGGCTGTGAAGCAGTACGCCGAGGACTTCGGGTACGACCTCGACGAAGAGGGCCACCCGATCGACGAGGAGATCGAGGTCGTCGCCGCCTGAGGCGCACGGCTGAACCAGCACTATGGCTTCCCAGCGAGACGTCCGCAACCGCATTGCGTCGGTCCAGAACATCCGCACGATCACCCGTGCGATGGAGATGGTCGCGGCTGCACGCCTGCGCCGCGCCGAGGCGCGGATCTCGGCGCTGCGTCCGTACGCGCACGCGCTGCGCAAGCTGACGCGACAGGCTGCGGAGGCGGCCGGTGCCGTGCCGAGCCTGCCGATTCTGACGCCGCACGAGTCCGTGCAGCGCGTGGGACTCCTGCTGGTCGCGGGCGACCGCGGGCTGGCCGGCGCGTTCAACTCGCAGATCGTCCGCGCCGGCGTGGCGGCCGGGCATGAGAGCCAGGCCGATGGCGTGGAGCCCGTGTACTTTGCGGCCGGGCGGCGCCCGGCGTCGTCGCTGGCGTTCCGCGGGCTCGAGCCGGCGGAGAGCTTTACGGGCTTTTCCGATCGGCCGAGCTTCGCCGATGCCCGCCGGATCGCCGACCGCCTGATGGCCGCCTACATCGACGGCGAGGTGGATCGCGTCGACGTGTTCTACAACGGCTACATCTCCGCGATCTCCCAGGTCGTTCGCCACGAGCGCCTGTTGCCGGTGCACGAGGCCGCCGTGATCGCCGGGGTCGGCTCCGAGCACGACACGCTCGACGAGGCGCTCACCGGAGAAAGAGACGACAGTCCGCGGGCGCTCGTCGAGTACGAGCCGGATCCCGACGAGATCCTCGGACAGCTGGTGCCCGACTACGTCGAGGTTTCGATCTTCCGCGCGCTGTTGGAATCGACCGCGTCCGAGCACGGCGCACGGATGACGGCGATGCGCAACGCCTCCGAGAACGCCGGCGTGCTGATCGATGATCTGACGCTGGAGATGAACCGGGCCCGTCAGGCCGCGATCACTCAGGAGATCATGGAGGTCGTTGCCGGCGCCGAGGGCGTCAGCTAGCGGCTGGGCGAGCGAGCAATTTAAGACTTTTGGACAGACTGGAACTGGAGCGATATGGCAGTCACAACTGAGCAGAACGTAGGTCGGATCGAATCGATCCAGGGGGTCGTTATCGAGGCCGTGTTCCCGGACAAGCTGCCCGAGATCAACCACGCGATCACGATCAAGCGCCCCGAGGCGGCACGCGCCGAGGAGGACGTTGACATCGCCGCCGCCACCGACCCCCTGTTGGTGCTCGAGGTCCAACAACAGCTCGGCGACGACCGCGTGCGCGCCGTCGCGATGGACACGACCGACGGGCTCGCGCGCGGCGCCGAGGTCGTCGACACCGGCGGGCCGATCTCGGTACCGGTCGGCCGTCAGACGCTCGGGCGCATCTTCAACCTGCTCGGCGAACCGATCGACCTGGGCGAGGAGCTGCCGGCCGACACGCCGCGCCGCCAGATCCA
>DATKSM010000079.1:0-7330 GCA_035531655.1 Solirubrobacteraceae bacterium
TAGGTGCACTAGGAGAAATGTTTATGCGCGCGCTAGGGGCGCGCGTGTATTTCGCTTGAACTAGGAAGAGACGAGAATGGCCAAGAAGGTTCTTACACAGATCAAGTTGCAGGCGGTTGGCGGACAGGCCAGCCCGGCGCCCCCGGTTGGACCCGCTCTGGGTCAGCACGGCGTCAACATCATGGAGTTCGTCAAGGCGTTCAACGCCCAGACGCAGGGCGACGCCGGAACGGTGATCCCGGTCGTGATCACGGTCTACGAGGACCGTTCGTTCACGTTCATCACCAAGCAGCCGCCGGCCGCGATCCTGATCAAGCAGGCGCTGAACCTCGAGAAGGGTTCGGCCGAGCCGCACCGTGAGACGGTCGCGCAGATCACCGACGCGCAGCTTTCGGCGATCGCCGAGAAGAAGATGCCGGATCTCAACGCGAACGACATCGAGGCCGCCAAGAAGATCATCGCCGGCACCGCGCGTTCGATGGGCGTGGAGGTGGTCTGATGAGTAAGCACGGCAAGACATACAACGAGGCGCGTCAGCGCTACGACCGCGAGCGCGAGTACCCGCCCGCGGAGGCGATCGCCCTCGTCAAGCAGCTGTCGAGCGCGAAGTTCAACGAGTCGGTCGAGGTTCACGTCCGCACCGGGCTGAACGTTCGCCACGCCGACGAGCAGCTGCGCGGCACGATCGCGCTGCCCAACGGCCTCGGCAAGGAGGTCAAGGTGGCGGTGTTCGCGCAGGGCGACAAGGCGCGGGAGGCCGAGGAGGCCGGCGCCGACGTGGTCGGCGGCGAGGACCTCGCCAAGCGCATCCTCGATGACGGCTTCGACGACTTCGATGTCGCGATCGCGACGCCCGATCTGATGCCGATCGTCGGTCGCCTCGGTCGCGTGCTTGGCCCGTCCGGCAAGATGCCGAACCCGAAAGTCGGCACCGTCACGATGGACGTGGCCAAGGCGGTCTCGGAGTCCAAGGCCGGCAAGATCGAGTACCGCACCGATCGCAGCGCGATCGTGCACCTCGTGATCGGCAAACGCGACTTCGAGGAGCACGCGCTGCTCGAGAACTACGCGGCCGTGATCGAGGAGCTGATCCGAGCCAAGCCGTCGGTGGCCAAGGGCCGCTACATCCGTTCGGTGACGTTGGCCTCGACCATGGGTCCCGGCGTTCGCGTCGACCCGTCCCGCACCCGAGACATCGTTGAGGAGCCGGTCGCCGCGTAGTTCCCCGCGGCCACTAGACTTCCCATCCAGCAAGAGACGAAGCCCGAGACCTCCGGCCGCGCGTGCGCGTAAGTCCTGAGCAGGTGGAAACTCGAACAGCCGGCGGCCCACTCGGTCGCTTGCTCTCGACGCCCGCCTACATCGCGGGCGTCCTTCGTAGAGAGCGAGCAATATGAACCGAGAACAAAAAGCAGCAGTGATCGACCAGATCGCCGACGAGCTCGGTAGCGCCGGCGCGATCATCGCGCTCGACTACCGTGGCATCACGGTTGCCCAGATCGCGGAGCTGCGCGAGAAGCTGCGTGCGACCGACACGAAGCTGCGGGTCGCCAAGAACTCGCTGTCTGAGCGTGCGGCCGACCAAGCCGGCGTCGCCGACATCAAGCCGCTGCTGGTCGGCCCGACGGCGCTGGCGCTGGTCAAAGGTGACGCTGCCGCGGCCGCCAAGGTCCTGAGCGACACCGCCCGTGCGCTGCGTGGGCCGCTGGCGTTCAAGGGCGGCATCCTTGACGGTGTGAGCCTCAGCTCGGCAGAGGTCGAGACGATCGCCAAGCTGCCGTCGCGCGACGTCCTCAACGCCCAGCTGGTCGGCACGATCGCCGCCCCGCTCACCGGCCTGGTCCGCACCCTCAACGCCCTCATCCAGGGCCTGGCGAGTCAGCTCGGCCAGATCCGCGATCAGGGGCTGGTCACTGGTACCGCTCCAGCCTCCGACGCTGCGGACACCTCTTCGGCGAATGATGACGAATTCGCCTCAGAGGAGCCCGCACCGTCCGAGGAAGAGCAGGCGCCCGCGGCAACTGAAGCTCCCGAGGCTGAGGCCGAAGCTGCTCCCGCAGCTACCGACGAGAGCGAGCCAGAGGCGCCGGCCGAGGCCGAGCCCGAGGCAAGCGAGCCGGAGAAGCCAGCAGAGGTAGAAGCCGAGGCTGCTCCTTCTGCTGAACCTGCTGAATCCGAGGCTGAACCCGCTGATGCGGCTGAAGTTTCTGAGGCTGATTCGCCATCAGCCGAAGAGGCTTCAGACGCGACAGCGGAGGCAACCGACTAACCAGACCTAGAACGCCAGGAGAAACAGACATGTCTACCACCACTGAATGGATTGACGAGCTCAAGGGCATTTCGGTGCTCGAGCTTTCAGAGCGCATCAAGGCCCTCGAGGAGGCGTTTGGCGTCTCCGCGGCTGCCGTCGCGGCCGCCGCTCCCGCCGCGGCTGCCGGCGGCGCCGGCGATGCCGCCGCCGAGGACGAGTCGACGACCGTTGACCTCATTCTCACCGGCGCCGGCGAGAAGAAGATCCAGGTCATCAAGGTCGTCCGTGCGGCCACGGGCCTGGGCCTGAAGGAGGCCAAGGATCTGGTCGATAACGCGCCGAAGGCCGTCAAGGAGGGCATCGAGAAGGACGAGGCCGCCAAGCTCAAGGCCGAGATCGAGGAGGCCGGCGGCAGCGTCGAGTTCAAGTAACTCGAACTGACGTCCAAGTCTGTTTGCGAGGCGGGGCGGCCCGGCAGGCCGCCCTTCACTCGTTAAGGGCCCCGTAGCACCACGATCCGCTGTGCGACCCGACCTGGCGGCACCCCCGTCCGTGTGGCAACTCCGACCCGCTCGCCGATCCCGGCGCCGTTCAGGAGGTGTCCCCGACGACGCTTCGCATGTGTTGCGAAACTGTCAAGCCAGTGCCAACGAATGTGATAAATCTGCTAATTTGATGGCAGATTAGCAGATTGCCGCGCTGGAGGATGAACTCGCTACTCAATTTGATATTCGTGCTAATTTGGCACCGAATTAGCAGATTGAGCCATGCACAGCTTCTCGGACATCAACAAAACCTTGGCGGCCCAACCGCCTCGCGTCGGCACGCTCCTGCGCACCATCAACACCGGTCATGGCCGCGAGCAGCTGTTCGCCGAGCAGGTCCCACAACTCCTTGAGAGCCTGGCCGAGACTACCCGCGTCGCATCCATACAGGCGTCAACGGCAATCGAGGGGTACGACGTCCCTGACCAGCGCGCCGAGCGCATCGCACGAGATGGCGGAGCGCACTTCCGCAACCGCAACGAGAGAGAGTTCGCCGGCTACCGTGATGCCATCGACGCCATCGCGCGCGAACTGGAGCTCTCTCGTATCACGCCGCCGTACCCGCTCGTCCTGAACGGCTCCGTCCATCGCTACACGACGGGAGAGCCTGGACGCATCAAGACGGACGACAACCGGATTGTCTCCTTTGAGAATGGCGTGAAGCGCATCATCTTCGAGACGGTGCCTTGGCAGTACGCGGAGTCCGCGCTCAGGTCACTGATAGAGGGCTACAACCAGGCTCTCGACGCAGAGGCCGCCGACCCCATCCTGCTGCTCGGTATCTTCATGCTCGATTTCCTCGCTATTCACCCGGTGGCCGATGGCAACGGCCGTGTGTCCCGGCTACTCACGGTGCACGAGATGCTGCGCATGGGTTACGGCGTCGCGCGCTACGTCAGCGTCGAGCAACTCATCTTCGACAGCAAGAACAGCTACTACGAAGCCCTGGAGCAATCACAGCGCGGATGGCATGACGCAGGACACGACGTATGGCCCTGGCTGACGTACTTCACGACCATCCTTGCGGAGGCGTACAAAACGTTCGAGGCTCGTGTCGCCGGCGCGCGCGCGCAGCATGGGTCCAAAGCGGACCGGGTGAGCGAGTGGGCCTTGCATGAAGCGCCGCGTGAATTCCGTTTCCAGGAAGCAGTCACAGCTCTACCAGGTATCAGCTCGGCAACCATACGCGCTGCCCTCAACGGCCTCCGCGATGAAGGAGCTTTTGAAGCCACGCGCGGAGCTCGAGCGCTGTGGCGCCGCCTTTAGCCGTCCCTGGTGACCGGACGGACGCATCGCGGAACCCTCGTCGGTCTGCGACAGGAAGTTCTCAGTCCAGGATCCAGCGGCGACGGCGGAGTGATCCGAGATCTGTCCAGACTGGCCGCGTCCTAAGCTGATCGTGTGCCGAACGCGTCGCCCATCCTCCAATCGGTAATGCCGCTCGAAGCGGTCCCGGAGCGGCTGCGCGCGGCCGTATCGGGGGTGCTCGCAAAGTGGGGTTACGTCTGGGAGGACGTGAACTTCGCCGGCACGGCCATCCTGGCCGCGAGCGAGCACTGGCGGCTCGAGCCCGGATCCGAGGAGGTGTGGGTGTTCGCGGTCACCGCGGGTCAGCTGTCTGTCGGCGATCAGCTCGAGTTGGCGGGCGGTCGCGCCGCCGGCGTCGGCGTCTCCGCGTTCTCCGGCGGTGTGATCCCGGTCACGCCCTATCAGGCGCGTGTCTACGAATGCCTCGGCAGGGGCGGACCGGGCCGCACGCCGGAGCGCCGGCCCGCGCCGCCGTCGCCTACGACTGCAGATACGGCGCCTGCAACGCCAGATCCGCCGGGCTGAAGCGCTCGGCGGAGGTCGCGAGCTGGTGCCAGTATGGGTAGATCAGCCGCGGACGGCTGACCTGCTCGAGCCGGGCCACCTCCCCGGCGCTGAGGTCGAGCTCCGCCGCGCGGAGGTTGTCGGCGAGCTGCTCGTCGGTGCGGGCACCGACGATCACTGAAGCCACGGTCGGCCGCGTCAGCAGCCACGCGAGTGCCACCTGCGCGGCGGAGACCCCGTGCGTCTCGGCAACCTCGACCAGCACCTCGATCGTGTCGTAGAGCAGCTCCTGGTCGTGAACCGGCGGCTCGTTCCAGTCGGTCAGCTGCCGCGCGCCCTCCGGCGGCTGCACGCCGCGGCGGTACTTACCCGACAGCAAGCCGCCCGCCAGCGGACTCCAGACGAGCGTGCCGAGGCCCTGATCGACGGCCAGCGGCAGCAGTTCGTATTCGGCTGAGCGCTCCTGCAGCGAGTAGTAGATCTGCTGGCTGACGAACCGCGGCAGCGACTCGCGACGCGCGATTCCGAGTGTCTTCATCAGTTGCCAGCCGGCGTAGTTGCTGACACCGACATAGCGCACCTTGCCGGAGTCGACCAGGTGCTCGAGTGCTTCGAGCGTTTCCTCGAGCGGCGTCAGCCCATCCCACTCGTGCACCTGGTACAGGTCGATGTGGCCGGTCCGCAGCCGCCGCAGGCTGGCCTCGCAGCCCTCGATGATGTGATGGCGGGAGAGGCCCTCCATGTTCGGGCTCTCGCCCATCGGCATGCGCACCTTGGTGGCGATCAGGAAGTCATCGCGACGTCCCTCGAGCACCTCTCCGACGATCTCCTCAGCGCGGCCGGCCGAGTACACGTCTGCGGTGTCGATCATGTTGACGCCGGCGTCGCGGCACATGTCGATCTGACGGCGGGCCCCCGCCACGTCGGTGTTGCCGACCATCGCGAACGAGCCGCCGCCGCCGAAGGTCATGGTGCCCAGCGTCAGCGACGAGATCTTCAGGCCGGAGCTGCCCAGTTGACGGTATTCCATCGGTGCATCCCTTCTGGAGTGTTGGTTCGGTGGCAACACATACATATACGCCACCGCCGGCCGGACCGCTGTTGCGGTCGCGGGACTAGACTGAAATGTCGATGATTCGCGTACAACGTCGCCGCCGCTACGTCTCGCGCACGACGCTTACGCTGCTGTGGCCGCTGGTCCGCTACAGCCGTGGGCGTGACGCGCACGTGCTCCGGCTCATCGGACACTGGCACGGCCCGGTCCTGAAGCTCGAGCGCCGCAGCACGCAGCGCGCCTTCATCGGCGGCGACCGGCGCGGTCGCGTCGCCGTGGGCTGACCGTTCGCAGGGCGTCATCGGGCAGGGAATTGCAGGGAGTTGCCGTTTCCGCGGCGACCCCCTAAACTCTCCGCGTCGGCCAATAGCCGTAGCCGTCCACCAGTCGGCGCCGCGCCACATACGCGGCAGCCGCGGGCGGGGTCCGTGAGAGCTCGACAGCCCCTGCGCAGGGCAGCGCTGCCCTGTGCTATCTTTGCTGGTCCGTGCGCGAGTGGCCTCTAGACGGCCGCGCGTGTGCTCTCTCCGTCTTCCCATCGGCCCGAGGAGTCGCCGTCTTGGCAACCGCTGAAGCCCCCCGGACGCGCCGGAGTTTTGCGCGTCTGAACCAGGTTCTCGAAGTACCCAATCTCATCAACATTCAGCGCCGCTCCTTCGAGTGGTTGACCGACACCGAGAGCGGTGGCCTGCGCGAGACGATCGACGATGTCTCGCCGATCGAGGATTACACCGGCAACCTCGCCGTCCAGTTCGGCGACTTCCACTTCGACGATCCCGTCGCCAGCATCGAGCAGTGCCGCGAGAAGGACCTCACCTACGCCCGCCCGCTGACCGTCACGGTCGCCTTCATCAACCGTGACACGGGCGAGATCCGCGAGCAGTCCGTGTTCATGGGCGACTTCCCGTGGATGACCGAGCGCGGCACCTTCATCATCAACGGCACCGAGCGCGTCGTCGTCACGCAGCTGGTGCGCTCACCGGGCGCGTACGTGATGGAGCCCAAGGATCGCGAGAAGCAGGTCTTCATCGCCAACCTGATGCCGGCCCGAGGCTCGTGGCTGGAGCTCGAGATCGACAAGAAGGGGCGCGTCTACGTCCGCATCGACCGCAAGCGCAAGCTTCCGGTCACCGTGCTGCTGCGCGCGATGGGCTACGCGACCGACGAAGAGATCCTCAAGCTGCTCGGCAACTCGCTTTATATCCGCCTGACGCTTGACGCCGACACCGAGGCGACCCGCACCGAAGAGGGTGCGCTGATTGAGCTGTTCAAGAAGCAGCGCCCGGGCGAGCCGCCGTCGGTCGACGCCGCGCGCTCGTTGCTCAACCAGCTGTTCTTCGACCCCAAGCGCTACGACCTGACCCGCGTCGGCCGCTACAAGCTGAACTCGCGGCTCGGGCTCGACGTCGACCTCGACACACGCACCCTTACCCACGACGACATCGTCGCCCTGGTCAAGGAGCTCGTCTCGCTGCCGAAGCTGCTCGGCATGACGGAGGAGCCGGAGAACGACGTCAAGGATTACGCCGCCGAGGCTTCGGACATGCCGCGCGAGCCGATCCAGGATCACCTCGACGAGTACGAGCACTTCGGCAACCGCCGTCTACGCACCGTCGGCGAGCTGATCCAGGAGGCCTTCCGGATCGGCCTGTATCGCATGGAGCGGGT
>DATKSM010000080.1:0-57586 GCA_035531655.1 Solirubrobacteraceae bacterium
CGTCGCCGCCGAGATCGCCGTTGAGAGCCCCGACTTCGGTCACCTCGAACCGACCGTCCGCGCCACGCTACGCGAACTCGACGATGCTGGCATCGCGCAGCGCCCGCAGACGGTGCTGGCTGATGCCGGTTACTGGCACACCAAGCAGATGGAGAACATCGTCAGCGACGGCATCCAGGTCCTGGTGCCGCCCGACGCCGGGTTGCGAGAGGACATCAGACCAGGCTGGGACAAAGGCCCCTACGCGTTCATGCGAGCAGTGCTCTCAAGCGAAATGGGGCACGAGCTCTACAAGCACCGCAAAGCAACGGTCGAGCCCGTTTTCGCGCAGAACAAGTTCAACCGCAACTTCCGACGGTTCCAACGAAGAGGAAGATCTGCAGCACGCTCGGAGTGGCGGCTGCAGGCAGCAGTCCACAACCTGCTCAAGCTCCACACCCACTGGATAACCCCCGCGAGCGCCTGAGCAGCGAGACCGAGCGCGAATCGCCAGCCGGTGAATTCACACCAGCGACCGGCAAAGACACCGCCCGACGCCGAAACTTTGCCCGACAGCCACCGCCAAAAGCGGAAGCCACGTGCCGCTTCCGCTCCGCGCAGTAATTGGGCTAAAAGCATTCGCGCCGCGATCGTGCGACCGGACGAATGCTCCGCCACGCACGCGATAGCGCCGGCCCTGCTATCCGATCTCGGCGGGCATCGCGTCCTTGTCGGATCCGACGCGAAAGACGTGCTTCGCGCGGAACTGAGGGCGCACGTCGCCCACCAAAGACGTCGACGGTCGTCGGTGGGACCAGACGGCGCGGCCTGACCGGTGCGTGTCCCATGAAATGTCCCGAACTCGGGTATTTCTGTCCTCACGGAACTGTGATGAGCTGCTCACAATCACCCGCAACTACGGCAATTGGCCTGCAAATAAACAACTTCTAATCCGCAGGTCGCAGGTTCGAGTCCTGCCGGGGGCGCTCGCGATGCACTCGCTAACAGCCAGTTGCTGGCGGGTTGATAACTCCTGTGTCGCGACGTGTCGCTCGGGTCGAGCAAGCGCCGCGCGGACGTGCTCTGACACCCGCTCTTGAGGCGCATTCGAGGGGGCAGCCGTATCGCCGGGAGCCTGCCGCCGTTCTGGGAGCGGGTCATTGCCCCTCGACGCTTCGCGTCCGGTCGCTAGGCTCCGAGAGATGGATCTACGTACGCTCGGGGGCACTGGTGTCAAGGTCAGCCCGCTGTGCCTCGGCGCGATGATGTTCGGTGCCTGGGGTAACCCGGACCACGAAGACTCGATCAGGATCATCCACCAGGCGCTCGACGCGGGCATCAACTTCATCGACACGGCCGACGTGTACTCGCGAGGGGAATCCGAGGAGATCGTTGGCAGGGCGCTTGCCGGCGGGCGGCGCGACAACGTCGTGCTGGCGACGAAGGTCCACGGCACGATGGGCGAGGACCCCAATGAGTCCGGCAACTCACGCCGCTGGATCGTCAAGGAGGTCGAGAACAGCCTCCGTCGCCTGGGCACTGACTGGATCGACCTCTACCAGATCCATCGCCCGGAAGCCGATACCGACATCGACGAGACCCTCGGCGCGCTGAGTGACCTGGTCCACGCGGGCAAGGTCCGCTACGTCGGCTCATCGACGTTCCCGGCCAGCCAGATCGTCGAGGCGCAATGGGTCGCGCAGCGCCGTGGGCACGAGCGGTTCGTGTGCGAGCAGCCGCCGTACTCAATTCTGGTGCGCGGGATCGAGAGCGACGTGTTGCCGACCTGCCGTCGTTACGGGATGGGCGTCATTCCATGGAGCCCGCTCGCCGGCGGCTGGCTCTCTGGGCGCTACCGGCTCGGCGAGGAGCTACCGAAGTCGCACCGAGCCGAGCGGATCCCGACTCGCTATGACCTGTCATTGCCCGGCAACCAACGCAAGCTCGAGGTGGCCGACGCTCTTGCGCGGCTCGCCGAAGAGGCTGGCATCACCCTGATCGAGATGGCGCTCGCGTTCGTGATCCGGCATCCCGCGGTAACCGCGGCGATCATCGGCCCCCGGACGATCGAGCAGCTGGAGTCGCAGATCCCGGCCGCGGATGTCGAGCTGTCCGACGAAACGCTTGACCGGATCGATGAGATCGTCCCACCCGGGGTGAACCTCAACCCCGCTGATGGAGGGTGGCCGAACCCAGCACTGGAGTCTGCAGCCCGCCGACGCTGATAACCAGATCCATCCAGCCGCGGCGCGTTGATGCGGACCCGACGCCGACATGCGCCGAACACCACGTGTACCTACGGCGGTCGGCACGATCGCTTCCACGCTCCCGTCGAGTAACCCTGCGACCAAGCACAGCGTGCCGTTCGGAGATAGCGTTACTGGACCATGAACGTCCTGGCCCTCTATGACATTCACGGTAACCCGGACGCACTGGACGCAGTGCTGGGCGATCCACGGGCGAGGGGTGCTGATGTGGTTCTTGTCGGCGGCGATACTGTCCCCGGCGCGCGAGCTCGCGAGGCGCTCGACCGTTTGAACGCGCTTGCTGTTCCCGTCCAGTGGGTGCGCGGCAATGGGGAGCGGGAGGTGGCAGCAGCCGTCGCTGGCGCGGCATTGGGCCCTGACGCTGAGGATCTGGCGTCCAGCACGGCAGCGATCACCGCTGCCGAGATCGGGGCAGCCAGAGCACGTGCGCTCGGAGAACTGCCACTCACCCAGACGGTCGATGGGGCGTTGTTCTGCCACGCCAGTCCCCGGCGCGATGACGAGACGCTTACGCGCATCTCGCGACCGGAGCGCTGGGCGGAAGCTCTGGCCGGCATCGATGCGGCGTTGGTAGTTGGCGGCCACACCCATCAGCAAGATGATCGCGTCGTCGGCGGCGTGCGATTCATCAACGCGGGTAGCGTTGGACTCCCCTATGAGGGTGACGGGGATGCTCGTTGGCTATGGATCGAGAACGGAGTTCCCGAGCTGCGCCGCACCGCCTATGACCACGTCACTGCTGGGAGGCGGATGCTGAACGCCGGCTATCCCGACGTGGAGTCAATCGAAGCGTCGCTGATCGAGCCGGTCGAGGCGATCGTCGTCACCCGGCTGTTCGAGCAACAAGCCGGTGATTAATGTGCCGCAGGCGGCTACTAGCTCTCGCGATCCGACGGGAATTTAAGTCATCCACACGATTTGACCTCTTCGCGGCCGAAATCGCACAGCTGGCGAATGACTACTTGCGCGCGCAGGACAACCGGAGCGCGGACGACTCCTACAGCGACGACAGCCTCGTGAACGCCTTGGGCTGAAGCGCCTCGACGATTCGAGTGGCCTCCTCGATCTTTGCGGCAGTCTGGCCTGATGCGAAGCGGGCCCGCCCCGAGCTGTGTTCAGTTCGCCGAGACCCACCCAGCACCAGGGCTCGCGCAGCGATGGGACCGGCACGAGCGCTATCGGCGTCAAAAAAGCCGTGACGAAAGTCCCAGTCGAGAAACCTCGACATCATGTCCAGCCAGGTCGTCTCCGTCAGTCGGTGCCAAGTGGTGCCGCTCCGCAAGGTTCGAGGGGTCCCCGGCGACTGCAACAGCGCACCCGCAGAGGAGGACTACGCAACCTTCGGCTGTAAGGGCTGTTGTGAGTTGTGTCGTGATCAGGAGCCGAGCCCGCAAGCCACATCTGCCGCGCACGGCCGCCATCACGATCCTCTTGGCACTGGGCGGCGTGGCGACCGCGCCCGGGGACGCCGCAGCCGCCTTCGGCAACGCGCGGGCGGCGACGAAGATCGTGCGCTACCGCGGCGTCAGCCTGCAGGTCCCAGCCGGCTGGCCGGTGCTCCGCCTCGGCGCCGACTCCAGCGTGTGTGTGCGCTTCAACCGTCATGCGGTGTATCTGGGAACGCCAGGTAGCAACGAGGCCTGTCCCGTGCGGGCGATTGGGCGAACCGAGGCGATCCTGATCGCACCGGAAGCGCGCGGCGCGACTGTTGCACCAGACGCTCGTAGCGTGCTCGCGCCGACGAGCAACCCCGGTGCGGCGCTGGGCGGCGGCTCGGTGGCGACACTGGTCGAGCAGGCGCAGCACCTTGTGATCACCGCTACCTGGGGCCGCGATCCCGCGACGATTCGGAAGGCTCTCGCTCTACGCTCACTTCGCAGGGCGATGCTCGCCACCAACGATCATCGGCCGCCCAAAGCGAACACGTCGACGCGGTCGCGAGCGATCGCCCACACGACGTCGACGGCGACTCCGGCACTGCCCGGCGCTGTCTACAACGGTCTCGGCTTCGACACCTGCACAACGCAGTCCCCGGCCACGATGTCGGCGTGGGGTGCAGCGTCGCCCTACGCGGCCGTCGGCGTCTACATCGGCGGCGTCAATGCAGCATGCACAGGCGGCTACCTTAACGCCTCGTGGGTCAGCGCCGAGTCGGCAGCCGGCTGGCACCTGATCCCGATCTACGTCGGGCTGCAGGCGCCGGGCGCCTGCAGCTGCCAGGCGATCACCGCGTCGCTTGCTGCAAGCCAGGGCACCGCCGCGGCCCAGGACGCGGTCGTTCAAGCCCAGGCGCTCGGGATCGGTAGTGGCAATCCGGTCTACCTCGATATGGAGGGCTACAAGCGATCCACGGCCACGACGACGGAGGTGCTGGCGTTCATCGAGGCGTGGACAGAGCAGCTGCACGCCAGCGGCTACCTGTCCGGCGTTTACAGCAGCGGCGCCTCCGGTATCGCCGATCTCGTGAGCCGGTATGGGACGGGCTATGTCGAGCCCGACGAGTTATGGACCGCCGCGTGGGATTCGCAGCCACCCCCGACGCCGCCGACGAGCCCTGCGAATGTGTACGTACCGAGCGGCGAGTGGCCGAACAACCAGCAGTTGCTCCAGTACCTCGGCGGCCACAACGACGAGTACGGCAACGTGACGATCAACATCGATAGCGACTACATCGATGCGGCCACCGCTGCATTCGGGAACGGGTCATCGTTGGCACCAGTGGTCGCCACCGCACCCTCGCTCACCATTCGCCCGCAGGCGGACGGCTCCGTCCACCTGACTCCGAGGTGGGCAGGAGAGCCTGGCATCAGCAAATTCCAGATCCTTGCCGGCGCCTCGCCGGCCACCGTGACGGCAATTCAGACCGTCTCCGCCAACCGCTCGGGTGCGATCGACGTCCGCGCCGTGTATCCGTACTTCGGCGTAGCGGCGCTCAACGCGAGCGGCCAGATCGTTGCCAGCTCCACGCCCGTCGCCACGCCGGCCAGCGTGGCGATCTTCGGCAACAGCGCGTTCGTGGGATCCAGCGGACCGGCAGGCGTCCCGGTCGCGTGCCTGAACGCCTCACCCTGCGAGATGCAGGCCGCGGTCTATGAGGGCGACAAGCGCCTCGCGCACAGCGGGACCGAAGCGATCGCACGGCACGGCGGCGTGCTTCTGGTCCCGCTCAGAAAGCAGGTCCGCCGCCTGGTTACAGACGCGGCCGACGGCAGGCTGCCGGTGACGGTGACGGTGACCGGCCCCACCGGCCTCAAGGCGACGCGCCCGCTGAGTCTCGTCGCGTTCACGGCAACGGGCAAAGCGCCGGCGCGCCGGACCTGGGCCAGTTCCGCCGTGCAGATCCTCGGCAAGACCAACTTCGTGTCCAACGGCTGGGTCGGCGGGATCCTCGCTGCCTGCAAGACGAGTGCACCCTGTGTTGCTGCAACAACTGTCACCCGGTCCGGGATCCCCATTGCAACCTCGCGACCGCAGAAGCTGGGCGCCGGCGAGGTCGGCTATCTCACGTTCCGGATGACCGCCCACGGTCACGCTCTGCTGAGGGCCAGTAAGGGCAACCAGTTCGGCGCGCGCGTGTCCGTCCGCAGCGTCACCCCGTCGAGCACGGGCGGGGCCACGGCCACCGCCAGCTCGGGGATGGCGACAGCGCTCGTGTCCTTGGACAGCTATCGGTAGGCGTCGACGGTTCAGTGCGCGGGCTCACCGTCGGGCACGGCGAGGACCTGTGTCTCAGTGAACCCGTAGATGCCCTCACGCCCGAGCTCACGACCGATGCCGCTCTGGTTGAAGCCGCCAAACATGGCGCGCTCGTCGACCGCCGTCGCGTTGTGGTTGTTGAAGAAGACGTGGCCGGCGCGCAGCTGCCTGCCGATCCTCATCGCGTGCTCGTCGTCGCCCGACCAGACCGAGGCGCAGAGCCCGGCCCAAGTGTCGTTGGCGAGACGCACGGCCTCCTCTTCGGTGTCGTAGGAAATGATCGGCAGGGCCGGGCCGAACTGCTCCTCGGTCACGATCCGCTCGGCGGCCGACGGATCGAGGACGAGCGCGGGCTTCATGTAATTGCCCTCGCTCGGGTCGGCGTCGACGAACTCGCCGCCGTCGATCACCTCAGTGCCGCCGGCCCGCGATTCGGCGAGGAGCTGCTGCACGTAGTCGCGCTGGCGAGCCATGTTGAGCGGTCCCATCGTGACCTCGGGGTTGAGGCCGTCACCGATCCTCTGAGCTTCGATGAAGCCCCGGAGTCCCTCGACCGCCTCGTGGTAGCGGGCGCGGGGCACGTAGAGTCGCTTCACCGCCATGCAGACCTGACCGGTCGTCATGAAGGTCGCCATCCCGAGCTTGGCGATCGTGGCATCGTCCAGAACGGCGTCGTCGAGGATCACCGCGGGGTCGTTGCCGCCCAGTTCGAGCGTCACGTTGGTGACGTTCTTCGAGGCCATCTCCATGATGCGCTTGCCGCCGGCCGTGGAGCCCGTGAAGCACACGTGCTTGACGCGCGGGTCGCCGACGACGACGGGGCCGAGGGTGGCGTCATCACCGGTGACGACGTTCAGCACACCCGCCGGCAGCATCCGCGCGACCTGGCGTAGCGTCAGCACCGATGAGAGTGGCGTCGTCGGCGGCGGCTTCGCGATCACCGTGTTGCCGGCCATCAGCGCGTGCGGGAGGCTGGCCGCGAGGATCGCCAGCGGCCAGTTGAACGGATAGATGATCGTCACGACGCCCTGGGGGAGATGCTGGATCGTCGTGTTGTACGGCGGGCCGGCGATCGTCTCGACCTTGTCGAGCTCGCGCGCGTACTCGGCGGCGCCGTGGAAGCGTCCGACGAACACCATGAGATCGATCTCCGCCTCGAAGCGGACCTTGCCGTTCTCGCGCGAGAGCACCTCGGCCCGCTCCGCCAGATCGTTGGGCAACGTCTCGAGCGCCTTCAGGCAGACATCGATCCGCTCGCCAGCGGACAACGCCGCCCACGCCGGCCAGGCGCGCTCGGCGGCAGCAACGGCGTCCAGAGCATCTTGCGTCGTCGCCTTGGCTGCGCTGCCGATCACCGACCCGTCGTGCGGATCGTGGACGGCAAAGCTCTCCGCCGTCGAGCGCTCCTCACCGTCGATCACAAGCGGTGTGGTCACCGTCTCACCAATCGCCATGCTCGCTCACCCTCTCCTCGGTCGGGACGAGGCTGCGGCATCGGTCGGGACGCCGTCGCCGCTGTCCGCTCGGTCGCGGTCGCTAGTGCTTGGGAACGTTAGTACCGGCCGCGTCGGGAGGGCGTGCGACCGGCGCGGCCCGCAGCATCGCCTCTGCCTCCTCGAGTGTGCGCGCGGTAAACGGCGCATGACGGTCGCGGCCGCCGTGCTTGGCTGCATACATCGCCAAATCGGCTCCCACCATTGCGCGGTCCTCGGACAGGCGCTCGACGTCGTCGAAGACGAAGATGCCGACGCTGATCGTGACCGCGGGCTCCCCGGGTCGGCTGAGCTCGCGCACCGACTGGACGAGCGCGGCGGCCACCATCTCGGCCTGCTCCGCACTCACCTCCGGCACCAGCACGGCGAATTCGTCACCGCCGATGCGTCCGATCAGGTCGCCGCCGCGCAGCCGCCCGCTGAGCCCGCTGCTCACCGCCTGAAGGAGCTTGTCTCCGGCGGAATGGCCGTGGGCGTCGTTGTAGGCCTTGAAGTTGTCGAGGTCGAGCATCAGCAGCGCGCCGCTGGTGCCGTAGCGAGTCAGCCGGCTCACGTGGCGGCGCAGCTCGCGGCCGAACCCGCGCCGGTTGAGTAGGTCTGTGAGCTGATCGTGATCAGCGAGGTGGCGCAGCCGCTGCTCACGCGCGTGGTAATCGGTCAGATCGCTCGCCTGGCCGACGAAGTAAAGCGGTTCGCCTTCGGCGTCGCGGATCAGCCGTGTCGCCGCCAGCACCCACACCGTCCTGCCGTCGGCGCGGAGCAGGCGCTGCTCACGCGTGGCGCCGTCGCGCTCGCCGGCCAGCATGTCGCCGGCGTCCTTGGCTTCCGTGGCGCGTTCGTCCGGATGCGTGAACTCCGACACGTGACTGCCCACCAGGAGCTCGCGGGGGCGATCCAGCAGCCTGCAGAGCGCATCGTTGACGTCGGTGTAGCGCTCGTCGAGATCGCAGATCCAGGCCGCGAGCAGGCCTTGCTCGAACGCGGCGTGGAAGCGGTCGTGGGGTGGATCCATTGGATCTTGAGGTTCGGCAGGCAGACTCGGCGGCATCTCGATGCAATCCTCCGGAATGTCGGCAGCCATGGCTACCCGGCCGCCGCAAAATCCCGCCCGGCCACCGCGCCGGCAAACGGGATGGTAATCAACCAACCCAAGAATCGCGACGGTCTCACCTCAGATTACCCCAATCCCAGGGGTTCCGAAAATCGCGACAGCTATCAGGGGGTTCCACTAATCGGGCCGTCGGCCGTCAGCCGCCGGCCGTCTCCAGCGGTAGTGGTGACGTGGGTTTGAGCTCCTCGAGCCGCAGGAGCGTCGTGACGCGAACCGCGCCGCCACGCGTCGACAGGCGCACGATCACGCGCTGGAGCTCCGCCACCTCACGCGCGACGACCACCAGGATCGCGTCGATCTCGCCCGTCACCCAGTCGGCCGAGATCACCTCTGGCATCGAATGGACGGCCGCAGTGAACTTGCGATGCGCGGCGTCGTCGTGGCGCTGGATGGTCACCAACAGGTAGACGTGCAGCGGAAACCCGGCAACGGTCGCGTCGACCTGGGCGACGATCGCGCGCACGATGCCTGAGGACTTCAGGCGCCGTACGCGATGCAGCGTCGCCGCCGGCGACAGCCCGATCACCCGCGCGAGCTCGACGTTCGAGCGGTCCGCGTCGAGCTGCAGCTCGTTGAGCAGTCTCAGATCAATTAAATCAAGCGAGATCGCCATAACACGCAATATTACATCGTATATATGCCAAGGCATCAAATCATCAGCCGAAAATTAGCTCCGATTGGGCAGTATCGGTGGTGATGAAGAACCGTGACGCAATTCTCGCGCTGATCGCCGCCGGCTCCCTCTGGGGCGTCACGGTCGCGCTCTCGAAGCTTTCGCTGCGCTGGCTCGACCCGAGCTGGCTCTCCGCCATGCGGTTCCTCGTTGCGGCGCCGATCCTCGCTGTCTTTGGGCGCCGCGGGTTGCGCGAGGCGCTGACGCCGCGTGTACTCGGCTCCGGCGCGCTTGGCTACGGCGCCGTGCTGCTGCTGCAGAACGCAGGCATCGAGCACACGAGCGTCAGCCACGCGGCCATCATCGTGGGCGCGCTGCCGGTCGTTGTTGCGCTCGTGGCAGCAGGCCTTGGCAAAGGCACCACGTCCCTGCTCACATGGCTCGGCTACGTGGTCGCGCTGGCCGGAATCATGCTCGTCGCCAAGGGTGGTGGTGGCGGCGCGACCGTCTCTGGCGACATGCTCGTGTTCGGCTCGGTGGTCATGTCAGGGATCTTCATCGCCTTGCAGCCGAGTTTGCTGAAGGGACGTGATGCGGCTGCCGTGACGGCAGTCCAATTCGCCGCTGCAGCGGGTATCTCGCTGCCGGTTGCACTGCTCGGCGGCGGCCTTCCCCACGCACCGGCAGCTTCTGGGCCGGTGCTCGCGTTCGTGGCGCTGGCACTCGCCGGCACCGTCCTGCCGTTCTGGCTGTTCGCCTACGGTCAGGCGCGTGTCGCGGCCCAGCTGGCGGGCGCGTTCGTGAATCTCGAGCCACTCGTGGGAGCGCTCCTTGGCTGGGTTGCGTTCTCCAACCCGGTCGGCCCCGTGCAGATCTTCGGCGCCGTCGCCCTCGTGGCGGGCATCCTGGTGAGCCTGCTGCAGCCGGATCTGAACGTCTCGCTGCCGCTCCTGCGGCGCGCCATCGCGGCGGCTCAGCGCTCGTAACCCCCGGGCGCTGTTAGATTCAATAGCCCCGTGGTGGGCGTAGCTCAGTTGGTAGAGCTCCTGGTTGTGGTCCAGGCGGTCGCCGGTTCGAATCCGGTCGCTCACCCTAAAGAAAAGCCTCGTGTTGCGGGGCTTTTCATTTTGTCGCTAACGGTAGACTCGGTTCGGATGCGGCCGTTGTACCACTTCGTTGTACCACTTGGGGTCCGGAATCCTCTCGCCAAAGCGTGCGGAGGTGAATCCTTTGCGGCGCCGTTCCGTCCAACCGTCTAGTTATGCGAATCGAACTGGTCTATTTCGCTGGTTGCCCTAGTTATGCGCGCTTCTTGCCTCGGCTGCGTGAGCTTCTGGCCCAGGTTGAGGTTGATGCCGAGGTCGACTTGCGACGTGTGGAGTCGCCCGATGCCGCGGTCACCGAACGGTTTCTCGGCTCGCCGACGGTGCGGGTCGATGGCGTCGACGTCGAGCCGGCGGCGGCGGAGCGCGACGACTTCGGCTTGAAGTGCCGGCTATACAGGACTGAGCAGGGGCTACAGGGGACGCCGCCCGACGCGCTTGTGCTCGGGGCGGTGCGCGCTGCGGCGAGCCGGGCTCGCGGCGAGAATTAGGCTGGCCTTGGCGTCCGCGAGATCGGATCGAGGCGGGCCGCGTGGCTCCTACCCCGGGAGGCGGTCTCGTTCGCTGTCCAGCGGCACGACCTGCGCCGGACGATCAGGATCGCGATCGTTATCGGCATTGTGCTCTGCGATCGCGGGCGCGATGATGCGGCACGACCCGCGCTGTGGCGCCCAGTAGTCGACGATCACAGGCCGGTGAGAGCGTCTAAGTTGGCTTGGGTGAGGAGAGAACCTCGCTCACCGGAGTTGTTCGTTCGTTCGGGTACCGTCTTCTGGTGACTGGTCCTCGGTGCGGAATGACTCGTGAATCCTTTGCTCGACGGGCGGCGTCTTAGATCCGTATGACATGGAATCCGATGATGAGACATCGCGAGCGCTGCCGTGAGGTGCGTGCTCAGATGTCCGACTATCTCGACGGTGAGCTTGAGCCCCGTGCGGCGTCTGGCGTGGCGCGGCACACGCACTGGTGCCCGAATTGCGGTCGCATGCTGCGCAACCTGCGGCGTACGATCGAGGGGCTCGGCGCGTTGCGTGATCTGCCGATCTCCCACGGCGAGCCGCCCGCCCGCGTGTAGCTACTTCACGTAGCCACTCTGGAAGAAGCCGTCGAGCTGGGCGCGCAGGGCCATCCGCCCGCGGTGCAGCCGGCTCTTGAGCGCCCGCTCGCCGATCCCGAGGATCTCGGCGGCCTCAGCGGCTGATAGGCCCTCGACGTCGCGGAGTGTGACAGCGGTTCGGTAGTCGAGGGGTAGCTGGCCGAGGGCGTGGTCGATCGCCGCGAGGAACTCGCGCGACTCGAAGATCGCGTCGGGCTGGTTGCCCCAACCGGGTACGCGTTCGCCGACTTGATCGTCGAGCTCGAGCGTTTGCGGACGCGTTGGGCCGAGCGCGTCGTAGGCCTCGTTGATACCGATTCGGGTCAGCCACGTGGAGAAGCGCGACCGGCCCTCGAATCGGTCGATGTTCAGCCAGGCGCGGGTCAGCGCCTCCTGCAGCGCGTCCTGCGCCGCGTCGTGATCGCGGGTGATGCGGTACAGCACGCGGCGCAATTGAGGACTGTGACGCTCGGCCAGCACCCCGAACGCCGCTTGATCACCGCCGCGGGCGCGGGCGACCAGCCGGTCTTCGTCATCGGCGCTCACCGGCCCACCAATCGGCTCGCGACCCCGCCGGACCTGCCGCGAGCTGGCCGACGGGTCTGACGGGAAGGACAGAATCGCGGGTCTTCGGCGATTTCGCGGGCTCTGCTGGGTTTACGGCCGACCCTCCTGACTGTGCACATCCGCACACATCTTCCAGGCATCGCTGCGATCACGCGTGCCGCATGCCACTTCAGCTGAATCGTTTTGTCGTTCGCGCCTGTCCTATCTATAGCCGTCGACACGCGCGGCGCGGAGTTTGACCGACTGGAGCGATGACGATGGAACGCGATTTTGATGTCGTGGTGATGGGCGCTGGTCCGGCCGGTGAGGTGCTCGCCGGGCGGCTCTCAGAGCGCGGCGGGAAGCAGGTCGCGATCGTCGAACGTGACCTGGTCGGGGGCGAGTGCTCGTTCTACGCGTGCATGCCGTCCAAGGCGCTGCTGCGCCCGGCTGAGCTGCTGCGCGAGGTCGCGCGGGTCCCGGGAGCAGCGCAGGCGGTGACCCGCGAGCTGGACGTCGCCGCGGTGCTGGCACGGCGTGACGAGATCGTCAACAACCTCGACGACGCACACCAGGTGCCGTGGCTCACAGCCCGCAACATCGAGCTGGTCCGCGGCGATGCCCGACTCGACGGCGAGCGGCGGGTACGCGTCGGCGACGACGTGCTCATCGCCCGCGACGCGGTCGTGATCGCGGTCGGAACCGGTGCGCTGATCCCGCCGATTCCCGGCCTGGCCGGCGTCGGAGCGTGGTCAAACCGGGAGATAACCACGGCGCGTGAGGTTCCCGAGCGGCTGGTTGTGCTCGGCGGCGGCGTGGTCGGTGTTGAGATGGCGCAGGCCTGGGCGTCGCTCGGGTCGCGTGTGACTGTGATCGAGGCGATGGACCGGCTCGTGGCGCGAGAGGAACCGTTCGTCGGCGAGCAACTGCGCGAAGCACTCGAGCAGGCCGGCGTCACGGTGCATACCGGCGTCCGTGCCAGCACCGTCAGTCGTGACGGCGACGAGATCACCGTCACGCTCGAGAACGGCGAATCGGTCACCGGCGACCGGCTGCTGGTCGCGATCGGCCGCAAGCCGCTGACCGATGGGCTCGGTCTGGAGACGGTCGGGCTGCTCGCAAGTGGGTACATCGAGGTGGACGAGCATCTGTGCGTGATCGGCGCGCCCGGCCTGTACGCGATCGGTGACGTCAACGGCCGCTCGTTGCTGACCCACTCGGGGAAGTATCAGGCGCGGATCGCGGCCGACCACATCCTCGGCGAGCCCGCGGCAGCGATCACCGACGGTCCCGGCGCCCCGCGCGTGATCTTCACCGATCCGCAGATCGCCGCCGTCGGCGTCACGCTCGACGCCGCCCTGCGCGACGGCATCGCGGTCGAGCCGTTCGACCTCCCGACCGAGGGCACCGCCGGCGGAAGCTTCTACGGCCACGGGGCGGCAGGCACCACCCGGTTCGTCGTCGACGTCGAGCGCGAGGTGCTTGTCGGCGCCACGTTCGTCGGTCCCGAGGTCGCCGACTTCTTGCAGGCAGCGACGATTGCGATCGTCGCCGAGGTGCCGCTCGCAACGCTCGCGCACGCGATCGCTCCGTTCCCCACCCGCAGCGAGCTGTGGCTGAAGTTCATCGAGGCCTACGAGACCGACTGCGGGACCACGCTGCACGCACAGGGACTACCGTCCGGAGTCAGCGCATGAGGGCGATCTGGAACGGTGTGACGATCGCCGAGAGCGACGACACGATCGTCGTCGAGGGCAATCACTACTTCCCGCTTGAGAGCGTCGAGCCCGGCGTCCTGCACCGCAGCGCGATGAAGTCAGTGTGCCCGTGGAAGGGGTTGGCGAGCTACTACCACGTCGAGGTCGGCGGTGAACGCAACCGGAACGCTGCCTGGGCTTACCGCCACCCCTACCCCTGGATCCGCAAGATCAAGAACCGTGTCGCGTTCTGGAACGGCGTCGACGTGCGGCCCGGCTGACCGTGCAACCGCGCGCCGAGATCGATCCGGGATGTCCCGTTCGCGGAGGCTCCCGGCGTTCGGGGCTGTCGGATACGATCGCGTTTCAACGCCGGCCGCTGCGGACATTCGCGCGCCTCCAGCAATCTCGCGGCGATCCGTTTCCGCTGCGAAGCCTGCTCGGTGGACGGCTGCTCGTCGTCGGTTCACCCGATCTCGCGCACGAGATCCTGCACGCGCCGGCGGGCACCTACCTGGCTGGCGCCGCCAACCGCCGGATCCTTCCCATCCTGCCCAAGAACACGGTGCTCACGCTCGACGGCGACGCGCACCATGCCCGCCGACGACTCCTGACGCCGCTCTTTCACGGCGACGCTCTGGACGCGATCACACCCGCGATCCGCGAGATCGCGGCCTGGGAGATCGATCATTGGCCGGTGGAGAGGCCGTTTGCCGTGCTGCCCCGCACACGCTCTCTCGCGCTATGCATCGCCGCGCGGCTGATCCTCGGACTGGAGGATCACGCCCACGTGCAAGAACTCGAGCGCCACCTCACCCGCGCACTGTCCCTGTATCCGATGCTTACCAGTATCCAGGCGCTGCGCGCGCTGGGACCCGCGAGCCCGCAGGCCGCGGCGGAGCGCCGCCGTCGCGAGTTCGCGCGGGGACTCGCCGAGGTGATGCGCCGCCCGACAGCCGCGACGGCCGATGACGCTTCGACCGCTCTCGAGAGTCTCAGTGCCGACGAGGTGTTCGCGTTGCTGCTCGCCGCGCATGAGACCACAGCGACGGCACTGGCGTGGGCGATCGACCAGCTCGCACGCGCACCCGAGGTGGCCAACGCCCTAGCGGACGAGCGACGCGGAGCGGCGCGACCACTCTGGGATGGGGTGATCTGGGAGACGCTGCGCCTGCGCCGCCCGCTCGTCGACATCGTCCGTCAGACCTCGGGGCCAGTTTCGTTGGCCGGATGCGACGTGCCGACGGGGACGCTGCTGCTGATCCCTCCCCCGCTGATCCATCGTCACGGCGCCCAGCCCGACCCGGACCGCTTCGAGCCAGCCAGATTCCTCGCTGGCCGCCCCGACCCGCACACATGGCTCCCGTTCGGCGGCGGTGACCGGCGCTGCCTCGGCGCGTCGCTGGCGCTGCTCGAGCTCCGCGAGATCATCCCCCAGATCATCGAGCGGTTCGAGCTTGGGCCCGCCAATCCCAGCCCCGAGCGGCCGAAGCTCTACGGCACAGCGCTCGTCCCGGCCGCAGGCGCGAGAGTCGTGCTCCAGAAACGGCGGCAGGCGCTGCGGACGTGGGCACCTCGGGCACGTCCATGAGACCTTCGCCCAGCGTGTCCGGCGACGGTGTCCCGCAGTACGTCTGGGATCGAGTTAGCGTCCACTACGACCGCCAGCTGTGGTTTGAGCGGGCCGCGGTTCGCGCTGCCGTGGAGCTGCTTGCTGGGAGAGGCGGCGAGCGGGCGCTCGATGTCGGGACCGGTACGGGTGAGGTTCTGCGCCAGCTCGCGCGAGGCCCGGCGCGCCCGGGCGAGGTCGTCGGCGTCGATACGTCGGAGGCGATGCTCGCCCGCGTCTCGCAGCTGCCGGCCGGCTGGTCGGTCCAGATCGGGGACGCGCGCTGCCTACCGTTCGGTGCCGCGGAGTTTGACGCCGCGACGGCCTGCTACGTGCTGCATGTTCTCGCGGACGCCGATGTAGCGGCCGCGCTCGCGGAGCTGCGCCGAGTGTTGCGCCCCGGAGGCCGGCTTGTCGTGGTGACACCCGGGATACCGGCCCGCGGTCCGGGGCGCACGCTTGCGCTCGCGCTCGACCGGCTCGCAGCGCGCCACCCGAACCGGTACGGGGGCCTGCGCGCCCTCGATACGCGCCCAGCGCTCGAGCGGGCAGGCTTCGACATCGCGAAGGAGCGCTGGAGTCTGCTCGGGTACCCGTCGATCTGCGTGCTCGCCCGTCGGCCCGGACCGTGAGCCGGCCGTCAGGTCTGCGCGATCGCCTCGAGGCTCATTCCGCGGGCTTCAATCCCGAGCAGCCACCAGATCCCGGCAGCGATCGCGCCGATCGTCCAGAGGCCAGCGAGGATCGCGAACGCGCTCCAGATCCCGAAAGTGGAGGCCGTCTGTGCGAGCAAGACCGCGCCGAGAATCGCGCCGATGCGGCCAACCCCGACGCTCGCGCCGACCCCGGTGGCGCGCAGGTGAGTGGGGAACAGCTCGGTGAACGTCGGGTAGGCCGAGACCCAGGCCGTCGTGGCGAAGAACACCGCGACGGTGAACGCCCCGAGGGTGAGGGCCGGCGACCCGGTGTTCGCGGCGCCTGCAACCACCAGGCATGAGCCGGCCGCGGCGACGTAGCCCCAGAACACGGTGGGTTTGCGGCCGACGCGGTCGATGGTCGAGCTGACGAGCAGCCCGCCAGCGAGCGCGCCGAGGTTGGCGATCACGTAGTAGTAAGGGACTGTGCCGGCACCGACATCGACCACCCCCTTGGTCAACACAAACACGGGGATGAAGGAGAACAGGCCGTAGTAGCCGGCCGCCTCGGAGAAGTCGAGGGTCATCCCGAGGACGAGCCGACCGCGGTGGTTGCGCCACAGCTCGCGCAGCTGGGCGAGCACCGAGGTGTTCAGCTCCTGGGTTAGGTACTCGACGCGCTCGCGGCGCAGACCCGTGACCTGCTCGATCACGGCGTTGGCTTCATCCAGGCGGCCCTGGGAGGCCAGCCACCGCGGCGACTCGGGCACGAGGCGCCGGGCGTAGAGGCCATAGCCGGCGCTGAGCGCGCCGATCAGCAACGCGAAGCGCCAGCCGCTGCCGCCGAGCAGCGTTGAGACGAACAGGATCGACACCAGCCCGGCGACGATCCCTCCGACCGACCAGAAGTTCATCACGAATGCGTTGGAGCGACCACGGACGCGAGCGGGCATGAATTCCGAGATCGCCGACGCGACCGCTGAGTACTCACCACCGACCCCAAGCCCGGTGAGGAACCGGAAGACCATGAACACGCCGAAGCTGGGGGACGCGGCGGTCGCGACTGCCGCCAGGGAGTAGAGCAGTAGGGTGGCGACGAACATCCGCCGGCGGCCGAAGCGGTCGGCGAGGTAGCCGAACAAGGTCGAGCCGATCCCGAGTCCGGCGAACCAGATCACGAACACGGAGATCTGCTGGTTCTTGGACAGGTGGAAGTCCGCGGCGATCGACGGGATCAGGCTGCCGATGATCTGCACCTCGAAGGAGTCAAGCGCCCAGCCGATCCCGAGCGCCCCGGCGATCTGGCGGTGGATCGGCCTCCAGGGGGATCGGTCGAGTCGGTCTGACATGCGTCTCCTTCGGGGTTTCAGCGAATGCGGGGGTAGAGGCGGGCGAGGCGCTCCGGCGAGACGCCGGCGAGGTACAGCCACCGGATCGCCACCCAGCTGGCGATCGTGCGCGTCAGCCCGTGGCGCTGCCAGCGTCGCGACGAGGTGAGCGCCGGACCGGGAAGACAGACGGTCCGCCCGGCGCGCTCGAGGCGGCGAACAAGGTCGTAGTCCTCCATGATCGCCAGCGGCCGGAAGCCGCCGAGGCGTTCGAACTCGGGGGCGCGCAGCCAGATCGCTGAGTCGCCGTAGTACACGCCGGTGTGACGCTGCAGCGCATACCAAGCACCAAGGACCCGCGAGAACCGATCGCCGCCGTCGAACCGCAGCGCGAAATTGCCGCCGATCACCCTCGGGTCGGTGAGCGCGCCGGACACGCTCGCGTGCGCGTCATTTGGCAGGCGTGTGTCGGCATGCAGAAACAGCAGGACGTCACCGTGGGCCTCGGCGGCGCCGGTGTTGATCTGATTCGCGCGACCGCGCGGATCATCGAGCAGCACCGGCCGGGTGTGATGCGCCGCGGCGAGCGTCCGCGTCAGGTCGCTGGACCCGCCATCCACGACGATCACCTCCCACCGCCCGGGCAGCTCGGCAAGGTGATCGAGCAGGCGCACGATGATCGCCTCCTCCTCGAGGACCGGCACGACGATCGAGACCACCACGCGGTCGGTCATTTCGGGCTCGGATCACACAGGGCGCGCCTGACCGCCTCCGGGCAACGCGGGTCAGCGGCGATGTGACAGGCGTCGGCGGGGGTGTCGAGATCGCGGACGGGGTCAAGCAGTACGGTCGTGCACCCGGCCGCGCCGAGCGCCGTCATCGTCAGCGCCAGAACATCGGGGCCTCCCCACGCGTCGGGCGGCAGGTCGAACGCCGCGGGTGTCGGGCGGGTGAGCGCGATCAGCGCGTAGCCGCCATCCAGGGCCGGTACCAGGCACGCGTCGGCACCGGCCGCGAGGGCCTGCTCGGCGAACTGCAGATGCACGACCCCGAGCTCAGGCGCGTCGGTCCCGATCACGATCCGCGGGCCGTGATGACCGCGAAACGCTAGCTCGGTTGCGACTCGCAGGCGGGCGCCGAGGTCGCCGCTGGTTTGTGGGAAGAGCCGTAGGCGGCGGGGCACGAGTTGGGCGAGCTGCGCTCGCGCGTCGGTGGGTGTGAACGCGAGTGACGCGTGTCGTGTGGCGCGGGTCGCCCATGCGGTTGCGTGGCGGATCAGCTCGGTCTGGAGCCGCGCGCATCCGTCGGGGCCGAGCAGCGGCTCGAGCCGGGTCTTGGTCTCGCCGGGTCGAGGCGCTTTGGCCATGATCAGGATCCCGGTCATACCGCGCACCTGAACGCGGCCGGAAGGGTCCCGTCCGCCTGTCGCAAGGACAGGAACCGTTCGGTGATCAGCTGTTTGGCCTGTGCGAGCGGTACCTTGCCGGCGGCGACGAGCATGTCGGGGCTGGAGTCGAGATCGCCGCCGATCGGATGCCAGTGAACGCCGTCGGCGGTGACGGTCAGCTCGGGTGCGATCACAGCTTCGTCGACCTCGATCGCGGTCGACTCGTCGGCCGCGAAACCGCGGGCAACGAGCGGACGGACCGCGAAGTCATCGCCGACGACGCCACGCTCAGCGAGCAGCGCCCGCAGCTCCTGCACCTCGTCACGGTTCTCCGGGGTCTCGGTCATCGCGACCCGAAGCGCGAGCCCGAGTTCGCGAGCGTAGGCGATCCCGTCCATCGCGCGATCGAACGAGCCGTCCCCCCGCCAGGCCTCGTGCGTCGAGGCCCTGGCACCGTCGAGCGAGGTCTGGATCACGAGGCCGTCCCGCCCGGCGAGTCGCGCGAGTTCGCGCCGGCGCCGTCCGGTGAACAGCATCGCGTTGGTCAGTACGACGGTCGGCAGCCGGTCGCTCGCAAATTCGAGCATTGCGACGATCTCAGGCTCGAGGAATGGCTCTCCGCCGGTGATGTACAGCTCGCGAAATCCTTCGCCGGTCGCCTCGTCCACCAGTTCGCGGAACCGCTCGAGTCCGAGTGATCGCCGTCGCGCGCGCGGCGAGGATGCGACTACGCAGTACTCGCACGCGAGGTTGCAGTGGAAATTCGTGTACAGCCACAGCCGCGCCGGGAACGCCTCGGTGCCGAACAGCGCGACGACCGGCCGTCCCTCGTCGGGCAGCTCGACCGAGTCGGCCCAGCCGACGCTGTCTGGGGTCGAGAGGTCGGCGAGCGATTCTCGATAGATGTGAAACCGTCCGCGGGAGCGCTCGCGCGGCGGAACGACCTCGAGACAGGTGGTCCACCACCCGGTCTCGATCGTCTCCACGAACGCCTCCGGCAGCCCGGCAGCACGCATCGAAGCGGCTTGCGCGCGCCAGTCGTAGCTGACCCGCACGAGCTCGGCGCGCGCGTGGCCGTGGTCGACGTCAAGGATCGCGTACCACGTCTCACGCCGTCCGTCGTTGGCCGGCCGACCGATCACGCCGACGTTGACCACGAGCATGCCATCGAGTCGCCGCTGCCACGGGATCCCGGTGTGGGTGCACAGCAGCACGTCCGCGCCGCTGGCGCGGGTCCGCATCCGGAGCTCATCGTCCTCGAGCGACTCCCACAGGAAGTCGTTGATCGCCAGCGGCGAGCCGTGGACCATGTGCACGTCCACGCCGTCGATCTGCTCGCGATGCTCGAGCGGTAACCCGTGCATCCAGGCCGCGAACTCGTCGCTGGTGTTCGCGAGCGTGTAGTCGTAGATGATCTGGGCGAATTGGTTATCGCGCTCGTCGGCATACCCGCAGCCGCAGTCCGGATCGCCGCGGCCGATCGCGACGTCGTAATTGCCGGCAATGCACTCGACCTGCTCGTCGAGCAGCAGCGGCCAGATCTGATCGCACCCGGCGCCGAACCCACCGAGGTCGCCGAGGCAGAACGCTCGCTCACACCCGCGCGCGTGGGCGTCAGCGAGCGTCGCCTCGAGCGCATACTGGTTTGCGTTAGGACCACCGAACGCGGCAATTCGAGTCATCGAATTCTTTGACGCCGTACGCCGGCCAGAGGATTCAGTCTCACGTCACGGAAAACCGCGAATCCTTTTCCTCGAGAGGAGAGTCAGATTCAGTAACCCACCCTTTGGAGACGACCATGAGCACGCTCACCGAGAAACTGCGGCAATTCGTCAGCGCCGACCCCCAGGCCGGCACTGGACCCGTCCAGGCCGTCTGGAACGGCGTTGTGATCGCCGAGAGCGACCGCACCGTCGTGATCGAAGGCAACCACTACTTCCCGCCCGACGACGTCAACACCGAATACCTCGAGTCCACCAGCAAGCGCACCGCCTGCCCGTGGAAGGGAACCGCGAGCTACTACGACATCGTTATCGACGGCGAGCGCAACAAGGCTGCCGGCTGGTACTACCCGCAGCCAAGCCACGCGGCTTCGCAGATCAAGGACCACGTCGCGTTCTGGCACGGCGTCAAGGTCAAGCGAACGGCGCAGCAGTGAGTAAGACCATCGCCCCAGACCACCCTCCGCGGCCCGTTACGAGCCGACCGCCGCGACGGGTGTTGGTCAGCTATGAGCCATCCAAGCGGGGTCACGCCGCGCTGCGCCACGCGATCAGTGTTGCCCGCGCTTCCGGGTCCAGGCTGATCGTGACGGCGGTCGTGCCACGTGCGCCGGTCACCGGGTGCGCTCGCTGCCGCCAGAGCGCCGCGCTATGGAACCACCAGATGCGGTCGGTAGCAAGCGAGGAACTGGCCGAAGCGGCCAGGCTCGTCGGCGAGTCCGGAGATGTCCAATATGTGCCGAGCTACGGTGAGCTGTTGCCGGCGACGGCGCAGGCGGCCGAGCGGTGCGCGGCCGGCGTGATCGTGCTGCCCGAGCAGCCGACGGGGCTCGGGCGCCTGTTCTCTGCGCGGTTCGCCGAACGGCTGCGTGGATGCGGTGCCTGGGAGGTCGTCGTCGCCCCGAACTCCGGTCGCGCCCCTGATCAACCCCTGCGCCCGTGATCGCCCGGATCCTCAGCGCCGCCCGCGGCCTGTCGGTCGCGACCCGACCCCAGCACCCCGACACGACGGAGGCGCTTCGGCGCCGCTGGCAAGAGCTGCCTGACCAAGTCCGCACCCCGGCGCAGCTGCTCGGCCGGCGCACCGCCGGCTGCGAGGGAACCCATGGCGTGTTCCCGCGCTGCGATCTGTCATGCACCCCCTGCTATCACGCACGTGAGGCGAACAGCGTCCGCACCGACGGTGAGCACACACTCGCGCAGGTCGACACCCAGATGGGTTACCTGCGGTCAGTGCGCGGCACGGGCCAGCACGCGCAGCTGATCGGTGGTGAGGTCACGCTCCTGGCACCCGAAGACCACGCGGCCGCTCTGCAGGCGATGCACCGCCACGGCCGTAAGCCGATGAGCATGACGCACGGCGATTTCGACTACGAGTACCTCGAGCGGCTCGCGCTCGGCCCCGACGGCCGGCGGCGGTTCGACTTTTTGCGGTTCGCCGGCCACTTCGACTCGCTGATGCTCGGCCGCAAGGGCATCCCGCGACCGGGGACCGAGGCCGAGTTGCACCCTTACCGGCAACGGTTCGTCGAGCAGTTCGAACGCCTTGAGCGCGAGCACGGCGTCCGCTACGACCTGGCTCACAACATGACCGTCACCCCGCGCAACCTGGACCAGGTCGCCGAGGTCGCGAGTGTATGCCTCGGGATGGGGTTCGGGATGCTGTCCTTCCAACCGGCTGCGTACGTCGGGAACCCGAAGCGCTGGCGCGAGGACTTCCACGCCGTCACGATCGATGCCGTGTGGGCCGAGATCGAGCGCGGCGTCGGCACCCGGCTGCCATGGCGCCATCTGCAGATGGGCGATGTGCGCTGCAACCGCTCCGCGTACGGGGTGCTCGCCGGCGGTCGCTGGACGCCGCTGCTTGACGACGAGGACCCGCGCGATCTGAACGTCCGTGACGTTTTCCTGGATGCGTTCGGCGGGATGGATTTCGACCGCGCGCCCGCGGTGCTTGCGATCGCAGCGACACGGGTCGTTGCAGGCAACCCGCGGATCGTTGCGCCTGTTATCCGTTGGGCCGGCCGATTCGTCCGTCGCGCCGGCCTGCGCGGTCTGTTGACCGGCCGTCCGCGCGGGGTGACATTCGTGGTGCACGCGTTCATGGACGCCGACGTGGTCGGCCCGGCGTGGGACGCGCTTCAGCGTGGCGAGACCAGCACCGAGCCGGCCGTCCTCGCCGCTCAGGAGCGGCTGCAGGCATGCTCGTATGCGATGGCCCACCCCGACGAGGATCGCCTAATCCCGGCGTGCGTGCAGCACTCGGTCCTTGATCCGCAGGAGAACGCTCGACTCAAGACAGTCCTGCCGCTCGCCAGGACGCCGGCAGCCCGATGACCCACGCGGGCTCCAGCGTGGGCGGACCCGAATGGAGCACGCAGGCCGCGTGAGCCGCCGATATGACCTTGTCGTGCTCGGCGGCGGAACCGGCGGGCTGGTGTGCTCCATGATCGCCGCGAGCGTCGGCGCGCGCGTAGCGTTGATCGAGCGCGAGCGCACCGGCGGGGACTGCCTGTGGACCGGGTGCATACCGTCAAAGAGCCTGATCGCCGCCGCCGGCCTCGCGCACCGGATGCGTCACGCCGACGCCGTCGGTCTCGCACCCGTCGAGCCCGAGATCGACTTCGAGCGCGTGATGGAGCGCGTGTGGGGCGCGATCCGCACGATCGAGCCGCAGGACTCGCCGGAGCGCCTGCGCGCTGCCGGCGTCGAGGTCATCCACGCCGACGGCCGGTTCGCCGGACCCGGCACGATCATCGCGGATGGGCGTGAGCTGCGGTTCCGCGCCGCGATCATCGCCACGGGCGCACAGCCGACGGCGCCGCCGATCCCCGGACTCGCCGACGCCGACCCGCTGAGCACCGACAGCATCTGGGACCTGCGTGAGCTGCCACCACGCCTCGCGGTTCTGGGTGGCGGGCCGATCGGTTGCGAGCTCGGGCAGGCATTCGCCCGTCTGGGGTCGCGGGTCACGCTCGTCGAGATCGCCGACCGGCTCCTGGCGCGCGAGGACCCTCAAGCGAGTGAGCTGATCGCATCGCGGCTGAGGAATGACGGGGTCGATGTCCGGACCCGGTGGCGCGCGAGCGACGTCCGGAAGACGCCCGATGGTGGCCACGAGCTCGTGCTCGACGGCCCCGACGGGCCCGAAACGGTTCCCTTTGACCGGATCCTCGTCACAACCGGCCGCTCCCCGCGAACCGGTGACCTCGGACTCGATAGCGTCGGCGTCCGCGTCGACGACCGCGGCGCGATCGTCGTCGATACCCGGCTGAGGGCGACCGCGCGCGGCATCTACGCGGCAGGCGACGTCACCGGCCTGCTGTCCTTCACGCACGTCGCTGCCCACCACGCGCGGGTCGCGACCCCGAACGCGCTGTTTCACACCCGCACCAAGATCTCGCACACGCTGCCCTGGGTGACTTTCACCGATCCCGAAGTCGCTCACGTCGGTCTGACCGAGTCGGAAGCGCGTGAGCGGTGGGGCGATCGCGTGATTATCGCGGAGTTCGACTACCACGAGCTCGACCGTGCGATCACCGCCGGGGAGGCGTACGGGTTCGCGAAGCTCGTCGGCGATCCGCGCGGCCGATTGGTAGGCGCGACCGTCGCCGCGCCCGGCGGCGGCGACGCGATCGCCGAGCTCACCGCATGGGTGACGCAAGGTGAGAAGATCGGCGCTGTCTCGCGAACCGTGCACGCCTACCCCACCCTCGCCGAGGGCCCGGCACGTGCCGCCGATGGCTACCTCACCGCCCGCTACTCCACGCCGCGGGTGCGAGCGCTCATCCGGGTCTTGCTAGCCGCTCTCCGGCTGACCGCACGATGACCGACGGCGAGCAGTGGGCCGCTGCCGAGCTCGACGCGCTGCGCGCCGGCCAGTTCCGCCCAGGAGCATGGCGGCACTTCCTACGCGCCTCATTCCGGCGTGCGAAGGAGGCCCGGGACAGCAAGCCCGAGCTCGTGAGCCAGTCGCGGATCTGGTCGGCCGCAGGCCTGGGAATCGGCATGACAGTCTGCGCGTGGCCACGCATCGCGAGCCCGCGCGCATCGCGGTTCACGCTGTGGTGGCTCACGACCGCGGCGATGCTCGACTGGCACCTCGGGATGCTCGAGGGACCCGGCGGCGAACGGCGCGACCAGCTCGGCACAGCCGACGCGCTCACACTGACCCGGATCGCGCTGGTGCCGTTCCTGGAGGGCCAGGGAGATCCCGAGCACAGGAGCGCTCCGACGTTCGCCACGCTGCTCGCCCTCGCGGGCGCCTCGGACGCGCTCGACGGCATCCTCGCACGCCACGCCGGCCCGACCCGCCTCGGACGTGACCTCGACACAGTCGCCGACGCCCTGACCGGCGCGGCAGCAGCCCGCGTAGCGCGGCGAGCCGGATGGCTACCGACCAGCGTCGCCCGGCTCGTCGCAGCACGCAATGCAATTCCCGTGGTGGTCGTATCGGCCAGCTACCTTCGCACCGGCCGGCGCCCCGCGACAGACGCTTTCGGAGCCACCCGCCGGCTCGCGCCGGTCCTGCTCACGGGTCTCGCGATCGCGCCCTTCTCACGGTGGACAGGCGCGGGACTGACCAGCGCCGCGTCAATCGGATCGTTCGCACTCGCATGGCACACCAGATCCACCACCTGATCGCCGGCGCCGGCATCGCCGCGCCACTCGTGTTCCTCGTCGTCGAGATTGCGATGACCCTGCTGCTGCTCCCGCGATCTGTCGGCGCGATCGTCGCCGGCGCACTGTTCGGAACCGCCGCCGGCACCCTGCTCGCCTGGCTGGCGATGATGATCGGCGCCACGCTCGCATTCTGGATCGGCCACCACGTCCGGCACGCCGGCGACAGGACAGGTACCCGGCTACCCGACCGCTGGCGTCAGCGGATCGCCCCGTGGGTCAAGCGCCTCGATCAGTGGATCAAACGCCGCGGTCCCCTCGCGTTGCTATACAGCCGCCTGATCCCCGGCATGCCATTCACCACCATCAACTACGCCGCCGGCGCGACCACGATCCGGGCACGCGACTACGTGATCGTAACCGCCGTCGGGATCCTGCCTAACGCCTACCTGCTCGTTGCGCTCGGCGGCTCGATCGCCCACCCAACCTCACCCAAGTTCATCGTGATCGCTGCCGTGATCGTCACGCTTGCGCTGCTCGCGCCGATCGTCGACCGCACCGTACGCCGGCGAGCCGGGCTGACCTCCCCGCCGAACGCCGGCTGACCCGAGACGCGACTTCACCCGGCCGCGCGCCCGGCAGATCGAATCCGACGTTTCGCTGGGGGCCTGTGTGTCAGTCTCGCCGTCGCCAGCGGCGTTGGGGTTTGGCTGGTCCGTGGAGTAGTTCGCGGATGAATTCCTCACGTGCGGCGGCTGCCTCGGTGGCTTCTGGCTCAGGCTCGGGCGGTGGCGGCGGCTCGGGCGGTCTTACCGCCGTGGGCGCTGCGGCCTGCGGCACGCCGACGGCCGCGATCTTCGTCTGCTCGTCGTGCAGCCGGGTGACTTCAGCGGTCCTGGCCTTGCTGACGGACGCCTCGTGATCGGCGGGGGCGGGGGGGAGGGCGGTGATCTGGTCTGCGGTCGGTTGAACGATCGCGCTGAATGTTGATGCGCTGAGTCGGACCTGCTTGGCGAGCTGGCGGATGTGTGCGGCGCCGGACCGGTTTGAGCAGTCGTATTGCACGCGGGCGTAGCGGCCGTTGCGGATCGCGTCGCGCCAGCCTTCGAGGATCATCTTCTGGCGATCGTCGCGGCGGGTGCCGCTTTCGACGATGACCGCGCAGGGCAGCTTGTACGGCTCGACCCAGATGGCGAGGTCCGGGAGTTGTCGGGTGATGCCTCGGTCACAGCGTGCGCGAACGGCCCATCGGTCACGGTCGACGTCCATCTCCCGAGCTGAGATCCATGGTCGCCCGCGGCGTTCCATCCGGGCTGCGGTCCAGCCGACGCGGATGCCGTGGCGGATCGCTGTGGAGTTGGGCGGTGACTTGATCGGCCGTAACGCTTCGAGGCCCATCGCGTCGCTACCCGCCGCCGTCAGCCATGCCATCGATCCCTGGCTCCACAGCAAGGGAGCCCGAACCAGCCATCCCGCTTTCTCGAGTTTCGCGACATGCCTGCGTACAACTCGCTCATCGAGGTCCAATCCCACCGCGATCGCTGGCATTGAGACGACACCCAGCCTTCCGATGAACCGCCCGACCCTCACTGTTCCCGGTCCTGGCAATACCTGTTTATCGATCATCACTGACCATGTCCTGGCTTCTGGACTGACTGCCGTCCGCCCCGCCCACATGCAGCCTGACCCACTGGACTCGACTGGCATCCGACTACCCGAACCCCACGCTGTGTACTTATATGTGGGGAGCGGGTAGTCGGATGCCACAAAGAGCGCCGCATGTGCGGCCGATCCCAGTGCTGGCGGGGCGGACGGCGCTCACACCTGGTCCGCGTTCTGCGTAACGCCGTTCTGTAGAACGCGGACCAGGTTGCGGACCACTCACGGAAGCTCACGGCCGCTGCCCCTCACCGTAGTCTTCCTCATCGAGCAGCGCGTCAGCGATCGTGTGCATCACCTCGGCGAGGCTGCGGTAGGCCCACGCGACGCTGTACATCAGCCGGCCCTCCATCGCGATCCCGAGCCGTTGCACGGCGCGGTCGAACTCGTCCCAAAGCTCGGGCGGCCCTGGCCTGTTGGCGCCGGGCCGCAGCTCGTGTGAGATCACCACGCCGCGTCGGTCTGGGAGTGGTGTCCACTCAAAGCCGCGGGTCTGGGCGGCGGTGAGGAGCCAGTTCGCCTGTTGCTCGCATGCGTCCGCCAGCACGCGCACACGCAGGGCGAACCCTGGATCAGGGGGCGCGTTCTCACTGGCTGCCTGGGCCGTAGCCCAAATTTCATCTGCCTGCTGGATCCCGGCGATGATCTGCTCCATCTCTCCGGGCTCGGCCTGCCGGCCGTGGATGTCCGCGGTCGAGAGCTGCCGTCGTGACAGCGGCGGCGGGCGATGCTGCGGGTAGCCTCCGGGAGTCTGGGGGAGATACCCGCCCGGAGGGCTTTCGCGCCGGGTGTCTTCGAGCATCCGATCGAGGTCGGACCTGAGGATCAGCAGCTTGCGACGACCGGCACGCTTCGCGGGCAACGTCCCCTTCGAGATCCACAGCCTGACCGTGGCGGGATTGACGCGCAGCTCGCTGGCGATCTCAGCGACGGTCAGCCACCGATTCTCAGGCCCTACCTGAGCGTCAGGCTCGGTCATTGTCCGACCCGGTCAGTTGCGCTTCCCAGAACCGACGTATCACAATTAGCACAATTACGATATCGTACTTCAGACCAAGGCATGCCACGGGAGCGCAGTCACAACGATCGCCTACGGGACGGACGCCCATCACCCTCAGGGACGGGCGCTATGGGCGAGCGCCTGATGACCGCCTTGGAAGTAGCCGATCTGCTTGCGGTGCCGAAGACGCGCGTGTGGTCGATGAGCCGCCGAGGCGAGATCCCGACCGTGCGTCTCGGGTCGCGTGAAGTTCGGTATCGGCGGCAGGACATCGAGGCCTGGATCGCCCGCCAGTACTAGTTCGCGCCCGCGCGGCACGCAGTCCTAAGGCCCACGGAAGTCGCGCGGCGGCGCGCCGGTGGGCTAGGCAAAACGGCGACAGCCGGCGTGCGAGGCTGATCTCAGCGAACGAGCGCGGGTACTGCGTGAATGGGCCCCTCGACGATGGTTTCCGCGTCATCGGAGATGAAAAGCGCGATCTCGTCGGCCGCCTCAGGTTCGAGGGCGACGATCCGCTGAAGCGCGGCGCGAGCTTCCGTCTCGTCGTCGAACGAGTCGATCATGTTGCCGGTGCTAGCGAAGAACGAGTGACTCATCACGGTGCTCCTAATCACGGTGCTCGTAGATGCAGAATACCGGCGCGAGCCCTACGCTTGACCGGCACGACCGCAAGAATGGCCTGGTGCCGCGGATCAGCGCCTTCTACGGGATCGTCATCTGGATGTACCACGACGAAGTACACCACCTCGGTCGGCCGCACTTCCACGCGCGCTACGGGGACGACGAGGCATCGATCGAGATCCAGACTCTCAGCGTGCTCGCGGGCGAGATGCCGCCACGAGCCTTGCGGCTCGTGGTCGAGTGGGCGCGGGAACATCGGGAGGAGCTTGAGCAGAACTGGGCTCGTGCTCGCCGTCATGAACCGCTCCAGCGGGTCAATCCGCTTCCTTGAGGGACTACGATTAGGGTATGCGCAGCACACCGTTACTGACATACGCCGAGCCGCTTGACGGTTACGTTGTGAGTCTTCGCTTTGAGGACGGCACGGCGGCGGAGGTCGATCTGGAGTACCTGACCGAGTACGGTGGCGTGTTCGGACCTCTCAAGGACCGCGACTACTTCCGCCGACTGCGGGCCGATGCCGAGGCGGGCACGATTGTCTGGCCAAACGACGCTGACATCGCCCCCGAGACGCTCTACGCATATGCGAAGCGTCTCACGACCACTGTTGCGTAGCGCGCTGCTCCAGCGCCATCGGGCCCGGCGTCGGAGAGCGGAAGGCCTGCTCGACCACTCCGCCTCGCGCTGGCCCGGTGCGCGATCGGCGTAGACGAGCGTCGTCTTGGGGCCCCCGATGCCCCAACATCTCCCCGAGCACACGCATCGGCACGCCCTGAGCCGCCACGATCGCGCGAACCATGACTTACCAGAACTGATAAGCTGATTCGACTGTCGCGAGAAAGAACTACAGCCCGATCGGACGAAATGCGGTTGACGCCGCAGCCGGTCGCGCTGCGCGCAGCGAGGAGTACCGGGCGGCGCGGGACGAGTACGCGCGGATCCGCGAGCTGCGCGAGTCCAATCCAATCGCCGCGCACCTGCGCGAGCGACGCTTCGAGCTGGGGCTGACCCAGCAGGACGTCGCCACCGCTGCTGGCACATCGCACACGGCGATCTCGCGTCTCGAGAGCGGAGCGCACATGCCCAACCTTGAGACGCTGCGGAAGATCGCTTCGGTGCTCGACGAGGAGCTATTCGTTTGCTTTCAGCGCGATGTCGACGGCGAGATCCAGCGAGACTTCGCGGCGGTGGGGTAGCGGTCAGGCCGTCGACGCCGAGTCGACGCCGATTGGGGCGGCGGAGCGAAAGGCATCCTCGACCCACTCTGCCTCGCGCGCGCTCGGCGCGTAGTCAGCGTAGATCAGCGTCGTCTTGAAGTCTCGATGGCCCAGCATCTCCTGGAGCACGCGCATCGGCACGCCCTGAGCAGCCATACGCGTGCCGAACGTGTGTCGCAGATCGTGGAAGCGAACCTCACGGACCTCGGCGGCACTCAGGGCCGCCTTGAAACGCTTGAGCAGCTTTGACCTGTCTATCGGCTTTCCGGTCTCGGGATGAGCGAACACGAGGTCGTCATCGCCCTTGCGCACTGAGTCCTTGAACAGCAGGTCCAGTTCGCCGGCGACACGGGAGGCCAGCGGGACGCTGCGCGAGGAACGCTTTGACTTCGGCGTCCCGAACTCGCCGCGCACGAAGTTCTGGCGCACGCGGATCCGCTGAGCGCTCCAGTCGACGTCCCGCCAGCGTAATGCGAACAGTTCCCCTTGGCGCATCCCCGTCATCGCCGCCGTCAGGTACATCACACCCTCGACGCGTCCGAGCGGATCATCTGGAACGGCCCGCAGGAGCGCCTCGACCTCCTCGGTCTCCAGAAAGCGGATGTCAGGGTCGGCGACCGCAATCGCCGGTCTCGGGACGCGCTTGACGGGATTCTCGCCGGTGACCCAATCCTCGTAGATTGCGAACTCGATTAGCGAGTGCAGTGTTCCGAGTGCGTTGGCGCGGGACTTCGGCGCGAGGCCCTTGCGTTCGAGTGCGGCGGCGAATCCGCGGACGTCCTCGCGCGTGATCTCGCTGACCGGCGTCGGTCCAAAGTAATCGATGATGTGGACCCGAAGCCAGTATGAGTAAGCCTCGATCGTTGAGGGCTTACGCCCGGCCGCGCGCTTGGCGGCGATCAGCGCCTCACCTACTGAGGCGAGCGGTCGGCGCTGCTCCTCGGTGATGCGCTTCGCCTCGGCTTCGCGTTCTGCCGCACGCTCGACCGCGACGTGCTCACGGAGCTTGACGAGTGCTGACTCGGCCTCGGCCCGCGTGAGTCCGTCCGGATGGGTACGGGAGTGAACGAAGCCGAGCCCGCGCTGAACCTGGCGGCCGCCGTCGCGCCACTTCGCGATCCACGTATCCCCCTTCGGGCCGGCGCGGCAGATCAACGTTCCAGCGCCGTAGCGAGCACCGCGCCGGCTGCGCTCGACCGCCGTTCTCTTTGCCTCTGGCCCGCTCACGACCGCTTCGATTCTAGCCACCCCGTTGTACCACTCGTTGTACCACTTTGGCCGAAACTCGGGTCAACTACGAGAAACTCGGAGCTACTTAAAAAGCACGTTTTTGCTGCGCAAATGCAGGAAAAACGCACGCCCACTGAGGGGCCTCAAATTCTATTTGTGGTCCAGGCGGTCGCCGGTTCGAATCCGGTCGCTCACCCTAAAGAAAGGCCTCGCTTTTTAGCGGGGCCGTTCTTTAGTAGCTAACGGTAGGCTCAAGTTCGGACGCAGGCGTTGTGCCACTTGGGGTTCCGGAATCGTCTCACCAATGCGACCGCCTGGTCGTATCAGAGCTGGCGATTGCGTCCGCGGTGGCGCGGAGCAGTTGTGCCTCGATGCGCGGGGGTTAGCCAATCCGTCCGATGCGATAGAGGCCGCGGTTGCGGTCTGAGGCCAAAGCAATCCCGGGATTGAATGTTGGCGCGCGTCCGAGGAGGAACGCAGGGCGTTGACCAGGGGAGGAGCTTTAGGTCGCTTGCGGCGGACTACGTACGCGAATGCCGTTGTTTACGGAAGCCGGTCCGGCGCCCCGGGGGCTTGAATGAGGTGAAACCTACTCAAGGGAGGCGCGATGGCGATCCTAGACGCACCCACCAGGTATCCGGCGCCGGGCGAGCCTGGCAGTCCGGTTCCGCTCAAGACTCGGTACGAGAACTTCATCGGGGGCGGGTGGCTGGCGCCAACAACCGGCGAGTACCGGGAGGACCTGACGCCGGTGACCGGCGAGGCGTTCTGTGAGGTCGCGCACTCGGGCCCGCAGGACGTGGAGTTGGCGCTCGACGCTGCGCACGCGGCGAAGGACGACTGGGGGGCCCGCTCCCCGGCTGAGCGTGCAGCCGTGCTGAACAAGATCGCAGACCTGATCGACGAGAACCGGGAGATGCTCGCCGTGGCCGAGAGCTACGACAACGGCAAGCCGGTCCGTGAGACGCTCGCCGCCGACATCCCGCTCGCCGCCGATCACTTCCGCTACTTCGCGGGTGCCGCCCGCGCCGAGGAGGGACGGATCTCAGAGATCGACGAGCAGACCTACGCATATCACTTCCACGAGCCACTCGGGGTCGTCGGACAGATCATCCCATTCAACTTCCCGCTGCTGATGGCGGCGTGGAAGATGGCGCCGGCGCTGGCGGCCGGAAACTGCACGGTAATCAAGCCGGCGAGCCCGACCCCATGGTCGATCCTCAAACTGCTCGAGGTGACCGGCGACGCGATCCCGCCTGGCGTGGTCAACGTCGTCAACGGCCCAGGCGCCGAGATCGGCAAGACGCTGGCGTCAAGCAAGCGGATCGCCAAGATCGGCTTCACAGGCGAGACCGTGACCGGCAGGCTGATCATGTCCTACGCCGCGCAGAATCTGATCCCGTCGACGACGGAGCTCGGCGGCAAATCGCCGAACATCTTCTTCGATGACGTGATGGCCTCAGATGACGCGTTCCTGGATAAGGCGGTCGAGGGGCTCGTTCTGTACGCGTTCAACAAGGGTGAGGTCTGTACCTGCCCGTCACGGGCGCTGATCCAGGAGTCGATCTATGACGGGTTCATGGAGCGCTGCCTGGAGCGGATCGCCCAGATCAAGCAGGGTGATCCTCTTAACCCGGAGACGATGATCGGTCCGCAGGTTTCAACCACACAGCGTGAGAAGATCGAGAACTACGTGAAGATCGGGCTCAACGAGGGTGCTGAGCTGCTGATCGGTGGCCACCGCCCGTACCTTGAAACACGGCTCGACGGCGGCTATTACTTCGAGCCGACGGTCCTCAAGGGCCACAACTCGATGCGGGTCTTCCAGGAGGAGATCTTCGGGCCGGTGCTGGCCGTGACCACGTTCAAGGACGAGGCCGAGGCGCTGGAGATCGCCAACGACACGCTGTATGGGCTCGGCGCGGGTGTCTGGACCCGTGACGGCAGCCGCGCGTTCAGGCTCGGCCGGGCGATCAAGGCCGGCCGTGTGTGGACCAACTGCTACCACCAGTACCCGGCACACGCCGCGTTTGGCGGCTACAAGGCCTCGGGCGTGGGACGCGAGAACCATCGGATGATGCTCGACCACTACACCCAGACCAAGTGTCTGCTCGTCAGCTACGACCCCAACCCACTCGGATTCTTCTGATCCTGTGGCCGAGAGCAAGACAGACGCAATCTCGGCCACGCAGGCTGCCCTTGAGGCGATCTCTCGCCTCAAGGGGGCCTACGGGCCACTGATGTTCTTCCAGTCCGGTGGCTGCTGCGACGGCACCGCCCCGCTCTGCCTGAACGCGGACGACATGCCGGTCAGTCCCCATGACGTGCTGTTGGGCGAGCTCGGCGGCGCACCGTTCTATATCGACTCGGAGCTGTACGAACGCTGGGGACGGCCTTGCTTCGTGATTGACGTATCCCCTGGTGCGGCTGAGGGCTTCTCGCTGGAGGGTGTCAACGGTGTGCACTTCGTGGCCCTAACCGCGAGCCCCTGACACCCCGATGCGAGACAGGGGTTTGCGCATCCCGACCCCGGTCGCATCAGCCTGCACTCATCGCTGCGGGTTGGATGTCTGAGAGTCTCGCTGGGGCTTGCCGTATTGGTGTTGCGGGTTTGCCCGGATTACGGGTGCGCGTCGCGAGCGGGAGACTGTTGATCATGCGGTCAACCCGGATCATCCGTGTCATCGCGGTCTCGTGTGGGCTCTATTGGTGGTTGTTGCGCCAGCCGATTCTGCACTGGGGCGCTAGCAAGGCCGAGGTGATGTCGCGTCTGCCGGGCGACGAGTTGCTCGAGGACGCTGACGGTGTGTCGACCCGGGCGATAGAGATTCACGCGCCAGCGGCGGATGTTTGGCCGTGGCTGGCCCAGATGGGGCCTGGCTCACGCGGCGGCGCCTATACCTATGACTGGATCGAGAACTTGCTCGGGCTCGACATGCACAGCGTCGACCGAGTCCTACCGGAGTTCCAGGCTCCGCAGATCGGGGACACGATCATTTTTGGCGCAAACCGGATGCGCCTCGAACGGGTGGACCCCGACCACGCCCTCGTTTGGCGTTCGGAGGATGGCAACTGGGTCTGGGGGTTCGTGCTCGACGAGCACGACGGTCGCACGAGGCTGATCAGTCGCAACCGGTTTCGTCTCCCGACACTCGCCAGCCGGCTCGGGATGATGCCGATCGAGCCGACTTCGCTCGTGATGGAGCGCAAGATGCTGCTCGGGATCAAGCAGCGGGCAGAGAAGCTCGCCGCCGCAGGACCCAACGCGGCTCGGGCGACTGCTGGAGCCGACCATGGACGATGAGTACCCGGTCCGCCTGTCGGTCGATTACCCCGATCGTGATCTGAACCGGCTGACCTCAGCCTTTCGGATCCTCACGGTGATCCCGATCGCGATCGTACTCGGGACGATCGGAGGCATCAGCGCCGATCTCGGCTCCCGAAGGACCGGCGCCAGCACCGTCGTGATCCCCTGGTGAAGTGGTTCTTGGCGATCCCGCACTGTGTGGCGCTGCTCTTCATCGACATTGGAGCGGTCGTCGTGGTGATCGGACGTGGTTCGCGATCTTGTTCACGGGCCGGTATCCGAGTGCGATGTTCGCTTATGTCGAGGGCGCGATCCGCTGGCGCGCCGGCGTCGCTGGGCACGCGTTCATCCTGATCACAGATCAATACCCACCTTTCCGGCTGCGCTCGTGAGGATCGGCCCCGCCCCGCGGATGCGCGCATGATCGCGGTCCTGTGCTTACTGTCGATGAGCGGTGATCATGTGCACGCCCTGGCTCAGTGACGCCGTTGAGCCAGGGGGGCTTGAGCGAGTCGGCAGCGGCGGCTGAACCAGTGGCCATCGAGGGACTGAGCGAGGCTGAGGCGTCGCGGCGCCTTGCCGCTGCGGGCCGTCTCACGAGCCGCTCGTCGAGCCGCTCGTACGCGAGCATCGTCCGCGCCAACGTGCTGACGGTGTTCAACCTGATTCTTGCGGGATTCGGGGTGGTGACACTGGTCTTCGGCGATGCGCGTGATGCCCTGTTTCTCGGGATCATTGTGGCCAACTCGACGATTGGGATTAGCCAGGAGGTGCGCGCGAAGCGTGCGCTGGACCGGCTCTCGTTGCTGGTCGCGCCGCACGCGAAGGTGCGACGGGACGGAGTGGTCCGCGAGATCGAAGTCGAGGAAGTCGTCGTCGGCGATGTCGTACTGGTCGCGGCGGGGGATCAGGTGATCGCCGACGGGAAGCTGGTCACGGCCATGGACCTGCGGCTTGATGATTCGATCCTGACTGGGGAGTCAGAGCCCACTCGCCGCACCGTGGGTGAGGAGGTGCGCTCAGGTGCGTTCGCCGTCGAGGGGGCCGGCGCGTTCCGGGTCACCGCGGTCGCCGAGGACAGCTTCGCCGCTCGCATCACCGGAGAGGCGCGCGCATTCCGGCATCCGCGCTCCCCGCTTGAGCGGGCGGTCAACCGGCTGCTCTACGCATTGGTCGCGCTCGTCGTTGTGCTCGGCGGGGTTCTCGGCTATTCGCTGTATCACCGCCACGTGAGTGTTCACACTGCGGTTGCGACCTCGGCGGCGGGGGTGGTCACGCTGATTCCGGAGGGTCTGATGGTGCTGGTCAGTCTTACCTACGCCGCCGCAGCCGTGCGGATGTCCCGGCGGGGGGTACTCGCCCAGCAGCTCAACGCAATCGAGTCGCTGGCATCGGTGGACACGATCTGCCTGGACAAGACTGGAACGCTGACCGAGGCGAAGCTGCGCGTAGTCGAGCTCATCCCGGCGCCTGAAGTGGACCCGGATACGGTCAGCGAAGCGCTCGCAACACTCGCAGCTGGCGCGTCGGCCCGCAATCTGACGCTGCAGGCGATCGCTGACGCATACCCCGCCGCGGCCGCCGATCCGGTGCTTCGTGAGGTTCCGTTCTCGAGCCGCCGTCGCTGGAGCGCGATCCAGGTTTCGGCAGGCAGCTTCTACCTCGGGGCGCCCGGCGGTGTCCCTGTAGGTGAGCTCGAGGCGGTCGTGGCGCAACGGCAGCTCGAAGGTCGCAGAGTGATCGCCATTGCGCGGTCGGATGATGCGCTTCCCGCCGAGCCGGGTGATCGTCCGCCTGACGGCCTCCGGCCGCTGGGTGTGGTGGTGTTGGCGGAGGAGCTGCGGCCGAACGTGCGCGAGACAATCTTGTTCCTGCTCGCACAGGGGATCGAGATCAAGGTGCTATCCGGCGATTCGCCTCAGACCGTCGCATCGATCGCTCGGGACGTGGGGATCGCGGTCGGTGGCGTCGTCGAGGGGTCGGCAATCCCGGAGGAGCGCACGGCCCGGCAGCAGTTCGCCGTAGATGCGACCGTCGTCGGCCGTATCTCTCCTGAGGGCAAGCAGGCGATCGTCCAGGCGCTCCGGGACGAGGGACGCTACGTCGCGATGGTGGGCGACGGCGTCAACGACGTCCCCGCGCTGAAGAGCGCGCGGCTCGCGATCGCCCAGGGCAGCGGCACACAGATGGCCCGTAGCGTGTCCGATCTCGTCCTGATCAACGGCGACTTCGCCAGCATCCCATCACTCGTCGCCGAAGGCCGCCGCGCGCTCCGCAACCTCCAGCGGGTGACGAAGTTGTACGTCACCAAGTCGGCTTTCGCGGCGTTCCTCATCCTGACGATCGGCGTTAGCTCCGACGCATACCCGCTGCTCCCGCGTCACCTGTCGCTGGCAGCGAGTCTCACGATCGGGATCCCGACCTTCTTCTTGGCCCTGGCGCCCAGCAGTGGCCCCTGGCAGCCCGGAAGGTTCGCGCCGGAGGTCGCGCGGTTCGCCGTCCCTGCGGGAGTGATGATCGGGAGCGGCGTCGTCGCAGGCTATCTGTTCGCGCTCCACGATCTCGACCTGTCTGTCCGGGACTCGCGCACTGTCGCGCTGACGACGCTTGTCGTCTGCGGGCTCTACCTCGTCCTCGCGCTTGAGGCGGGCGGCTCGCACAAGCGCTCCGTGCTCGTCGGCGGAATGTGCGCGGTCATGGCCGCTCTGTACGTGCTCGCGTTGGCGCTTCCCGCCACACGAACGTTCTTCGAGTTGACTGTGCCCTCTCCCGGCATGATCGCAACCGCGATCTTCGCGGGCTCGGCGTCGATCGGCGCGCTCGCGTTGTGCGGCTACTCGCTGCGAACCGATCCGGCGCCGCCGCCGGCGGTGTGAGCCGGCCCGACAAGCACTGCTCGTCTTGCGTGCATGATGACGGCGGCGGAGACGCTCCCCAGGAGCGCTGACTGGGCTCGTCCAAGTCCGCGGGAGCCGATCACGATCGGCTCCGCGTCGAGCTCGTCCGCGACCTCGCAGATCGCCTCCCACGCCTTCCCGCGCGTCACCCTGGCAGTCGCTTCGAACCCAGCGGACCGAGCGAGCTCCGTGCCATGCTCCGCCTTGTCGCGCGCCACGTCCGCGACGATCTGGTCGAGATCGATCTCCTTCGCGATGAGTCGCCCAAGCGGGGCCGAGACGATCGTCAGCGGATCCCACGGCTCCCAAACCCGCACCGGCTCCCACACAGTGAGGACGACCGCCGAGCGCGGCGCGAGGAACTCGCCCGCCTTCGCGATCGCGGCGTCAGCATCGTCTGACCCGTCGAAGCACAGCAGCACGGGAGCCTCTGTGGAATCTGCGGATCGCTGTGACACCGCCCTCATCATCCATGATTGCGGACTGTCGCGATCCGCACGTTTCCCGCGGCGTGCGGCGGGGTCCTACGGATTAGAACTCCGGCGTTCGGTGAGAAGCTGGCGTGATGAGTGGCCAGGCCTCGATTTTCGCGGCGGCGGGCAAGCTGCCCCGTGACGGCGAGCCGAGGGGCAGCGGGCTCGCGTGGCTGGTTGAGCATCGAGCCCAGATCCTCGCGTCGATCGCTGCGAGCGCGATCGCGGTCGGCGGGCTTCTGCATGCGTTCGATGCTGCCACTGCTGGGGATGCTGTGTGGCGTGCGGCTGTCGCGTTGCTCGCTGCCGAGCTCGCTTTCGAGGTCGTTCGCAGTGTCATCGTTGAGCGCAGCCTGGGGGTCGACACGATTGCGCTGGTCGCGATGGTCGGCGCGCTCGCGCTCGACCAGCTGCTCGCCGGAGCGGTGATCGGCTTGATGTTCTCCGGCGGTGCAGCGCTCGAATCGGTTGCCTCCAGCCGCGCGCGTCGGGAGCTGACGGCGCTGATCCAGCGGGCACCGAAGGCCGCACAGCTCCGCGTCGGCGATCGGCTGGAGGAGGTGCCGGTCGACCGCGTCCAAACAGGCGACATCATTGTCGTACGGACTGGTGAGGTCGTGCCGGTTGACGGGACCGTGATGAGCCCCGAGGCGGTGATCGACACCAGCACCCTGACGGGCGAACCGCTGCCTCAGAGTGCGTCTCGCGGCATGGCGGTCTTGAGCGGTTCGGCGAACGCCGGCGCGCCGTTCGACGTTCGCGCCGACCGTCCCGCCAGTGAGAGCGCGTACGCAGCATTGGTCCGGCTCGTCGAGCAGGCCCAGGCTCAGCGCGCGCCGCTCGTGCGCATGGCCGACCGGTACGCCGGGTTCTTTCTCCCCGCGACGATCCTGGTGGCGGGTCTGGCCTGGGCGGTTACTGGCGATCCGGTCAGGGGGCTCGCGGTCGTCGTTGTCGCGACTCCGTGCCCGCTGATCCTCGCGGCGCCGATCGCGCTCGTCTCCGGTCTGTCCCGCGCCGCCCGCGCCGGGGTGATCGTGAAGGGCGCCGGCGCGATCGAGACACTGGGCGAGGCTCAGACGGTGCTGTTCGACAAGACCGGCACATTGACCGTCGGGACCCCCGACGTCCGAGAGATCGTCACTCAGGCACAGTTCGGCTCCAGCGATCTGCTGCGACTCGCAGCGTCCCTTGACCGTCTCTCCGCTCACGTTCTCGGTGAAGCGCTCGTCGCAGCCGCAGCTGACGCCGGGCTCGAACTGACGATGCCGCTCGACGTCCGCGAGGAGCCGGGCCAAGGGATACAGGGGACCATCGACGGCCACCGCGTCGCGGTCGGCAGCCGGGCGTTCATGCGCTCCGTCGGGATCCAGGATGCCGAGCACGCGTCGACGACACTCGCCACCACGCGCGGGTCGGGCGAGGCGCACGTGGTCGTGGCGGTCGATGACCGCGTCGCAGGCGTGATCGTCATGGCCGATGAGCTCCGTCCCGACGCGATCCACATCGTCGAGCGGCTCCGCGCCGAGGGCATCCGCCATATCGCCATGATCTCCGGTGACCGCCGAGCCGTAGCCGAGCGCATCGGCCGCGAAATTGGCGTCGACCGCGTCTACGCCGAGCAGTCCCCGGCCGACAAACTCGAGGTAGTGCGACGGATCGGCGCCGACCCCGCGCTACGACCAGTGATCATGGTCGGCGACGGAGTCAACGACGCCCCCGCGCTCGCGATCGCCGACCTCGGGATCGCGATGGGCGCCGCCGGGGCGACCGTCTCCTCCGAGACCGCCGACGCGGTCATCACCGTCGACCGAGTCGACCGCGTCGCGGACGCCGTTCACGCCGGCCGTCGTGCCCTTCACATCGCGCGTCAGAGCGTCCTGGCCGGCATGGGGCTCAGCATGGCCGCGATGGGCGTGGCCGCTGCTGGGTACCTGCCGCCCGTCGCCGGCGCCCTGCTCCAAGAGATCATCGACCTCGCGGTCATCCTCAACGCACTGCGCGCACTACGCGGCTGATACCGCCGGCCGCTACCACCGGCCGGGCAGCATTCTATGCATCTCGCGGGGGCTCGCTGCTGGCCCAATACTGCTCGGCCTCCGCCTCCATCTTCGCAAGGCGCGTGTAGTAGTCGGGAAACTCGTTGAGGTGAGCACGGGCGATCTTCGCGGTGACATCTAAATCGTCGTCGGTCACGTTCGTTTCCAAATCCTGGGTGCCATGCTCCAGCTCAACTTCCATACCCATCCGGAACTGCTCGACATCGAACGTGGATCTGCTCCAGTCGATGCCGATATGCTCGCCGGCGGCACGCGCCTGGTTCAAAGTGATTGGACTGTGATCAGCCATAGATGAGCGGTACCGGGTGGCTCACGGTCTGCTTGCAAGATCTTGCCTTGGTTTGGAGCATAGTGCACTACTGCAGGTGAATCGTGAGTAGAGCGGCGCTGTAGCGTGGGACTGCGACGATGAAGCCGCGCGCGGATCCGGCTAGGCGTTGGTTCCTCGGCTTCCCGAGCCAGGTGGCAAACCGGGATAGACGCTGTCCGTCGAGTGTCACTCCTGAGTTTGAGGTGATGCTAGGGGCCGTTAGCCGTTCCACGGTTGCCATTCGCGCGTGGGGCACCATGACGCGCGCTCGGATCGTCTGGGCTCCCTTGTCGAGTAGGAGGAGGTGCAGGGTGCCACCGTTGACGCGTACGGCCCAGGCCTTGAGGCGAAGCGACCTCGTGGCGTTCAGCTGCAGCCGGATCAGCTGGGCACCAGGCCCAAGCATCCTGGCGAACAGAACCATTCCGTAGAGCAATGGACGGGCAGTCAGTCCGGTTCGAGTTAGGGCGAAGGCCATGTTGCTAAGTGGCGGGCGAACGTGGACGAAGGCTGCCTCGGTACCGGAGCGGACGAGCTCAAACAGAGCGTCGGGAGCCCATAGCGCCGTGGCGAACGTGTTACTGATACCGCTGACACCTCCGCAGGTAACGGAGTCGATCTCGGTGAGCCAGAGCGGCAGCCTCGCCCGGTCGGTGACGTGCTCCAGCTTGCGCGCGGTGGCGCCCATGCCGGCCGTCGCGTTCTCGCTGAGGACCCGGGGGATCGACGGGAACGTCGGGGCGCTGGACTTCGCACAGGCGGAATACGGATAGCGATGCGCGGTGATTCCGGCCAACTTCGGGTGCGGCGCCGCCAGGAGCTTGACGATCCAGTCGGAGTTCTTCTGCGGCTCGGCAAGCGCCGGAGCGAGCAGCGCCACTCCGTGAGCGACGCTCGCGACGGCTCTCGCGTAGGCACCGAAGGCGCGCGCATAGCTCGTGGGCGTGATCCGTGTGGGCAGCGCCGGCGCACCGCCTCCGGCGGTCAGATGCTGCCACGCACTCTGGTTGTAGATGTCGGGCTCATTGCCAACCTCGAATGCGCGAATGCTCCCGCGCGGCAGTTCGGCGATCGCAGCCTTCGCCCAGCGAGCGGCGAGTCGCGGAGTTGAGGACATGGTGTTCAGATCCAAGATCAGGCGAGTCCCGGTCTCGCGCACGATTCGGCTTGTTTGCCTGAGCCACGATGGGGTCAGCTCAAACACCCATTCCGGCAGTTCCTTGGTTGGGGACCACTGGGCGCGGTCAGCAGAGTCACCTCCAATCCGCAACCGAGTGGGCCCATCAGTCGAGAGCAACGCGAACACCCGCCGTAGAAGGCTGACCTCGCGCGCCCAGGTCGGGATCGTCCAATACTCGGCGGAGATGCCGAGGAACGACCGCGGCACCGTCACCGGGGCACCTCGTGCCAACGTGACCCGAGCATCGACCCGCGACATCGACAGAACGCCCCGAGTCGACCCGCCACGCGTTGTGACGGCCCCAGGCGAGCTCAACGCGAAAGCCACCGTGGCAACTGCAGCCACAGCGATCGACAGCACCACCAAAGGCACCAAACGTCGTTTGAACGGTGGAACGCGACGGCTGTCCCACCGCCCCAAACTTCCCATGAAGCCAGTGTGCACCGCTTCCGGTCCGGTGCCAACCGGTGGCGCCCACCAGCCGGCTGCGGCAGACTACTGCCCATGTATCACTGCAGCGTTCGATTCCCGGACTCCCGCTGTCGTGCATTCCAGCCCAGCGCCTGCGCCGGCGGTGTAGTTCGTGTCATGGCTATGCGACCTTCCTGTCAATCACTTCCGGGGGGCTGTGTCCCGACGGCCGTCAATCAGTGAGAAGCAGCGGTTGACCGCGCCGCGTGCGCCGTTCAGATCCAAGCTCAGATCAACGATCCCATCGAAGCCGTAGAAGGCACGCTGGGCGAGCAGGTAGAGCGAAACCAGTGCGCCGGGATGGTGAACGTGGGCAAAAGCCGCGACAGCCACGACCGCGATCGGGCCGAGCTTTGCCAGGCCCCCGGATCCCTGAAGATTGGCGCTGCGTAGCCACCCGAGCCGAACCTCGGCCGTGCGTAGCCGCTGCGCGCTTGCCAAGAACGACGAATCGGGTGTGGGTAGCGACTCGTGATCGAACTCTGTCTCGAGGGTGGCTGTCATCCGCTGTAGCGCTTCTTGGCGGTGCAGGCTCGCATCTGCAACGGGAACCTGCATCCAGCGTGTCACCAACCAGGTCAGTGCCAGCAGTGGCGCCGCTGCGGCCAAGCTGACGGGTTCGAGAATGGCGATGGCCGCCAGAGCACTAACGCACTCCACCACCAGCATCACGCTCGAGTCGAGGATCGACAGGGAGATCTGCTCGATGGTCTCAGCGTCGGATACGAAGCGCGCCGACATGCCCTGCACCTCCTCACCCCGTCGGCGCAGCGCGTGAAGGCCCTGCAGCATCGCTGTCCGGAGGTCGAGGTACAGCCCACCGGCGGCGCGGGCGTAGAAGCCGTCCGACAGGACGTACGCGGCTGCCTCGGCCGCTACAGCAAGCCCAATGACGCCGGCCAACAGCGCACCTTCGGCTGTGTCCCTGCGCTCAACGAGCGCATTCACGAGCGTGCCCAGCGCGAGTGGTGGCACGAGCCCGAGCAGAACGCCCGCCACGCTGAGGGACACCATGCCTGCGAGGCTTCGCGACCATGGGCGTAAGAGGCGGGCGACGCGGCGCCAGGGAATTGGGTCGGCATGTGTCGCCATGACCTACATCACGTGTGTCTCCGACGCGGCCGGTCGGAGCCGGTGTCACAGGGCTGAAACACCGGCTCGCCGGTCACGGTTACTAGCGCTCCTTTCCCTTCTTGTCGACCTTCTTTTCACTGTCCTTCTTCTTTGCCATCTCAGCTCACCTCCTTTCGGAACTGATATCTCGCGAATGACCGGCTGCGCCGGGAAGCGCACTGCGAACGACGCGCTGGTCCGGCACGTCGCCGGTAAAGCCGGTCACGCGGCTATTGGGGAGCCGATCACATGACGATGTGTTTGCCATGGACGGAGCATCCGTGCTGCGGGTGAGAGGCCGGTAAGCGAACGTTCAGAGTCGTCTTCGCCTCATGCCACTCGGTGAGACACCTGGCAACGGCGGAGAGCTACCAGTTCGCGATACGCCACGAACCCAGAGCGGCCCGGCGACGGAACCGGGGGAGCGTTCTCTTCATGCTCGCAGCGCACGCCGCGCGTGGAGAATGACCGCGAGGTCGTTCCCGTCCCGCAGGAGCGCACCCCGATCGGGAGAAGGCAACCAGCGGCTGCCACTGCCATCACTGCGAACCTGAGGGCCATGCCTGCAATCACACTCCGGCGCGCAATCCGAAGCGAGCGTTGTCTGATGTGCACAGCCTCCGCGACCCTGTCGATGCGGTCGGCCGTGATGACGGCGTCAGCCGTTTAGAACGAGATAGTGGCCTGGCGGCACCGATGCTGCTCGGCATCAAGCAACGGGCGGAACGACTCACCTCCACCGGAGGCGAGAGAACCAATCGTCCGGAGGCCCATGCACAGCATCCCGACACGACCAAGCGATCGTCGCTGCCCGAACGACGCGCCCGAACGCTGTCAGAAAGTCAGAAAGTACGTCTTTGCTGGTCAAATGCCGGCAAAATGCGCGCTGCCCGATAACCCGTCAAGCCTATTTGTGGTTCAGGCAGTCGCCGGTTCGAATCCGGTCGCTCACCCTTAGTCAGGTGAGAACGAGTTGGCCTGGTTGCACTGGTCCTGCAGCGTGGACAGGTTCGATTGGCTGAGGATCGCAGAGGCGATCATCGCCGCCTGGCTCTGGCCCGGGGTCGGCTCGACTCCCAGCTTCTCGAGCTCATCGAACACGCAGTACCTGCAGTTCGTCTTCGCCGCCTGGGGCAGGAGGCCGTTGTAATAGAGGTTTTGGACGCAGGTCGTGACCACCTGATCGACGGGCGTCGCCCGCTTCGGCGCAGTGGTGGTCGTCCGAGCCGTCGGCTTTACGTGCGTGCAGCCGGTCGCCGCGACGGCGATTGCGGCCGCGAGGATCACGCGGAGCGCGCGCCTGCGCCCCCGTGAGCCGGCTGCTCGGGAGTTGCCGAGGTGATCTGCACCTGCGAAACGGTAACTGTATACCGCGGGGCCGGTGCCGGATCGCGTCTCAGTACGATGCCGAGGCCGGAGCACCAGCATGAGCAGCGCTTACATCTACGAGGCGATCAGGACCCCGTTCGGCCGCTACGGCGGCGCGCTCTCGGCAGTGCGTCCCGACGATCTCGCCGCCGTGGTGCTCAGGGCATTGCTGGCGCGCGTGCCGGAGCTTGACCCGGCGCAGATCGACGACGTCATCTACGGCACCGCCAACGGCTCCGGCGAGGACAACCGTGACGTCGCGCGCATGGCAGTGCTGCTCGCCGGCTGGCCGACCTCGGTGCCGGGCACGACCGTCAACCGCCTCTGTGGCTCCAGCCTCGAGGCTGCGATCCAGGGCGCCCGCGCAATCGAGACCGGCGATGCCGCGATCGTCGTTGTCGGTGGCGGCGAGGCGATGAGCCGCTCGCCCTGGATCCTCGAGAAGCCGTCGCGCGCCTTCCCCGCCGGCAATGAGACGCTGTACTCCTCGGTGCTCGGCTGGCGCATGGTGAACCCGAAGATGCCGTCGCAGTGGAGGATCTCGCTCGGCGAGAGCACCGAGAAGCTGGTCGCGATGCACGGCATCACACGTGAGCAGCAGGACGAGTTCGCGTTGCGCAGCCATCAGCTGGCGGCCAAGGCCTACGCCGAGGATGCGCTCAAGGAGGTCGTGCCTGTCCCCGATGTCGAGCTGACCCAGGATGAGGGCATCCGCGCCGACACCTCGCTCGAGAAGCTGGCCAAGCTGAAGCCGGTTTTCGTCGAGGGCGGGACCGTGACCGCCGGGAACGCCTCGCCGCTGAACGACGGCGCCGGGGCGTTGCTGCTGGCTGATGAGTCCAGCGCGGGGCGGGCGGGACTGGATCGCGCTCCCCTTGCTCGGATCCTTGCTCGGGCCGCCCACGGCGTCGACCCCGACGTGTTTGGCATCGGACCGGTCGAGGCGGCCAACACGGCGCTCCGGCGTGCCGGCCTGACCTGGGACGAGATCGACGTCGTCGAGCTGAACGAGGCCTTCGCCGGACAGTCGCTCGCCTGCCTCCAGAGCTGGCCAGGGCTCGATCCGGAGAAGGTCAACCAGCGCGGCGGCGCGATCGCCATCGGCCACCCGCTCGGAGCGTCAGGCGCGCGGATCCTCGGACGTCTGGCGCACGAGTTGCACGACCGCGGCGGCGGCTACGGTCTCGCCGCAATCTGCATCGGCGTCGGGCAGGGCCTCGCTGTCGTGCTCGAAGGTTGATGAGCGGCGGTTCGCGCCGGCGGCGGGGCTAGTGGCCCCAGTCGCGGCCGTGGCTCGAGCCGCCGTGGCTCGAGTAGTCGTCGCTGGAGTAACCCTGGCTGGAGTAGCCCTGGCTGGAGTAGCCCTGGCCGGAGTAGCCCTGGCCGGCCCGGCCTGCAGCCGTGCTCTGGTTGCCCCAGCCGTGGCCGTGACCCCTGGTGCTCGTCGCGCCTGTTGCGCTCGCGCCCGTTGAGTTCGCGCCCGCCGAGCCGGACGAGGACCAGGTCGAGACCCCGCCACCGGACTGGCGTGCGCTCGCCGTCTGCGCCGTGGGCGCGCCCGAGACGCCCGGGCCGCCGCCGCCGTGCATGACGCCGGTGGACCGGTTGCCGTAATGGTGGCCGCCACCGGACTGGCCCTGGCCGTGGGCCTGGCCGTGCGAGTTGGAGTTCGACGTGCCCGAGCCGGACTGTCCGTTGCCGCTGGTCGGGGTCGCGCCCTGGGTCGGGGCCCCCGCAGACCCCGGCGCGGTCGGAGTCGATTGATGCTGGTGCCCATAGCCATGCCCATGCCCGTTGCCCGAGTTGCCAACCGACGGAGCGACCGTGCCGGGGGCTGTCGCGTTCGACGCATGTGACGGTGGCCCGTGACTCCCTGCGGGGCGGGTTGGCGCCGAGCCAGCCCCGTGAGTGTGCAGCGGCGGCAGCTTCACCCTCGTCACGCTTGTCGCGCGCCGCTGGAAGTGGTTGGACCGCTGAACCGCCGGCATATGGGCGACCGCGGGCCTGCTCGCGGTCAAGGCGTGGGTGACGGTGGGCGCTACGGCGGGCGTCGACTCGTGCACCGAGAGCACCACGGCGTGCCTCGCCTTCGGCGCGGTCTTGACGACGGCGTGCTTGTGCGCGGGCGCGACCTTGGCGGCCGCAATGATCGGCGGAAGCCCGAGCTTTTGGATAGGCGCGACGAAGACCATTCCGCCGATCGCGCCGACGCCGCACGCTGCGGCGGCGCAGGTCGTGGCCGCCTGCGTGAGCCCATAGCCGATCAGCGTGCCCTTGGCGGCGGTCACCATCCCGGTTGAGATGCCGCCGGTGGCGACACCGCCCGCGGGCAGCGGCAGTGCCGCTCGCAGCGCCTTGGCGTCGTCACGCAGTGCTCCGCGGTAGGAGCGGCACGACGCGCAGCTGCGCAGGTGGCGGCGGATCGTCTTGTCGTGGCGGCGGCCGTCAGGCTCGGAGGCGATCGCCGCGCGGGCGGTCGCGCAGGGGAGGTCCGTCGCCTCGCGGTAGGTCCTCAGGCCTACTCGCGCACGCGCGATCAGCCCCTTGACAGCTTCCTCGTCGGTTTCAAGGAACTCGGCGATCTCGCTGTAGCTGTGGCCACCCAGTTCACGCATCAGCAGCGCCATGCGCTGACCCTCCGGGAGCTCGCGGATGCCGTCGAGCACCACAGCGAGCTCGGCCTGTCCGGCCGACGCCGAGCGCGCCGGCACATCCGGAAGCTCACCGTCCAACGTCAGCAGGCGGTGGCGGCGGCGCCGGGTCGTGTCGATCGAGGCGTTCCGCGCGACGCGGATCAGCCAGGGCCGCAGCTCGGCCGGAGGCTGGGTGTGCAGGGCCACCGCCAGCGCTGAGAACGTTTCCTGCGTGGCGTCCTCTGCATCCTGAGTGGTGCCGAGCACGCCCATCGCGACGGCGAGCACCACCGGCCGATGGCGCTCGTACAGAACGTCGAACGCTGCCTCGTCACCGGCGGCGAAACGCTCGGCGAGAGCGGCATCCGACCGCAGTCGAAGGATGCGACGAGGAACGGCAAGCGGTGTTCTGCCTGGCGCGACCAGTGCACGCTGTGTCTCGCTGCCGGTTACTGCGCTCATCTAGCTCTAAGCACCCAGATCGTGTGAGCCCACGCTGAACATATCGGTCGCTGTTAACAAACCTGAAGGGGTCGAGTTCGTGACGTTGACGGTGATGGAGTTCGAGGCGTGGCTGTGCTGTTGGTCATGGCCCGGCCGTCGGCAGAACCAGAACATAGACGCGCCCGGGCGTCCAAAGTACGCCAATGATCTCTCGTTGCAGGTATGTGCACGAAAAACTGAGCTCTGATCGCGACCCGTCCCGTCGGACAGGTCCTGCACGGATGGTGAGACGAGCCTAGCCCCGCAGTCGGGTGGTCTAGTGCCGTGATTGGCTAATTCGCGGCCGCCTTGGGGCGTGTCTGCTCCGGAATTAACGAATCACGGCACTAGTACGAACGTCCACGTCGGTGGGTGGCAAGCCACCAGAGCACCGCTACCACATCGAGCAGGCCCGCGACCAGGAACGCCGCCGGCCCGGTGACGACGCGGGCCGCGAGTCGCTCGCAGCGCACCTTCCAAGCTATCGTCTCACGCCACATGTCAGAAACTCTTACCACCACCGTCACCGAGCTGCCCGAGTCGCGCGTGCGGGTCGAGGCGAAGGTCGCTCCCGCAGAGGTTGAGCGCCGTATGCAGCAGGCTGCCCGCAAGCTCGGCAGTCAGTTGAAGATCCCGGGCTTTCGCAAGGGCAAGGTGCCGCCTCCGGTCGTGATCCGCCGGCTCGGCCGCGAGTACGTGCTCGACGAGGCGCTGCGCGACGCGCTCGGCGCCTGGTACGTCGACGCTATCGGCGTCGCCGGGATCACGCCGGTGGGCGAGCCGGACATCAACGTCGGCGACCTGCCCGACGCCGGCTCGCCGCTCGCGTTCTCGATCGAAATCGGCGTGCGGCCGGCGGCGAAGCTCGGCGAGTACAAAGGTGTCGAGGTCGAACGCCGCGCGCCCGTGGCGGACGAAGAGGCGATCGACGCTGAGGTCGAGCGTCTACGCGACCGCCTCGCCACGCTCGACACCGTCGAGCGTGCCGCCGAGCTCGGTGACCACGTCGTGATGGACTATTTGGGCAAGCTCAATGGCGAGCCCTTCGAAGGCGGTGAGGGCCGTGACCAGTTGCTGGAGCTCGGCTCCGGACGTTTGATCCCCGGCTTCGAGGAGCAGCTCGTCGGCGCGGCGGCCGGTGACGAGCGCCTCGTCGAGGTCGCCTTCCCGGACGGGTACGACGCAGAGCACCTTGCCGGCAAGCCCGCGACCTTCGAGGTCAAGGTCACCGAGGTCAAGTCCAAGCGGTTGCCAGAGCTCGATGACGAGTTCGCCTCCGACGCGGCCGGCTTTGACACGCTCGCTGAGCTGCGCGAGGACATCGCCACGCGGCTCAGGGAATACGAGGAGCAGACGATCGAGCACGAGTTCGAGCGCAAGGTGCTCGACACGATCGCCGACACTGCGACGGTCGCGGTTCCGCACCAGCTGATTCACGCACGCGCACACGAGATCGTCGAGGAGACGATGGAGTCGCTCGCGCGCCAGGGCATCTCCAAGGAGATGTACCTCCAGATCTCCGGCCAGGACGAGGAGCAGCTCGCTCAAGACGCCGAGGGCGAGGCTGAGAAGACGCTCCGCCGTGAGGCAGTGATCGCAGCAGTCGTCGAGGCCGAGAAGATCGAGCCGACGGAGGCCGACGTGCTCGAGGCGCTCGCCTCGACCGCCGAGCGCAGCAAGACGACTCCGGAGAAGCTGCTCAAGCGGCTGGAGTCCAATGGTCGCCTCACGCGTCTGCGCGCCGAGCTCGCCAACCGCCAGGCCGTCGAGTGGCTCGTCGAGCACGCCAAGCCGGTGGCAGCGGGAACCGGCGGAGACGAGCCTGCCTCAAAGAAGCGGGCGACCAAGGGAAAGGCGGCGGAGGTGCCCGCCGCTCAAGCGCCGACAGTCAAGAAGCCCGACGCCAAAAAGCCCGCCGCCAAGGGAAAGACGGCCAAGAAGCCGGCCGCCAAGAAGCCTGCCAAGCGGCCCCAATGACACGGTCAGGCGAGCCGCCTGACCGTGAAATGGCGATTGCTAGAGTCGGCAGGAATCCGCCCTTGGAAGCGAAAGAAGCGAGAAGCATGAGCCCACTGGTACCGATGGTCGTTGAGCAGACTTCCCGCGGGGAGCGCGCGTTCGACATCTACTCACGCCTCCTCAACGAGCGGATCGTCTTCCTCGGCACTCCCGTGGACGACCAGATCGCCAACCTGATCGTCGCTCAGTTGCTGCACCTGGAGTCGGAGGATCCCGACAAGGACATCTCGATCTACATCAACTCCCCGGGCGGCTCCGTCTACGCCGGCCTCGCGATCTACGACACGATGCAGTTCATCAAGCCGGATGTGCAGACGATCTGTGTCGGCATCGCGATGTCGATGGGCGCGCTGCTGCTCGCGGGTGGCGCCGCCGGCAAGCGCATGGCGCTGCCCAACGCGAAGATCCTGATCCACCAGGTCTCGGCAGGCTTCCAGGGCCAGGCCACCGACATCGAGATTCACGCGCGCGAGATCATCGACCTGCGCGGGCGCCTCGATGAGATCATCGCCCAGCACACAGGCAAACCGGTCGACGAGGTCAAGAAGGACACCGAGCGGGACTACTTCATGAGCTCCGAGGAGGCCAAGGACTACGGGATCATCGACCGCGTGATCACGCAGCACTAGCGACCCCTCTTGGCTCTGAGCCGAGAGGCGGATAACCTTGTGCTCGCGGTTCGCCGGTCTCAGTTGACCCTAGAACCTTCAGAGGGAATCGATGGCGCGTCCGACCGACTCCAACGAGCAACTGCTGTGCAGCTTCTGCGGTAAATCGCAGCGGCAGGTCAAGAAGCTGATCGCAGGCCCAGGCGTCTACATCTGCGATGAGTGCATCGATCTCTGCAACGAGATCATTGACGAGGAGCTCACCGCTCCGCCCAACTTCGACATCCAGAACCTGCCGAAGCCGCGGGAGATCTATGAGGTCCTGAACGATTACGTCGTCGGCCAGGAGCAGGCCAAGCGCACGCTGTCGGTGGCGGTCTACAACCACTACAAGCGCGTACAGATGATGCAGTCCGACGATCAGGACATCGAGCTGCAGAAGTCCAACATCCTGCTGCTCGGCCCCACGGGCTGCGGCAAGACGCTGCTCGCGCAGACTCTCGCCAAGATCCTCAACGTCCCGTTCGCGATCGCCGACGCGACCGCGCTCACCGAGGCCGGTTATGTCGGGGAGGACGTCGAGAACATCCTCCTGAAGCTGATCCAGGCGGCCGACTACGACGTCAAGAAGGCCGAGACCGGGATCATCTACATCGACGAGGTCGACAAGATCGCGCGCAAGGCCGACAACCCGTCGATCACCCGCGATGTCAGTGGCGAGGGGGTGCAGCAGGCGCTGCTGAAGATCCTCGAGGGCACGACCGCATCGGTCCCGCCGCAGGGGGGGCGCAAGCACCCGCACCAGGAGTTCCTGTCGATCGACACGACCAACGTCCTCTTCATCTGCGGTGGCGCGTTCGCGAACCTCGATCGGGTGATCGAGCGCCGCGTCGGCCATCAGGGCGTCGGCTTCGGCGCCAACATCCAGTCCAAGGACCAGCGGGACCTCGGCGAGATGTTCGAGCGGTGCCTGCCCGAGGATCTGATCCAGTACGGCCTGATCCCTGAGTTCATCGGACGCCTGCCGGTGATGTCGGCGATCCACCAGCTGTCGCGCAACGAGCTCATGGAGATCCTGACCGAGCCGCGCAACGCGCTCGTCAAGCAGTTCCAGCGTTTCTTCCAGTTCGACGGAATCGAGCTTGTCTTCGCCGACGAGTCGCTGAGCTCGATCGCCGACCGGGCGCTCGAGCGTGAGACCGGCGCCCGCGGGCTGCGCTCGATCATCGAAGAGGTCCTGCTCGAAGTGCAGTTCGAGCTGCCCTCACGGCGCGACGTGCGCAAGTGCGTGGTCACGCGCGAGACGATCGAGAAGGGCACCGCCCCGACGCTCGTCACGCAGGCCGTGGACGAGCACGACGAGAGCGAAGAAGCGGCCTGAGGCGGCATACACTCGTGCGCGTGAGCGCACTGGAGGACAACCCACGCTACGACCCGTCCGAGGTCGAGCCGCGAATCGCGAGGGCGTGGATCGAGTCTGGCCTGACGCACCCGGAGCCTGCGGGCGACTCGTCCGAGAACTATTCGATCGCGATCCCGCCGCCGAACGTCACGGGTGTGCTGCATATGGGGCACGCGCTCAACAACGCGATCCAGGACACGCTCGTTCGCCGCGCCCGCCAGCAGGGCAAGCGCACGCGCTGGATCCTCGGCACCGACCATGCCGGCATCGCGACTCAGACGCAGGTCGAGAAGGAGCTGAAGGGCCTCGGCACCAGCCGCGAGGAGCTCGGGCGCGAGCAGTTCGTGGCCCGCGTGTGGTCGTGGCGCGAGCTCTACGGCAGCCGGATCATCGAGCAGATCAAGCGCCTGGGGTCCTCGGCCGACTTCCAGAACGAGCGCTTCACGCTCGATCGCCCGTACGCGGAGGCGGTCGCCACGGTCTTCGTCGACCTCTACAAGAAAGGCTACGTCTACCGCGACCGCTACCTCGTCAACTGGGATCCGGGGAGCGGCTCGGCGATCTCCGACCTCGAGGTCGAGGATCGCGAGGTCACCGACACGCTCTATTACATCAACTACCCGCTCGCTTCCGGCAGCGGCTCGGTCACCGTCGCCACGGTGCGACCCGAGACGATGCTCGCCGACGTCGCGATCGCCGTCAATCCGCAGGACGAGCGCTACAAGCGCCTGATCGGCGAAACGGCGGTACTGCCGATCGTCGGGCGCAAGCTGAAGATCATCGCCGACGACTACGTCAAGACCGATTTCGGCACCGGCGCGCTGAAGATCACGCCCGGCCACGATCCCAACGACTTCGAGATCGGCAATCGCCACGGGCTTGCGCACCCGACCGTGATCGGCGAGGACGGATGCATGGAGGGCGACGAGGTGCCGGAGCGCTTCTTCGGCCTCACGACGGCGCAGGCCCAGACTGCGATCGTCGCCGAGCTCGACGCGCTCGGACTGATCGAACGCCGCGAGGAGTACACGCACACGGTCCCGCACAGCCAGCGCTCCGGCAGCCGCATCGAGCCGCTGATCTCGCTGCAGTGGTTCATGCGCATGGACGAGCTCGCCAGGCCCGCGATTGAGGTGGTCAAGCGCGGCGAGATCCGCTTCCACCCCGAGGGCCAGGGCAAGGTCTACCTCAACTGGATGGAGAACATTCGTCCCTGGTGCATCTCCCGCCAGCTTTGGTGGGGCCATCAGCTCCCGGTGTGGTACCGCCGCGACGAGACCTACGTCGGCACGACCGCCCCCGACGGCGACGGCTGGGAGCGCGATCCAGACGTGCTCGACACGTGGTTCTCCAGCGCGCTGTGGCCGTTCGCCACGCTCGGCTGGCCCGAGCAGACGGCCGACCTGAAGGCTTTCTACCCGACCGACGCACTGGTCACGAGCCGCGACATCATCTTCCTCTGGGTCGCCCGCATGGTGATGATGGGCATCGAGTTCACCGGCCAGATTCCCTTTAGCGACGTCTACGTGCACTCGATCATCCAGGCTCCGGATGGGCGCCGGATGTCGAAGTCGCTCGGCACCGGGATCGACCCGCTCGATCTGATCGGCGGCGGTCCACGCCCGCCCGTCTTCGCGAAGGCCCCCGACCAGGATCCGGGCGAGTTCCCTGCCTACGGTGCCGACGCCGTGCGCTGGGGGCTGCTCGCGATGTCCTCAGGTCAGGATGTTCGCTTCAACGAGGAGAAGGTCTTGCAGGCACAGCAGCTCACCAACAAGCTCTGGAACGCCTCGCGCCTGATCCTGCTGCGCGTCGATCCCGAGACTCGCGCATCAGCGCAGCCGGTCAGGGTTGAGGATCGCTGGATCCTCTCGCGCTTGCAATATGCGGCGACGCTGATCAGTGACGCGATCGGGCAGTTCGAGTTCTCGCGGGCCGCGCTCTCGCTCTATGAATTCATCTTCTCCGAGCTGTGCGACTGGTACCTCGAGCTCGTCAAGCCGCGCCTGTACGAGGATGACAAGCAGACGCAGGCCCTCTTGCTGCACGTGCTCACCGAGACAGTAACCCTCGGTCATCCGCTGATCCCGTTCGTGACCGAAGAGATCTACGGGCACATACCGGGCGCGTCGGGTCTGCTCGCCGAGCGGGTCGCTCCGCGCCAGATCGCGCAACTCGACGAGGCCGCCATCATCCAGATCGACGACCTGATCGCGGCGGTCCAATCGGTGCGTGCGTGGCGTGATGCCGCCGAGGTCAAGCCCAGCGCCGTGCTCGACGCGCGCGTCGTCAGCGACGTGTACGCCGGGACGGCGGATCAGCTGTATCGCCTCGGCCGCTTGAACCCCAAGGAATTGAATGGAACCGGCGCCGGCGCCTCGATCCCGGTCCCTGGCGGCTCGATCGAGATCTTTGCAACTCGGGGGCTGGACCTGGGCGCGGCAGCGAGGAAGAAGGCCGCCAAGCGTGCCGAGCTCGAGGCCGAGATCAAGCGCGCCGAGGGTAAGCTGTCGAACTCTGGCTTCGTCGACCAGGCACCACCGGCGGTGGTCGAGGCAGAGCGCGCCAAGTTGGCGGCGCTGCGGGCGGAACTGGAGGCCCTGTGACACCGGAGGAGGCTGAGGCGCGGCTGCTGTCGCTCGAGCTGTTCGGCATGCGTTTCGGTCTGGACCGCATGCGCCGGCTGATGACCGTACTCGGCCACCCCGAGCAGGCCTTCAGTTCGATCCATGTCGTCGGCACCAACGGCAAGTCCTCGACAGCCCGCATGATCGCGGCGATCATCGCCCATCACGGCCACCGCGTGGGTAGCTACCTGTCGCCGCACCTCGTTGGCTTCAACGAGCGCATCCGCATCGACGACCAGGACATCACCCCGCAGCAGTTGGCCGACGCGCTGGAACGAGCGCTGCACGGAGCCGAGCAGGTCAACCGCTCGAGCGGCGGCGAGGACCCGATCACACAGTTCGAGCTGCTGACCGCCGCCGCCTACTCGGAACTGGCCGCGCGCGGGGTGGAGGTGGCCGTCGTCGAGGCAGGCCTCGGTGGCCGCTACGACGCTACCAACGTGATCCCGTCCAAGGTGCAGGTGCTGACCAGCGTCGGCCTCGAGCACACCCGCTGGCTGGGGCCGACGCTCACCGCGATCGCGCGTGAGAAGCTGGATGTGGTCCGGCCCGGCGCGACGCTCGTGCTGGGAGCCGGGATGCGCCCTGACGCGCTAGCGGTCGCCGAGGAGGTCGCAGCCCAGCGCGGCGCCATGATCGTGCAGGCGGAGGCCGACCCGCACGCCGTGGTCGGCGCGCTCGGGACCTTCCAGCGACGCAACTTCGCGCTCGCGCGCGCGGCGGCCGAGGCCTTCCTCGGTGAGCTCGATGAGACGGCCGTGGTGGCTGCCGCCGCCGACGTGCGTGTGCCCGGGCGTCTGCAGATCGTCGATCAGCATCCGCTGACATTGCTCGACGGCGCGCATAACCCGGACGGAATCGCGGCGCTGACGGAGTCACTGCCGGAGATCGTGGCCGCCGCTCGCACCGACGACGGCCGCGTGGTCGCGGTCGTGTCGATCCTCGACGACAAGGACGCCGCCGCAATGCTGCGCTCGCTCGCGCCGCTGTGCGATGGGTTGGTGCTCACCTCGAGCCACAATCCGCGCGTGCTGCCGCCGCCGACGCTGAGCTCGTTGCTTGACCAGCTTGCGCCCGCCATCACGATCGCGGCCGAGATCGTGCGCGAGCCGCACGCCGCGCTCAGGCGCGCGCGTGAGCTTGCGGGTCCCGGCGGCGTTGTGATCGCCGCTGGCTCGCTCTACCTGATCTCCGACCTGATGCACGACGAAGCCACGCACGGCGCACGCCGCGCCTCGATGCTGTGAACGACGAGCGCGACAATCATCCCAGCTTCCTGAAGATGGCCGGGCTTGTCGCCGCCAGCGTGGCGATCACGATCCTGGTGTTCTTCGGGATCGGCTACGCGCTGGGACGCATCTTCCTCTGAGGTCTGCGCAGGCCTATCACACCGGGAAATGGGGCAGTGGCGGGAGAAATCCTGCGATGACGCTTCCCTCTGGCTCTACACTCCGCCTTCCATGGTCGCGACCGCGGGCATATTCGGGATCCATAACCACACCGCGAGCCTGATAGTCGAACTGGCCGTGGTCGTGCTCGGCGTGATCTGGTTGGCCCTGATCTACTGGACCTTCGCCGATGCCCGCCGTCGTATCGCCGACTCGCTGCTGGTCGCATGCGCGACGATCGCGTCGTTCTTCCCGTTCATCGGCACGATCATCTACATGATCGTGCGGCCACCCGAGTACCTGGAGGATGTGCACGAACGCGACCTCGAGATCCAAGCCGCCCAGGCGCGCCTATCGCAGATCGGGCTGCACACGTGTCCGTACTGCGACCACGAGGTCGAGCGTGAGTTCCTGCGCTGCCCCAACTGCATGCGCAAGCTCAGGGACCCGTGTACGAACTGCGGCAAACCGCTCGCGTCCGACTGGAAGATCTGCCCCTACTGCGAGGCCGACCGTGGCCTCGACCCGACGCCCAGCCGTCGCCAGCGTCGCACACGGCGCGACCCAGAGCAGACGATGATCGCGCCACCACCGTCAGACCTGCGCTGACGCTCTGTCACTAACCTGCGCGCGGGCAAATCGCAGCCCGCCACCGAAATCGAACAAGGAGTAGCGCCCATGGCTGAGCGCACGCTGATCCTCGTCAAACCCGACGCCTTTGCCCGCAACCTGACCGGTGAGATCATCGCTCGGTTCGAGCGCAAGGGGCTGAAGCTGACTGCGCTCAAGCTCGAGACGCTGAGCCGCGAGACCGCCGAGCGGCACTACGCCGAGCACGACGGCAAGCCGTTCTTCGGCGAACTGGTTGAGTTCATCACCTCCGGCCCGTTGGTCGCGATGGTGCTCGAGGGCGATTCGGCGGTCGAGGCTGCGCGCCAGGTGATCGGCGCCACCAACCCGCTGCAGGCGGCGCCGGGCTCGATCCGCGGGGACTTTGCGGTCGCGATCGGTACGAATATGGTCCACGGCTCCGACGCGCCCGAGTCGGCCGCGCGCGAGATCGGGATCTTCTTCCCCGAGAGTTGATCCCCGCGCGGTGATCCTCGCCTCCGGCTCGCCACAACGCCGCGCAATCCTCGAGCAACTCGGGATCGCGTTCACGGTCGTCGTCCCGGACGTGGACGAGCTGACGTCAGGACCGCCGGAGGAGGTGGCGCTGGAGAACGCCCACCGCAAGGCGTCTGCCGTCGTTGCTGGCCAGCGGGCCAGCATCGACAATGAGGCGGTCCTGGGGGTCGACACGATCGTCGCGCTCGGGTCGGTGATCTACGGCAAGCCCGGCGACCGCGAGGCCGCAGCGGCGATGCTGCAGGCGCTCGGCGGCCGCAGCCACCGCGTACTCAGCGGCCTGTGCGTGATCGAGGACGGCGGGGCCCGGACGGCGGCGGCCGTCACGACCGTCAACTTCCGTCCGCTCGACGAGCGCATGCTCGCCTGGTACCTGGATACGGACGAGTGGCGGGGGCGCGCCGGCGGCTACGCGATCCAGGGGCGTGGGGCCGCGCTTGTCGACTCGATCGAGGGCGATTACCTGAATGTCGTGGGTCTTCCGGTCACCACATTGCTCGATCTGCTGCCCTCTCTGCTCTTTCCAGCGGTTTTTCGGCAATGAAGGCGTGTTAAACCGGCTCAGGTCCGTTACACTCAGCCAGACGGATGGGAGTTGGCACAGGGTTCGGACAGACCGCGCTCGCCGCCCGTCTGAACCCCCTTATCTTCCTGTCCAGCAATGGGTTTCTTCACCTACCTAACGGGTTTTGGTGGCCGCGACATGGCCGTCGATCTCGGCACGGCCAACACGCTCGTCTACGTACGCGGGCGCGGCATCGTGCTGTCTGAGCCCAGTGTCGTCGCGGTCGACTCACGGACCGGCGAGGTGCATGCCGTGGGCATCGAGGCCAAGCGCATGCTCGGCCGCACGCCCGGAACGATCTCGGCAATCCGGCCGCTGAAGGATGGCGTCATCGCTGACTTCGAGGTCACTGAGGAGATGCTGCGCCACTTCATCCAGAAGGTGCATCAGAACCGCTGGGCGCACCCGCGGGTGGTCGTGTGCGTGCCGTCCGGCGTCACCGGTGTCGAGAAGCGCGCGGTCGAGGAGGCCTGCCTGTCGGCCGGCGCGCGCCAGGCATACCTGATCGAGGAGCCGATGGCGGCCGCGATCGGCGCCGGGCTGCCGGTGGGCGAGCCGACCGGCTCGATGGTCGTCGACATCGGCGGCGGCACGAGTGAAGTCGCCGTGATCTCGCTCGGCGGCATCGTCGTCTCGCAGTCGATCCGCATCGGCGGCGACGAACTCGACGAGGCGATCATCAACTACGTCAAGCGCGAGTACAAGCTGCTGATCGGCCAGCAGACGGCCGAAGAGGTCAAGCTGGAGATCGGCTCGGCGCATCCGATGCCCGAGGAGGTCCAGGCCGAGATCCGCGGCCGTGACATGGTGTCCGGGTTGCCCAAGACGGTCGTGCTGACGAGTGAGGAGATCAGGGGTGCGTTGGAGGAGCCGGTGTCGCAGATCATCGACGCCGTCAAGGAGACGCTCGACAGGACGCCGCCGGA
>DATKSM010000081.1:0-44670 GCA_035531655.1 Solirubrobacteraceae bacterium
CGGCAAGACCGCGGTCGGGGTCGAGGTTCCGAACGCGAGACGGCGGATCGTGCACCTCGGCGACGTCTTCCAGGAGCCGCCGGCCGACTGGTCGCCGCTGACCGTGTGGTTGGGCAAGGACATCGCTGGGCGCGCGATCGGCGCGGACCTGGCGAAGATGCCCCACCTGCTCGTGGCCGGCACCACCGGCGCCGGCAAGTCCGCGTGCGTGAACGCGATGCTCTCGTCGATCCTGCTGCGCGCCACTCCGCACCAGGTGCGACTCGTGCTCGTCGATCCCAAGCAGGTCGAGCTCAACCACTACGAGGCGATCCCGCACCTGCTGACGCCGGTGATCACCAGCCCGCGCATGGCTGCCAACGCGCTGCAGAACCTGGTGCGCGAGATGGAGCAGCGCTACGGCACGATGTCGCTGTCGCGGACGCGGTCGCTGCCGGAGCTCAACAAGGCGCGTGCGGCGCGGGGCGAGCCGGCACTGCCCTACATCCTCTGCGTGATCGATGAGCTCGCCGACCTGATGATGGTCGCGCCCGCCGATGTCGAGGATTCGATCATCCGACTTGCACAGAAGGCCCGCGCCGTAGGGATCCATCTGGTGCTCGCGACACAGTCACCACGCGTCGATGTGATCACCGGCATGATCAAGGCGAACGTCCCGTCACGGATCGCGTTCGCCGTGTCGAGTCAGACCGACTCGCGCGTGATCCTCGACCAGAACGGAGCCGAGTCGCTGCTCGGACAGGGCGACATGTTGTTCTCGCCGGTCGGGACCAACAAGCTCCAGCGCATCCAGGGCGCCTACATCGATGAGGAGCAGATCGCCGAACTCACCGAGTCGTGGCGCCGTCAGGGCGAGCCCGATCTCCGAGAGGAGCTGCTGGAGGAGGTCATAGACCCCGACGAGCCGGCCGACAGCAGCGACGATGACGGTTTCGATCCCAACGAAGACCCGTTGCTCGAGGAGGCGATCAGACTGGTCGCGTCGATGGGTACCGCGTCAACGTCGATGTTGCAGCGGCGGCTGCGCCTGGGCTACACGCGCGCCGGACGGGTGATCGACATGCTCGAGCGGCGGGCGATCATCTCCGGCTACGAGGGCTCCAAGCCGCGCCAGGTACTGATCACCGAGGCCGACGTGCCACGCATCCTAGTTGCCCTGAGCGAGGGGACCAGCGGATCGCGGCCGGCCGCGCCCAGCGGGCCCCCGGCGCGCGCTCATCCCGAGCCTGCTGCGCTCGATTATCCGGAGCTCGATGTCGATACCGATCCGGATGCCGCTGACGTGCCCGAGCCGCCCACCGCCGAGCACACCCTCGGCGAGTAACGCAGCTCGGCATGGGCGGGGACTCCCCGCCGAAGGTGAAGAAACGCCGAAGGCCGCGGCGCCTGCAGCGGTTTGTGCAGCTGCTTCCCGGTAGCGCAGCGTACGCTTCCGGGTATGGCGGAGATCGGCTCGACTCTGCGCGAGACGCGCATGCGCGCGCGCATTGACATCAGCGAGGTGGAGGCAGGCACGAAGATCCGTGCCAAATACCTGCGAGCGCTCGAGAACGAGGAGTGGGACCTGCTCCCCGGCCCCGTCTACGTCAAGAGCTTTCTGAAGACATACGGCGACTACCTGGGACTCGACAGCAGGCTGCTCGTCGAGGAGTTCAAGCGGCGCTATGAGCGGCCGATGGAACACGAGGTACGCGCGATGGCCTCGACCGCGCGCGAGCGCGACAAGCATCGCAACCCCAGTCGAGCGACGCTCTGGTTGCTATCGCCGCGTGGCGCGATCGGCCTCGCGGTAGTCGTGATCGTGGCCGCGCTGTACGTGATCGGGACCGTGATCGGAGGCGGCAGCAACGCTACGCCGCCGACCAACACAAGCGCTGGCGGGGGCCATCACCACAAGAAGAGGCACAAGCACCACTCGACGGGACGCTCGACCGGCACCACGCAGAGCATCACGACGCCTGCGCCGCCGTCCAAGGCCACGCTCGCGCTGGTGCCGACGGGGACGGTCTGGGTCTGTGTGGAGAACAAGGCCCGCAAGCTGCTCGTTCCGGGCGTCATCTATACCGCGGGTCAGACGATTCCACCGCAGAGCTCGTCGGAACTGTTGGTCTCACTCGGGAACTCCCATGTCACCGCGACCGTTGACGGCAAGGCTTACACGATCACGGGTAGTTCCGCGATCGGGCTGAAGATCACGCCACAGGGCGCCTCGCCGCTCACCTCGCCGCCGACCTGCGGGCAGTGAGCGACGCGGCGGTGTTCACCGGGCGGGCCGCCGTCCGCGCCGGCATCCTCGTCACGGGCACGGAGGTCCTGACCGGGATCATCAGCGACCGCAACGGCCCCTGGCTGTCCGAGCGGCTGCTCGACCTGGGTATCGATGTGGCGATGATCGAGGTCGTCGGAGACCGTCCCGAGGATCTGCTCACGGCGCTCGAGCAGATGGCGGCGGCCGGTGTCGCGGTGATCGTGACCAGCGGCGGCCTCGGGCCCACGGCGGACGATCTGACAGCGGAGATCGTCGGGCGTTTCTGCGGACGCGAGATGGTGCTCGACAGCGCGCTCGAGGCGCGCATCGGCGAGATTCTCAAGCCGGCGCTCGAGCGCTGGCCCGACGCCGACCGGGAAGCGCTGCGCACGGCCAACCGCAAGCAGGCCGTGATCCCCATGGGGGCGACCGTGCTGTCGCCCCGGGGAACCGCGCCCGGCCTCGTGATTCCGCCGGCCGATGGTGGCGCCGGAGCCACTGTCGTGGTGCTTCCCGGGCCGCCGAGCGAGCTGCAGCCGATGTGGGAGGACGCTGTCGCCTCCGAAGCGTTCCAGGCGGCGATCTTCGGAGCGACCACGTACCAGCGCGAGGTCATGCGGCTGTTCGGGTTGCCGGAGGCGGAGATCGCGAACACGCTGCGCGCCGCGGACGCCGCTGGGCTGACGCTCGCCCCGCTCGAGATCACCACCTGCCTGAGGCGCGGCGAGATCGAGGTCGTAACGCGCTTCGAGCCGGACGCGCAGGCGGACTACGACGCGCTGCTTGCGTTCATCGCCGAGCGGCACGGCGAGAAGCTGTTCTCGCGCGACGGCTCGACGATCGACGAGCAGGTGGCGGCGCTGCTGCTGGGCGGTCACGAGACGATCGGGGTGGCTGAGTCCTGTACGGGCGGCTTGCTTGCCGCCCGTCTGACCGAGCGCCCGGGATCCTCGGAATACGTGATCGGTGGCGCCGTGGTGTACAGCAACGAGGCCAAGTCCGAGCTCGTGGGAGTGGACCCGGAGCTGATCGCAGCGCACGGGGCCGTCTCGACGGAGATAGCGCGGGCGCTCGCCGATGGCGCCCGAGCGCGCTTCGACACCTCCGTCGGCGTGGGCATCACAGGCATCGCCGGGCCCGGAGGTGGCACGCCCGAGAAGCCGGTGGGACTGGTGTGCTTCTCGGTCACGTATGGGCGGCCGGTGGCCGCCGAGCCCGCGGTGCGGTCGCTGACGCGGTCCTCGCGGCTGCCGGGCGACCGGGCGGCGGTGCGCGATCGTGCCACCACGGTCGCGATGCATCTGATCACGCGTGTGCTGCATGGCGAGAGCGACTGAGCCGACGCGCTGGAGTTGGTGACGTCGGCCCGCTGGCCGCGTCACCTGGTGCTCGCGGTCGTGATGCCGCGGTCGTGATGCCACGGTCGTGATGCGGGGGTCCTCGAAGAGGCCTTCGCATGTGTGTCGTCTTTGTGACGAAGGTGTCGTCGCTGTGACAAAGCGGCTAGTTGTGACGTGATCGGCACGATTGCGGCACACAGTTGGCACGAATCGCTCTTGTACGAACAAATGTTCTGTGGTTCCGTCCGATGCCAGTCGTAACTTGCGGTTCAGAAAGGCATCAGACAAGGAGCCAAACGAGCATGAGCGAACAGGACAAGGCAGGCGCCAAGCCTGTTGCATCGGCGGATCCGAAGTCCGATGCCAAGCGTCAGGCCGCGCTGCAGGGCGCGCTGACACAGATTGAGCGCCAATTCGGCAAGGGCGCCGTCATGAGGATGGGCGATCCGGGCGCGCGCGTGGCGGTTGACGCGATCCCGACAGGAGCGCTGTCGCTCGACCTGGCGCTCGGGATCGGCGGCGTGCCGCGCGGTCGCATCATCGAGATCTTCGGCCCGGAATCCTCGGGCAAGACGACGCTCGTCTATCACATCCTTGCGGAAGCTCAGAAGCTTGGCGGCGTGTGCGCATTCGTAGACGCCGAGCACTCGATGGACCCACTGTACGCGCAGCGGATCGGCGTCGATATCGACGAACTGCTGGTGTCACAGCCGGATTACGGCGAGCAGGCGTTGGAGATCGTCGACATGCTGATGCGCTCGGGCGCGGTCGACGTGATCGCTATTGACTCGGTCGCGGCGCTGACGCCTCGCGCCGAGCTCGAGGGCCAGATGGGCGACCAGACCGTCGGCGCGCAGGCGCGCATGATGTCGCAGGCGATGCGCAAGCTCACGGGCACGCTAAACCGCACCCAGACGCTGTGCGTCTTCACGAACCAGATCCGCGAGAAGGTCGGCGTCATGTTCGGCTCGCCCGAGACGCAGCCGGGCGGCCGTGCGTTGAAGTTCTATGCCTCGCAGCGGCTCGACATCCGACGCATCGAGACGCTGAAGGACGGCACCGAGGCCGTTGGCAACCGCGTGCGCGTGAAGGTTGTCAAGAACAAGGTGGCGGCGCCGTTCAAGCAGGCTGAGTTCGACATCGAATTCGGCAGCGGCATTTCGACCTCCGGCTGCCTGCTGGACTACGGCATCGAGCACAACATCGTCACCAAGTCGGGGTCGTTCTTCTCATATGGAGAGGAGCGGCTTGGACAGGGCCGCGGCAACGCCAAGGCGTACCTGGACGAGCACTTGGATGTCGCCAAGGAGATCGAAACAAAGATTTACGCTGTTCTCGGGATTGGCCAGGACCTGGTGAAACCGATCGAGCACAACGACGCGCCCGATGCAGAACTCGCCGAGGATCTGGATCAGGCGTCCTTGGAACGGGCAGCCTGATCCGGCCTGACTTCAAGTGGAAGGCACAGGCTCGGACGCCGGACGCGGCTTTCAGGTCGCGTACACGTATCTGAACCGGCGTGAACGGACCGTCACCGAGGTCCGTTCACGTCTCGTGAAGGCGGAGATCGCGCCGGAGGAGATCGAGGCCGTGTTGGCCGAGTTGCTCGAGTTCGGCTATCTCGACGACGCGCGCTATGCCCGGGTGTTCACGCAGGACAAGCGGGCATTGGAGGCGTGGGGCAACGAGCGGATCGCGCGGGTGCTGCGCGAGCGCGGAGTGGATCGCGAACTGGTGGAAACGGCGCTTGCGGAGCCCGGCGGGGCGCCGTCAGTCGACACCGGCAGTGGCGCGGTCCCCGGCGCTGACGGGCGCGACTGGGATGACGTTGTCGACGGCGAGCTTGCACGCGCGGTCGCGGTGCTGGTGCGGCGGTTCCCGTCAGGACCGGCCGAGGGTCAGGATCGGGAGCGCGCCTTCGGAGTGCTGGCGCGCAAGGGCTATGAGAGCGAGATGGCAGCGGATGCGGTCAGAGAGTGGGCCCGCCGGGCGGCCGCGTGATCGCGCGTCCGTCCCCCGCCGGAGGGTCACGGGACGCACGGGTCGGTCTCTGTGACCTGCGTCGCACGTTTCTGGAGCGCGATAGGATCGGTATCAGCGAACCGAATGGCCTGGATGGCCGGTGACAAAACCCTGGAAAAGAAACACTTGACCTTTGATACCGGAACAGCTCCCAAGCGAAGGAGTATTCAGCCGCTCGGTCGCTCCTGACAAGTGAAGACGTTGAGCGACCCGTGCGTTTGCGGGTCGTTGGAGAGGAACGACCATGGACATCATCGTCGCCGCAGCGTTGATAGCTGTAGGGATAGTCGTGGCTGCGGTCGTCTACGCCCGCGTGACCGGTGCGGGCTGGGCGAGCGGCCGCACCAGCGCTTTCGGAGTCCATCCGGGGGCAGGTGCGGTAGCTACCGCGGTGGCGACCGCGGAGGGGGCACCGAAGCCGCCACCCGCCGGCAGTAACGGCGGCGGCAGGGCGCATAGCGACGATCTGCGTCGGCGCGAGCACGAGCTCACGCTGCTCGAGGCGCAGATCACTGAGCGGTCGAGCCTGCTCGACCACCAGCATGAGGAGCTCGTGCGCGAACTCGAGCGCATCTCAGGCCTGTCGGCGACACGCGCCAAGCAGATGCTGATCGAGAGCGTCGAGGATCAGGCTCGTCAGGAGGCTGCGCGACGTGTGCGCCAGATCGAGGACGACACCAGGCGCGACGCGGAGCGGCGCGTCCGCAACATTCTCTCGGTTGTGATGCAGCGGCTGGCGGCGGGCCACGCGACGGAGACGACCGTCTCCGTGGTCCAGCTCGCGTCAGACGACATGAAGGGCCGGATCATCGGACGGGAGGGGCGCAACATCCGTGTTCTGGAGACGCTCACCGGCGTTGACTTCATCATCGATGACACCCCCGGGGCTGTCGTGCTCTCGGGTTTCGACGGCGTACGCCGTGAGATCGCCCGGCTGACCCTAGAGAAGCTCCTGCAGGACGGACGCATCCACCCGGCGCGGATCGAGGAGGTCTACTACCAGGTCAAGTCCGACCTTGAGGCCCACCTCATCGAGGCCGGCGAGCAGGGCGGTTTCGAGGCTGGGGTCCAGGGCTTGCATCCCGAACTGATCGGCTACCTCGGGCGCCTGAAATTCCGGACCAGCTATGGGCAGAACGTGCTGGCCCACTCGGTCGAGGTGGCACGCCTGGCGGCGATGATGGCCTCGGAGCTGGGCGCAAGCGCAAAGACGTCACGGCGGGCTGCGCTGTTGCACGACATCGGCAAGGCGGTCACCCATGAGATGGAGGGCCCGCACGCGCTCGTCGGCGGTGAGCTCGCTCGCAAGTACGGGGAGACCGAAGCCGTTGTTCACGCCATGGAAGCCCACCACAACGAGGTCGAGCCGCAGACGGTGGAAGCCGTGATCGTCCAGGCGGCCGATGCGCTGTCAGGGGCGCGGCCCGGCGCGCGCGGTGAGTCGCTCGAGCTGTATGTCAAGCGCTTGCGTGACCTCGAGGAGCTCGCGACGAGCCATCGCGGGGTCGACAAGGTCTACGCCATGCAGGCTGGACGTGAGATCCGTGTGATCGTCGCGCCCGAAGCCGTTGACGACGCGGGCGCGACGCTGCTCTCGTTTGAGATCGCCCGCAAGATCGAGAAGCAGCTCGAATATCCAGGGCAGATCAAGGTCACCGTGATCCGCGAGTCACGTGCGGTCGACTACGCCCGGTGATTACGCCTGTTCGCCGCGAGCGCTCCTGCCGACCGTCGCACCCTCACCGCTAGGCTTCAGACCCGTGCGGAAATATCACCTGACCACCTTCGGCTGCCAAATGAACGAGCACGACTCCGAGCGTATGAAGGGCATGCTCGAGTCGCTCGGCTACAGCGAAGCGGGCGAGCGCAACGAGGCGGATCTGATCCTCTTCAACACGTGCTCGATCCGTGAGAAGGCGGACGAGCGCTTCGTCGCGCACCTGCGCGAGGCGAACGCGCTGAAGCGACGCGCGCCGGAAACGGTGATAGGGGTCGGAGGGTGCTGGGCGCAGTCCGTGAAGGATGAGGTCTTCCAGAGGTTCCCGTTCGTCGATGTTGCCTTCGGGCCGGGGCAGGTCCACAAGCTCGCCGAGTTCCTGACGAGCGACTCCCTCACGGCTCAGGGCTTCTTCGAGTTCGAGTCATTCACGGGCGATCTCCCGGTCAAGCGGGCACGTGATTTCCAGGGCTGGTTGCAGATCAGCGTCGGCTGCAACTGCGTGTGCTCGTACTGCATCGTGCCTTCGACGCGTGGCCGCGAGGTCAGCCGGGACCCGGAAACGCTGATCGCCGAGCTTGAGCGGATGGCAGCGGACGGCGTCACGGAGGTCACGCTGCTGGGCCAGAACGTCAACTCCTACGGGCGCGACCTGCCGGGCGTGAGCCGCGTCTCGTTCTCGGAGCTGCTCCGCCGCGTCGACGCGGTTTCGGGCATCGAGCGAATCCGCTACACGAGCCCGCACCCCAAGGACATGCGCGAGGATGTGATCCGGGCACACGCGGAACTGCCAGCGCTGTGTGAGCACATCCACCTGCCGCTCCAATCGGGTTCGAACTCGGTTCTCAAGCGGATGCGCCGTACGTACACACGCGAGCGTTACCTCGACCGCGTCGCGCTGATCCGGGAGCACATCCGCGATTGCGCGATCACGACCGACATCATCGTCGGGTTCCCCGGCGAGACCGAGGACGACTTCCGGCAGACGCTCGAAGTCGCCGAGCAGGTCGGCTACGACGGCGCTTTCACCTTCATCTACTCACCCCGGCGCGGCACCGAGGCGGCCGAAATGGCCGAGCAGATTCCACACGAGGTCAGTGTCGAGCGGCTCGAGCGCCTGGTCGAGGTGATCCAGCACCGCGCGGCAGAACGCTCCCAGCGGTTCGTCGGGCGCACGCTGGAGGTGCTCGTCGAAGGACCTTCACGCACCGATCCCGCACGCCTTCGGGGTCGTAGCCGTCATAACAAGGTGGTCAACTTCGACGGACTGGGGGAGCCCGGTGACTTCGTCGACGTGGAGATCACCGGCGCCACGAGTCAGACGCTGACGGGCGAGATGTCGCTGGTCGCGCGCGCCGCCGGGTAGCCAAGCCGCCATGCGCAGTTTCTTCAGTAATCGCAAGGACCGTGCGTGGATGTTCGAGACGCGCAGTCAAGCCTGGGCGGATGCTGGGCTTGAGTTCGAGATCAACCGTCACGCTGTGCGCACGGCCAGCCGGCGCCTCGTGGTCGAGATCCCTGTGCTGTTCGCGGTCGTGATCGCAGAGGCACAGGCCCTCAACCACATCAAAGACCTCGCGAAGACGAGCAAGACGCACCCAGATGGGCTGACCTGGATCGTCGGCAAAACGCCGGTGAAGATCGCAGCCGTGATCCTGGTGCTCGCACTTGGCTGGCTGATCTCGCGTGACCTGTCAAAGGTCGCGCCGGCGCTGTTCAAACGGATGGACCCCGCCACCGCCGGCACAGTCGAGTTCGCGATCCGATTCATCAGCGTCGCGGCAACCGTGCTCGGCGGCTTTGCAGTCGCCGGGATCTCGCTGCAGGCGGTCGCGGTCGGCGGTGCGTTCACGGCGGTCGTGCTCGGTCTCGCCGCCCAGCAGACGCTCGGAAACGTGTTCGCCGGGATGGTGCTGCTGACCGCACGCCCGTTTCGGCTTGGCGAGCGCGTGCGACTGCAGGCCGGCGTGCTGGCCGGTTCGATCGAGGGCATCGTTGCTTCGCTCGGTCTGCTGTACACGACGCTCTCACGTGGCGACGAGCGGGTCATGATCCCGAACACTGTCGTGCTCTCGGCGACCATCGTGCCCGTGCGCGAGCCGGAGTCGGTCGACGTCAAGGTCACACTCGGCCCTGGTGTCCGCCCGAGTCACGTGCAGGCGGTCCTCGATGCGAACATCTCGACTCCGACGCGCAAAACCCCACGCGTGCTGCTCGAGGAGATCAGCGGAGCATCCGTGGTCGTTCGCGTCCAGGCAACTCCTGAACGCTCCTCCGACGGGGCGCGCCTGGCGGACGAGATCATCGCCGTGCTGGTGAGTGTCACTGGGGAGCACTCGTTGGTGCCGGACGTCGGCGCGCCGCGCAGCTGACATCGGCGCGGCTGACGGCGGTCGCCGACGTTTCAGTCGGTCTCGCGCAGCCGCATGATTGGTATCCGCCGGCCGATCTGATCCGTCATCTCGCGGTAGTCCGCGAAGCCCCGGTAGACCTGGGCGGCGAGGCCGAACAGATGCTCACGCTCGGGTTCGTCGGTGACCTCAGTGGCCGTGTAGGTCCCCGAGCGGTCGCCCCGGGCCAGCAGCGTTGTGGGGTTTGCCTTGAGGTTGTGGTACCAAGCGGGGTGATGGGCGCCACCGTAGTTGGAGGCGATCAGGATCAGGTCCTCGCCATCGTTGAAGTACAGGACCGCTGTGGTACGCGGCTGCCCGGATTTTGCGCCGTTGGTGGTCATGCTTACGAAGGGCAGCGCCAGGTGCATCCCTAACCGGCCGCGCGTGAGCCCGCGCAGGACGGGATCGACGCGCTTCGCCACCGGCGTAGCGACACGCCGGACCGAGCGGGTCTTCAGAGCGAACTGCACGGAGCGCGTTCCCGCACCGCCTCCGGTCTCGGGGTAAAACGGCGGAATCCCGCTACGTCTGGTCATCGGGGAGCTTTCCAGTCTGGCGCGCGGATACACGTCGCGCGAGGAGAGCCCCACCGGCCAGACGCTGCCCCAAGGCCGAGACCCCCGGCGCCACCGCGGCCACGTTGGCGCCGAGCCGCAGCCCCAATGGCGCGACGCTCAGCTCACCGCGGTTGCGCTCGATCGCCGTGATGACGGCGCTCGCCACCTGTCCGGGCGAACTGGTCCCGACACCGGGCGGCAGCTTGACGCCCGCGTCGGCGAACATGCCGGCGTCGCGAACGAAGCCCGGCAGGATCACGGAGACGCCCACGCCGGTGCCGCGCAAATCCGCGCGAGCGCCGTGTGCAAAGCCCCGCAGGCCGAACTTGGTTGCGCTGTACACGCTCGCGGCCGGTGAGGCCGCCTTGCCCGAGAGAGAGGAGATGAACACGATGTGCCCGCTGCCTCGCTGCACCATCGCCGGAGCCAGCGCGCGTGCGAGCGCGATCGGCGCGCGGAGGTTGACCTCGAGCATCGTGTCGATCTGGGCCTGGTTCAAGTCGAGCAGGTGACCGGAGGCCGGCAGGGCGGCATTCGCGATCAAGATGTCGACGTCTGCGGCCTCGATGGCAAGGCGCTCGATGTCATCCCGCATGGACAGGTCGGCCGCGATCACCCGCGCACCGAGCTGGTCTGCCAGTGGCGTGAGCACGTCGAGCCTGCGGCCGGTCAGCAAGAGCTGAGCTCCGCCGTCGTGGAGTGCCCGGGCAAGCGCGTGGCCGATTCCGCCGGTAGCGCCCGTTAACAGAACGCGGGCGCCGGAGACCTTCATATCCGCCCACTCGGCACGCCGATCTTCACCGGGGGCACGATACTCCGCGGGAATGCCGCGCCCTGATGTCATAGCGCTGTTCGGCCCGACCGCGGTCGGCAAGACCGGCGTCGCCATCGCACTGGCCCGGATCCTGCGGGCTGAAGGCGACGATCCGGTGGCGGTGTCAGCCGACGCGCTACAGGTGTACGCCGGGCTTGAGATCCTCACCGGGGCGGCGAGCGCGGCCGAGCGGGCCGAACTCGAGCACCGCCTGATCGGGTTCCTGCCGGTGGACGGGCAGTTCAGCGCCGGTCAGTACGCGGCGTTGGCGCACAGCGAGATCGACGGCCTGCTGGCCACGGGCCGGCGTCCTATCGTCGTCGGTGGGACGGGGCTCTACCTGCGGGCCGCGCTGGCCGAACTTTCGCTGAAGCCCCCGCCTGCCGAGGGCGCGCGTGAACGCTGGACCGCCGAGCTTCGCCGCAACGGCCCGGAGGCTCTGCATGCGACCCTTGCTCTCCGGGCGCCTTGGGCGGCGGCGGACATCGCCGCAACCGACAGCCACCGGATCGTCCGGGCGCTCGAGTTGCACGAGGCAGGCGAGCTGGAGTCGCCAAGCGCGGAGTCCGAGCTGTGGACGCGGGCGACGCGGCATCCCACCCTCCTGATCGGGCTCGTCGCCGAGCGCGTGCGGCTGTACGCGCAGATCGACGCCCGTGTGGACGCGATGCTTGCGGCGGGCGTAGAGCAGGAGGTCCGTGCGGCGCATGCGGCCGGCGCGAGTGGCACCGCCCGCAAAGCGCTTGGCTTCGATGACCTCCTGGCCGGGGACGTCGACAGCATGAAACGGAGTACCCGCAACTACGCCCGCCGCCAGCTCACATGGATGCGCAAGCTTCAAGGTGTGATTCAGGTTGATGTGACCGAGCGGTCGGCCGAAGACGTGGCGACGGAGATCGCCGGGTATGTGCTGCGCTAGCCTGCGCGCGGTGAACTTCGAGAAGTGGCAGGCGCTCGGCAACGACTATGTGCTCCTCGATGAGCGCTCGCTCCCGTTCGATCTGACCCCCGCCAGGGTACGCTTGCTCTGCGCGCCACACACCGGCATCGGGTCTGATGGGATCGTGCTCCTCAGTGCGCCCGACGAGCCGGGTTTTGTTGCGGGCATGCGAATCTTCAATCCCGATGGCAGTGAGGCGGGCGTGTCTGGCAATGGCGCACGCGAGGCGATTCTGTTTCTGCGGCGGCGCCGCTGGACCAGCGAGGACCGGTTCTCGATCAAGACGCCGGCCGGCGAGATTCGCGCGACGATCACGTCGGCCACGACCTGCAAGGTCGACATGGGGCGCGCGCGGCTAACTGGTCCGGACTATCCGGGTGGCGCGGCTGGCGGCATCGGCGAGCTGTCGGCGGCCGGACGCAGCTGGACGTTCCAACACGTCGATGTCGGCAACCCTCAGTGTGCGATGGAGGTTGAGAGCGAGACAGACCTGGAGTCGCTCGACCTGGGCGCGATTGGCCCGGCGTTCGAAGACCATCAGCTCTTTCCACAACGCACAAACGTCTCGTGGTACGCCGTGCTAGGTGCCGGTCGGATCCGCGCGCGGATCTTCGAGCGGGGCGTGGGTGAGACCTCGGCGAGCGGCACGGGCGCAATCGGGGCCGCCGTTGCGTATGTCCTCAGGGGCGGCGACTCGCCCGTCACCGTCGTGCTCGACGGCGGCGAGCTGGAGGTCGAGGTGGGGGAGGATCTGCATATCAATCTCACCGGTTGGGCTGTCCCCGTGATGCGTGGGACGCTCGCCGACGAACTCGTGGAGGACCTGCGTGCGACCGAGTAGCCGTCTGGAGCGGATCCCGCCGTACCTGTTTGCGGAGCTCGAGCGCAAGATCGCGGAGAAGCGGGCTGCGGGGATCGACGTGATCAGTCTCGGGATCGGAGACCCGGACACACCTACCTACCCGCAGATTGTCGCGGCCGCGCAGGCCGCAGTCGCCGATCCCGGCACGCACCAATATCCGAGTAACCGCGGGCGCATCGAGTTTCGCGAGGCGGTCGCCCGCTTCTATGCGCGGCGCTTCGGCGTGGAGCTCGATCCGGAGACCGAGGTGATGCCGGCGATCGGCGCCAAGGAGTGCATCTTCAACCTCAATCTCGCGTTCCTCGACCCGACGGATGTGACGCTGGCGAGCGACCCGGGTTATCCCGTTTACACCGCCGGACCGATACTGGCCGGAGCCGAGCCGGTGCTGATGCCGCTGTTGCCTGAGCGCGGCTTCACGCCGGACCTCGAGGCGCTGTCGGCAGACGTTCTGCGGCGCGCGCGGCTGATGTTCTTCAACTACCCCAACAATCCGACGGGCGCGAGCGTCCCGGACGGCTTCTTCGACCGTGTCGTGGAACTTGCTGCCGCCAACGACATCCTCGCCGTGCATGACAACGCATACAGCGAGACGACCTACGACGGTTACATCGCGCCGTCCTTCCTGGCGACGCCCGGCGCCAAGGAGACCGGCGTCGAGGTGTTCTCCTGGTCCAAGGGCTACAACATGACCGGTTGGCGCTGCGCCGCGATTGTCGGCAACGCCGGCGCCATCGCCCAGTATTGGCGGCTGAAGTCGAACATCGACTCGGGCCTGTTCCAGGCGATCCAGCTGGCCGGCGTCGCGGCGATCGATCCCGCGGTGGACGCCGAGGTGAGGGCGATGAACGTCGTCTACGCGCGACGGCGCGACCTGGTATGCGACGCACTCGCCCAGGCTGGCGTCAACGTCACCAAGCCGAAGGGCACCATCTACATCTGGGCGCCGGTCCCTGCGGGGTTCGAGAGCTCGGCAGCCTATTGCGAGCATGTGCTCGAACGCGCAGCGGTCGTGATCTCACCGGGTGGCGCCTACGGGCCGAGTGGGGAGGGGTTCTTCCGCATCTCGCTCACGACTCCAGACGACCGCCTGCTCGAGGCCGTCGAGCGTCTGCGCGCGTTGTAGGCGAGCCAACTGCTGCGTTGTAATGTCGGGTTGATGCCCGCACCAGTAACGATCCCGCGACAGGCCCGTGCGCGTCAGCGCGCCTACATGATCGCCGCGCTCCCTGATGGGGGCGAGGAGCGGCTCGCTGAGCTGCGCGAGTTGCTGCTGACTGCCGGCGTCGCGACGGTCGGGGCGAGTGTCCAGCGCCGCGACCAGCCGCATCCCAACAGCTATCTCGGTCCCGGCAAGCTCGCGGAGCTGAAGGACGAGATCAAGCGCGCGGACGCGAATGTGGTCGCGTCCGACGACGAACTGTCCCCGCGCCAGGAGCGCAACCTCGAGCAGGCGCTCGGCGTGCCGGTAGTCGATCGCACGGCCGTGATCCTCGACATCTTCGCCGCGCACGCGCACACCGCGGAGGGCAAGCTGCAGGTTGAGCTGGCTCAGCTGCAATACAACCTCGCCCGCATGCGCGGGTTGTGGACGCACCTCGAGCGACTCGGCGGGGGCGTTGGCACCAGAGGCCCGGGCGAGACCCAGATCGAGACCGACCGGCGGCTGGCGCGCGACCGGATCTCGGCGCTGAAGCGCAAACTCGCCAACGTGCGCTCGAGCCGCACCGTGATGCGTGCCGAGCGCGAGCGCGCGCACTTCCCGCAGGTGGCGCTCGCCGGCTACACCAACGCCGGCAAGTCGACGCTGCTGAACGCGCTCACCGGCGCTGAGGTCGGTGTAGGTGACCGGCTGTTCCACACGCTCGACCCGACCACGCGCCTGATGCGCGCCGGTGGCCGCGACTACCTGCTGACCGACACGGTCGGATTCATCCGCAAGCTCCCGCACCAGCTGGTCGAAGCCTTCGGCGCAACGCTGGAGGAGACGCGCCTGGCCGACCTGATCCTCCACGTCGTTGATGGCTCGGCGCCCGAGGATGACCGCATCGAGATGATCCACGCGGTGGAGGAGGTGCTGGATGACATCGGCGCTGCGGAGGTCCCACGCCTGCTCGTGCTCGGCAAGGTCGACCGGCTCGACTACGACGGTCGCGCCGAGTTGCATCACCGCCACGCCGACGCGATCCTGACCTCAGCGGTCACCGGCGAGGGCCTTGCCGAACTCACCGACGCGATTGAACAAGAGTTCGCCCGGCGCCTGCGCCCCGTCGAGCTCCTGATCCCCTACAGCGAGGGCGGGCGCTTGGCGGAATTGCATGCGATCGCCGGAGACCTAGTGCGCGCGGACACCCCCGAGGGAGTGCGCGTCAGCGTGCGCCTGCCCCCACAAGTGGCCGAGCGTTTCGCCGAGTTCGCGATTGTCGATCCGACGCTGATCGCCAAGGTCGCGTGAGCGCCGTGCCCGATGCGCTGAAGGTCGTCAGGCTCGACCCGCGTGCGACGCTGCCCACGCGGGCATATGCAGGCGATGCCGGCCTCGACCTGTATGCACTCGAGCCGATCAGCGTCGCACCCGGCGAGCGGGCGAGCGTCCGCACGGGTGTGGCCGTGGAGGTCCCGCTCGGACATGCCGGCCTTGTGGTGCCTCGCTCAGGGCTCGCGGCCCGACATGGAATCGCGCTCGTCAACGCACCCGGCCTGATCGACGCCGGCTACCGCGGTGAGCTCCAGATCCTGGTGCTCAACACCGATCGACTTAAGACCTGCACGCTCGAGGCCGGAGATCGGATCGCCCAGCTCGTACTCGTGGCGGTGCTCACGCCGAGCGTGGTGGAGGTCGAGGAGCTTGCCGCCAGCGAGCGCAGCACCGCCGGCTTCGGATCGAGCGGCGGCTTCGGCTAGAAGCGGCGGCTTCGGCTGGAGCGGCCGCTTCACGACCCGGTCGCAGTGGCGACAGGCGCATACACAGTCGGCGGCAGGATGCCGTAGCCCTGGAGGAACTCCCGCGCGATGCTGGCGGGCTCGTGGCGCGAGACGGCGGCCTCGTAGTCGAGGCCGCGGATCGCCCGGAGTGTCAGCAGCGCGTCGACGCCCTCGATCGTCCGCTTGAATGCGGGACCCTCGGCGGTCAGCTCTTCTGGGGTCGTGACCGGCACGACGTTGCCAAACCCGAAGACGTGTTTGGGGTCCTTCAGCTCGCGAAACGCCGGCCGCCCCAGGTTGGGGTCCGTCGTATCCACGTAGGCGGCCTGGACGTTCCCCGACTCGAGCCACATGTACTGCGAGCCGACGTCGATCTCCTTGACGACGCCCGGATGCAGGTGATAGGCCTCGGCCAGCGCCGGCAGGCCGTCGGGGCCGGTTTCGAACTCGAGCGGGGCCGCAATGATGATTCCAGGTCCGCGCGCCAGTTCGCGGATCGAGTTCACGTGATTCTGCTGCGCGTACTCTGAGGTGACCGCCAGCCCGTGGGTGTCGCTGAACGGCGTCGGCGGGAGCAGTACGAAGCCGTGCTTACGGGCATAGGCCTTGCCGGCGGCATATGACGCCGACAGCGTCTTGAATCGCTGGTGCAGGTGCGCGACGAGGCTATTCCACATGCCGACGTAGTTCGGGTACAGGTCGAGCGTCCCGCCCTCGAGCGCCACCTGCGCGGTGTGGATAGCGCCGATGTTTCGCGTCAGATTGACTGTGTACCCCTGCTGCTCGAGTGCGAGCTTGTAAAGCTGTCCGATGACGAATTGCTGGGGTGTGTTCATGTCGCCAAGCAGCACCGTCGGCTTGTTGTAGCCAGGCAGTCCCGTCGCCGGCGTCGTGGGCGTCGCCACCGTCGTGACCGCCGGCTGCGTCGGGACGGTGGCCATCGTGGCGGCGGCGGCGGTACGGGCATGTCCGGCTGACGCGATGCCGGCGCCCAGGCCGGCGATCAGCCCGGCACTGAGCGTCAGCCCCACGGCCGAGGCCGTGATCGTGCGCCGCGCGCTCACAGGCCTGCCGCCTTGCGGGCGTCGGCATGGGCCAACTGTTCGAGCTCGTCGTCGAGCGGCTCGAGCGCGAGGCCGTCGGCGAGCGCGATGGCGATCAGCCAGTCCGCGAACCATGCGTTCTTCGGGAGCAGCGGACCGTGCAGATAGGTGCCGATCACGTTGCCCTCGTGTGAGCCCTCGCGTCCATCCTCACCATTGTTGCCATAACCGTGCAGAACCCGGCCGAGCGGCTGCGCGCCGGCGCCCAGATGCGTACGGCCGCCGTGGTTCTCGAAGCCGGCGAGCACGCGACCCTCGGCACCCGGCAGGTCGACCTCGATGGCGACGTTGCCGATCAACCGCGGTCCCTCTGCACGCGTCGTGCTGATGTCCAACAGCCCGACTCCGGGAAGCTCCGCGTCGCCGAGTTGGTAAGCGTGGCCGAGCAGTTGGTAGCCGCCGCAGACGCCGAGTACGACCGCGCCGCGCTCGGCGGCGGCGGTCAGCGCTGCGCGCTTGTGCTCGTGCAGATCCGCGGCGCAGAGCTCCTGGTCGCGATCCTGGCCGCCGCCCATGTAATAGAGGTCGAAGCCGTCGGGGTCGAGCGCGTCGCCGATGCCGGCTCCGGCAAGCTCGAAGCCGAGCCCGCGCCACTCGCAGCGCCGCCGCAGCATCAGCAGGTTGCCGCGATCCGCGTAGATGTTCATCAGGTCCGGATACAGCGCGCAGACGCGCAGCGTGCGGGTCTCAGGCAACAAGGATCACCACCTGGCTGCCGATGTGCTCGTCGGTCGGGGGGATCTGGCGCACCGAGTGGGGGCGGAGGCCGGCCCGCTGTCCGGCCTCCTGCAGGCCTTGAACGCTGACGACGTCGAGCGCGATGCGATCGGCGCTCGTACTGCGCGCGCCATACGCGTCGACGGCCTCGCGCCGGCGCTCGAGTACGAACGTGTCTCCCTTGCGCCTGACGGCGGTCGGCTGACTGAAATAGGCCCAGCCGTCTTGCTCGGTGACGTCCGGCAGGGGAGAAGCGTCGCCATCGTGCCACTCGAACTCCTCAAAGTCGCCGGCGTCGGCAATTGCGACCGCGACGATCCCACCGTCGTGGAGATGCGCACGGGCGCGGCGCATGAAGGCGAGGTGGCTGTCTGGGCCGCCGAGCAGCTGCACGGTCTGCATCGGCACCGCGATCAGCGGGAAGGCGCGGCCCGGAAACTCGAACTCGCGGGCGTCCGCGCACACCGTCTCAATCGGCAGGCCAGCCGCCCGGCGTTCAAGCTCGATCAGCAGCTGACGGTCGGTGTCGAGCGCGACCACCTGATAACCAGCTTGCGCTACTGGAATCGTGACCCGCCCTGTGCCGGCCCCTACATCAAGCATCGCTTGACCCTGCTGGACATGTTCGGCGGCCAGCGTAAGCCACAGCGGCAGGTCCTGTTCGTAGCGCCCACACTCGAGGTCGTGCCAGATCACCGTGTTCATGCGGCCGCCTGCCAGTACTGGGAAACGTACCCCCGGGTCGAGAGCTCGTCACGCAGGGCCAGCATCGCCGTATATGTAGGCAGCACGAACAGCCGCCCACCGGAGGCTGCGGCGAGGCCTCGGTCGAGCGCCTCGGGAAGCTCGGGTACGACGGTCAGCGCCGCCTCGGGCACGCCTGCGTACTTGAGTCGGACGGCGAGCTCAGCGGCGCGCGTGCCGGCACATGTGACGCTTCGCAGATGGGGTGTCAGCAGCTCGAAGTCGGCGTCCCACACCCATGAGACGTCGCGGCCGTCGGCGGTGTTGTCATTGAGGATGGCGAGCACGTCCAGCTCCTCTGATTCGAGCGTGAGTGTCCGCAGAATCTCGTTCGCTCCCGCCGGATTCTTGATCAGCAGGATTGTCAACGAAGTCTCGCCGACCGTGATCGTCTCAGCCCGGCCGAAGGCTGCTGTCGCTGCCTCGAGACCGGCGATGATCTGCTCGGTCTCGATCCCGAGCGCCAGGCAGAGCGACGTGGCGGCCAACGCGTTGTACACGTTGTACAACCCCGGTAGCTTGAGGTGCACCCGGGCCCCGCCCTTGGGGGTCACGAGCGTGAACGTCGCCGAACGCGTCCCGTGCAGGGTGATCTGCTCTGCACGCACGCTCGGCTCTGGCCGCCGTTGATCGCAGTTGGGGCAGTGGTAGTGGCCCAGATGACCGAGGTAGATGGCGTCGTAGCGGTATGGGGCGCCGCAATGGCGGCAGTGCTTGGAGTCCGAGGCATGCTGCATCTCAGGAAGCGCGAGCGAGTCGTCCTCAACTCCGAAATAGATGACGTCACGCCGTCCACGCCCGAGATCGGCGATCAACGGGTCATCAGCGTTCAAGACCAGCGCGCTGCTGCTCGGAAGGCCGGCCACGACCCGCGCCCAGCGATCGGCGATCGTCTCGAGCTCCCCGTAGCGGTCAAGCTGATCGCGGAACAGGTTAGCCAGCACCAGCGCCCGCGGCTGCAGCTGATCGGTCACCGCCTCGAGCCAGAACTCGTCGACCTCGAAAAGGCCAGTGTCGCCGTCGATCGCGCCCCGCGGCCGGACCGCGGTGAGCAGCGTCGAGGCCACGCCACCTGCCATGTTCGCACCCGCCCGGTTATGCACGAGCGTGCGGCCCGCGCGTTCGAGGATCGTGGCGGCGATCGTGGCCGTGGTTGTCTTGCCGTTGGTCGCGGAGATCACGACGCTACCCTTGCGCAGCCGCGAGGAGAGCTCGGCGATCGCGCGCGGCTCCAGCCGCAGGAGCACCGTCCCCGGGAGGCTGGTGCCGCCGCCGCGTCCGGTGAAGCGCACGAGGGTTCCGACCGCGCCTGCGATCCTGATCTTCGTTGCTAGTCCGCTCATTGCGCGGTCCTGGTCGTCGCCGCTCCCGCGCCCGCGAGCACGCGTACGGCCGCGGGAAGCACGCGCAGCGTCGCGGGGGGAACCGCGAGTGGGTCGCCGTCGGCGTACAACGTGAACGGCCTGTCGCTGCTGATCTCGATGGTGCTTCCACGCAGGATCGTCACCTCGTCCAACTCGACGTGCGTTCCCTTGAAGACGGTTGGCAGCAGGCGCAGGAACCTGGTCTTCGGCATGTCGGCGATCATCACGACGTCAAATTGGCCGTCGCTGAGGGAGGCCTCGGGTGCGAGCAACATCCCGCCCCCGTGCATGGCGGCGTTGGCGACGGCGACGGTATAGCCGTAGAGCGCATGCTCGACCCCGTCGACGCGAAGCTTGAAGGACGCCGGCTTCCATCCGGCCAATGCCCGCAGAGCGCCGTACGTGTAGACGAAGCGCCCACGGATCAGGCGGGCGGAGTTGGCGATCTGATTGGCCTCGGAATCGAACCCGCACGTCGCTATGCCCAGGAAGGTCCGGTCTCCAGCGGCGCCCATGTCGACCGAGGTGACCTCGCCGTCGGCCAGGACGGCGGTCGCGGCCACCGGGTCGAGCGGCAGTCCGAGACACCGCGCGAAGTCGTTGCCGCGTCCTCCGGGCAGCACGCCGATCGCAGCGTCCGTCTCGATCACCGCGCTCGCGACCGCCGCCACCAGCCCGTCACCGCCGAAGGCCACTGGCGTCTCACCGGCGGCAGCTGCGGCTGCCGCCAGCTCGCGCGCGTGCACCAGGTCGAGGGTCAGCTCGACATGATGCTCGAGCCCGTGCCGGCCGAGCGCGGCCCTTACGGTGCCGAGCGAGCGTCCGGCCCGCCCTCCGCCGGAGGACGGGTTCACGATCAGTGAGAGCATCAGTCCGAGAGTACGAGCGTGGCGAGGTCCTGGCCGATCGCCACCGGCGCTGGATCTGTCGCCGCTTCCGCCTCGGCCCGCGACGCGATGCCGCTGAGTACGACGGCGGCGTCGAGGCCGGCAGCCGCGGCGCCGCCGAGGTCGGCCACGAGATGGTCGCCGATCACCAGCGTGCGGCCCGGACCGAGACGATCGAGCGCCACCTCGAACACCTGCGGGTCCGGCTTGCCGACGGAGCGGGCGGTGACGCCGGTCGCGTACTCCAGCGCCGCCGTCACGGCCCCGGTTCCGGGGGCGACGCCGCCGGCGGCCGGATAGTTGCGGTCGCGTCCGCCCGTGATCAGCTCGGCACCGGCAAGTAGTGCGCGGGTGGCTGTCAGCATCTCTCCGTAGTTGAAGTCGCGGTGCGCGACGGCGACCACGACGTCTGCGGTCTCCGCGTTGGGGGTGTTGTTGACGATGTGGTGGCCGGCATCCGCCACGTGGCGGAACACCGGCGGCGCGCCGATCACGTATACCCGCGCGCCGGGCTCACGCTCAGCCAGGAGGTACTGGATCGCCGAGCCGACGCTCACGACCTCTTCGACGGCCGCGGTGCAGCCGATCGACCACAGCTTCTGGACGTACTCCTCGGGCGAGCGCCCGCCATCGTTGGTCACGAACACGAGCCGCTTGCCGCTCTCACGCATCGCGGCGATCGCCTCGGGCGCACGCGGAGTCGCGATGCCACCGACCCAGACGGTTCCGTCGAGGTCGAGGATCACGTGGTCATAGGAAGCCACCAACGGGGAGACGGCCATTGCGGGGATTATCGCCGCCGTCCGTATGCGGTCACGGCGTGAACAGGCTCTCCTGCGCGGGCGGGGGCGGGTCGAGCAGGCATTCGGGCCCGTCGTAGCGCGCGTCGTTGACGGCCGGTCCGACCGCCCTGAGCACGATCTGATCGGAGCCAAGCCCCCCTAGAAGCGCTTCGACGGCCTCCAGCGGCGTGTCATGCGCGAGCCACGGCGCCTCCGCCTCGCGCGCGAGGATCACTGGCATGCGGTCGTGGACCTCGGCCATACGTGTGTTCGCAGCCGTCGTGATGATCGTGCAGGTGCGAAGCTCGTCGGGCTCGCCGCGGTGCCACACCGACCAGAGCCCGGCGAACGCGAACAGTTCGCCATCGGCGCGGCTGATGTGAAACGGCTGCTTGCGCCGCTCGCCGGGAAGCGCCTGCCATTCGTAGAAGCCGTCGGCGGGGATCAGGCACCGGAAGCGTTCGAACGGCTTTCTATACGCCGCGCGTTCGCGCAGGGTCTCGGCGCGGGCGTTGATCATCCTGAAAGCCACGCTTGATTCTTTGGCCCAGCTCGGGACCAGTCCCCAGCGCAGGCTCTCGCCGCGAGGCTCGCCGGCGCGGTCGGTCGTGACCGTGAGCACGTCGCTGCCCGGCGCGATGTTGTAATGCGGCTCCACGGCGAGGGACTCGCCGATCGGGAAGCGCGCACGCACCTGTGCCGGGTTCGGCGCTGCGAGTGAGTAGCGCCCGCACATCGGCGCGTCAATCGGCCCCGGTCGGGGTCAGCGCGTGGCCCGGGCCGCGGTCTCTTCGCGGCGCTTGGCGAGCGCCGCCTTCTGGCGTCTGCGGCCGAAGTAGGCGAGCCCGCCGAGCGCGACGATCACGAGTACGACGCCGTAGAAGATCGCGAGGTCGAGCGAGATGCCCCCGGCCGCCTGGCCGATGCCCTCGACGATGCCGAAACCGAGCCCGAGGACCACGATCACGGCGACGACGACGATCAGGATCCCTCCAATGCGCCTGATCAGGCCGGCGCTCGCCGGCGGTGCCACGAGCCCGAGGACCCGTAGGCCGAACAGCTGTCGCCCGCTCGGCACTGCGCCGCCGAGCTTCTCGGTCGCGGTCTTAAGGTCGCCGGCCCGGCGCTCAGCGAGTGCCAGCGACGCGTCCGCCATGCGGCGCAGCTGCATACGTTCCTGGGGCCGTGCGGCCGCGAGCGCCTTCTGGAAGTGCTCGCGCGCGGCCTTCGCGTCATAACGCTCCGCGGCACGGGCGCCGAGGATCGCCTGAGCGGCGGCTCGAAAGCGTGTCTCCGCCTGGAGCTCCTCGTCGCTGCGGCTTTCCAGCGTCTGCATCGCGGCGAGCTGGCTCTTCTGTTCCATACGGACTGCGCGCTGTTGCTTGGGCATGGGGCGGAGTCTAGTGCGCGAGCATGCAAGGATCATGTCTGCGCACAATCCCCCGAGCCCCTCACAGAAGAGAGGTAAACGCAATGAGCATGGTCGACTTCAATGCCCAGGTGATCAACGAGTTCCGCGAGAACGGCGGCAGGGTCGGCGGCATGTTCGACGGCATGCCGATCGTCCTCGTGCACCACGTTGGCGCAAAGTCTGGCGAAGCGCGGGTGGCGCCGTTGGCCTACCTCCCAGACGGCGACAACTATGCGATCTTCGCCTCCAAGGGCGGCGCGCCCGAGAACCCGGCCTGGTACCACAACCTCAAGGCCAATCCGCACACCACCATCGAGGTGGGTGATCGCACGCTGGCAGTCGTGGCGGAGGAGGCCACCGGCGAGGAGCGCGATCGGCTGTTCGCCGGGCAGGCGGCTGCGCACCCGCAATTCGCGGGGTACCAGGAGAACACGGAGCGCAAGATTCCGGTGATCGTGCTCAAGCCCGAGGCCTGATGGAGTTCGACTACGACTGGCTCGTGATCGGGTCAGGTTTCGGTGGCAGCGTGTCGGCGCTCCGTCTGGCAGAGAAGGGCTACAGGGTGGCGGTGCTCGAGTGCGGGCGGCGCTTTGCCGATGACGAGTTCGCGACGCGCACCGCCGAATTCCGGCGCTACACCTGGGCGCCGCACTTCGGCCTGCGGGGGATTCTGCGCCTCAACATCTTCAGGGACGCGTTCGTGCTGTCCGGCTGTGGCGTCGGCGGCGGTAGCCTCGGCTACGCCAACACCCTGTACCGAGCGAGGCCCGACTTCTTCCACAGCGGGCAGTGGGCGGGGCTGGCAGACTGGCAACTGGAGCTCGCGCCCTTCTACGACGAGGCGGAGCGGATGCTCGGCGTGACCACCTACGACCGCGACGGCGTCGCCGACGTGCTGCTTCGCGAGTACGGCGACTCGATCGGGGTCGGTGAGACCTACAAACGCACGCCGGTCGGGGTGTTCCTCGGCGAGCCCGGCGAAACCGTGACGGATCCCTACTTCGGCGGCGAAGGTCCCGACCGAACCGGCTGCGTGCGCTGTGGCAACTGCATGATCGGCTGCCGCTACGGGGCCAAGAACACGCTCGTCAAGAACTACCTGTGGTTCGCCGAGAAGCTTGGAGTGGAGGTGTTCTCCGAGCGCACTGTCACGGACATCCGGCCGCTGGGCGACGGGACCGGCACGGACGGTTACGAGATCACGCACCAGCGCTCCGGAGGAGTGCTGCGCCGCGGGCGCGCGCGCTTGCGCGCCCGCGGGGTCATTGTCGCCGCAGGCGCCCTCGGTACCAACCGGCTGCTACAGCGCTGTAGGCTCGGTGGCTCGCTACCGCGCCTATCCGACCGACTCGGCTACACGGTGCGCACCAACAGCGAGGCGATCATGTCGGTCTGCGCGCCCGAGGGCTCCGGATATGACTTCAGCGATTCCGTGGCGATCACCTCGAGCATCCAGGCCGACGCGGACACGCACATCGAGGTCGTGACCTACGGCGAGGGCGGCGACACGCAGGGACTGCTGCGCGCGCTGATGGTCACTGCGGGGCGTCGCGGCACGCGGCCGCTGCACTTCGCGCTGGCGGTGGCGAGGCACCCGAAGAGGGCGCTCGACGCGCTGCACATCAAGGGCAGTTCGCGCCGCTCGATCATCCTGCTCGTGATGCAGTCGCTGGACAACTCGATGCGGCTGAAGGTCAAGCGACGCCTTCCGGGCGGCAGCGTCGTGCTGACGACCGAGCAGGATCCGCTGCACCCGAACCCCGACCACATTCCGGTCGCCTACGACGCGGCGCGGTGGTTTGCGGCGAGGGTCGGCGGAACCGCCTACTCGAGCCTGACCGAGGCGGTTCTCGGCATCCCGATCACCGCGCATATCCTGGGCGGCGCCGTGATTGGCTCGGGACCTGGCACGGGCGTGATCGACACCCGGCATCATGTGTTCGGCTACGAGAACCTGCTGGTGTGCGACGGGGCTGCGGTCCCCGCCAACGTCGGCGCGAACCCGAGCCTGACGATCACGGCCATGGCCGAGCGCGCCATGAGCTTCGTCCCGGCCAAAGCGTGAGCACGAAGAAAGGAATGCGGCAATGAGATATCGCAAGCTCGGTAGCTCTGACCTCGAGGTCTCGGAGATCTCGCTCGGGGCCTGGCTCACGTTCTCCGGTGGGATCGAATTCGAACAGACGGCCGCCTGCACCGACGCGGCGTTCGACGCGGGTATCAACTTCTTCGACACGGCGAACGTCTACGGACGCGGAGCGGCCGAGACCGCATGGGGAGAGATCCTCTCCAAGCACCCACGCCAGTCATACATCCTCGCGACCAAGGTCAATGGCCAGATGTCGGATGACCCCACCGACCAAGGGCTTTCCGCAGCGCAGATCGCCAAGCAGATCGACGCTTCGCTGGCGCGGCTGCAGACCGATTACGTCGACCTGTACCAGGCGCACCGCTTCGATGTCGATGTCCCGATCGAGGATACGATCGAGGCGCTACAGAAGGTGGTGGAGGACGGCAAGGCGCGCTATCTCGGGTTCAGCGAATGGTCGCCGGAGCAGATCCAGGCCGCCATCGACATCGGCGGGCCCGACCTGTTCGCCTCTTCGCAGCCGCAGTACTCGATGCTCTGGCAGGCGCCCGAGGCCGAGGTCTTCGCGCTCTGCGCCGCCAACAACATCTCCCAAATCGTCTGGTCACCGCTCGCCCAGGGGGTGTTGACGGGCAAGTACAAGCCGGGAGAGCCGGTCCCTGAGGGCTCGCGCGCTTCCAGCGACGTGATGGGCAACTTCATGGATCTGGTGATGAACGACCACGCGCTCGAGGCGGTGCAACGGCTCGCGCCGATCGCCGACGGCCTCGGGTTGACGATGGCACAGCTCGCCCTGGCCTGGGTGCTGCGGCGCCCCGAGCTGGCATCTGCGATCGTCGGCGCCTCACGTCCGGACCAGGTTCATGCGAACGCGTCCGCATCCGGGATCGAGCTGACTTCCGATGTGCTTCAGGCAATCGACGAGGCCCTCGGAGACGTACCGGTCAAGGGGCAGAGGCTCGCGCCGTTCGCCCGTCCAGGCGTGAAGCACCGCTGAGCGGAGGGGAGACGATGGAGGTCCGCGAGCTGCTGCTCGGCAACTATCCGTGCCTGGTCGTCGGCGCCGGGCCGCCGTTGGTGGTGCTGGCGGGGCTTGAGCCGCAGGCCGGTGTCGCGCCCGGCCCGATGCGAGGCAGCCACGAGGCCGCTGCCAGGCTGTGGGCGCGGGGGCGGCAGGTCTTCTACCTGAACCGCCGTCCCGGTATGGCGCCGGGGGCGACGATGTCGGACGTGGCCGCGGAGCACGCAGACGCGTTGCGCGTGGGATTTGCGGGCCCGGTGGATGTGCTCGGGATGTCGACCGGGGGCAGCATCGCCCAGCAGCTCGCTGCCGAGCACCCGGACGTCGTCCGCCGGCTCGTCCTGGTCAGCACCGGCTGCCGGCTCGGCCACGAGGCGCGCTGGACGCAGCGCCGCGTCGCCGCCCGTGTGCGCGCAGGCGCACTCCGTCAGGCCTGTGCGCTGTTCAGCGCCGATCTCGCGCCGCGAGGTCCACTCGAGGTGGTCGCAGCGCTGGCCGGTTGGTTGCTCGGACCCGGACTTGTGTCCGCCGACGGCCTCGCGGACATGGCGACGATGATCGAAGCGGAGGACGAGTTCGACCTGGCCGGATTGCCTGTGATCGGCGCTCCGACGCTCCTGGTCGCGGGCGGCCGCGACCGCTTCTACGGTCCCGACCTGCTGGCCGATACGCAGGCGCTGATCCCCGACTGCCAGGTGAAGATCCATCCGCGACTCGGGCATGTGTCGGTGCTCTGGTATCCGAAGGCCATCACACAGGCGCTCGGCTTCCTGGGCGACGAGCGGTCGCCAGACGCCTGACCCGGTCGGCGCGCCCGTCAGCCCTGGGACTGTGCGAAGTAGTGGCCCTGCTCCAGATCCGCGATCAGCTTGGGGTGCGTGGGTTGCCAGCCGAGCGTCGTGCGAGTGATCTCGCTCGACACGGGACCGTCGACTCCGACGAATGGCGCGAGGAAGCCGAAGTAGCTCTCGGCGTCCTCCTGCGCAACGCTGCGTGTCGGCAAGCCGAGCATGCGGCCGATGGTCTCGGCGATCTCGCGGAACGGCACGCCGTCGTCGTCGACAGCGTGGAAGCGTGAGCCCGCCGGCGCCAACTCGAGCGCGATCCTGTAGAGCAGGGCGGCGTCGAGCGTGTGACCGGCGGGCCAGCGGTTGGCACCGTCACCGAGGTAGCCGGCGTAGCCCTTTTCGCGGGCGATCGCGATCAGGGTCGGCGCGAAGCCATGACGATCCAGGTGGCTGTGGACGAGTGGCGGCAGCCGCACGACCGATGAGCGCACGTCCTGTTGGGCCAGCGCGACGACGTGGTTCTCGGCGTCGACACGCGGGCCGCCCTCGACCGCGTCCTGCTCGGTACCGGGACGGCCGCTGATGCCCCCGAGCGCCAGCATCATCGTGCCGGAGGTGGTGACCAATGGCCCGCCTGAGCCGGCCAGGGCCTCGCCCATCGCCGTGATCGCGGCGAGGTCCGTCGCCACAGCCCCTGCGAAGTCGCCGCTGCGCATCCAGTCGTGCCGGAAGGCGAGATGGATCACGCCGTCGGCTTCACGCGCGGTCTCGCGCAGGAGTTCGATGTCGTCGAGGGAGCCACGCTGTGCGGCGGCGCCGGCCGCCTCGATCGTCGCGGCTGACTGATCTGAACGGGCGAGGCCCAACACCTGATGGCCGGCGTGGAGCAGTTCTGGGATGACGGCCGAGCCGATGTGGCCTGACGCGCCGGTTACGAAGACTCGCATTTCAGATCTCCGAGCTTTTTGATGGCAGTAACTGACATCACTGTAGCGCGCATGTCAGAAGCTGACATCACTGTTATCCTAGCCGACATGGGACGCTGGGAACCGAACGCGCAGGGGAGACTCGAGCAGGCGGCGATGGAGCTCTTCAGCGAGCACGGCTACGAACAGACGACCGTCGCCGAGATCGCCGAGCACGCCGGCCTGACAGAGCGCACGTTCTTCAGGCACTACGCGGACAAGCGCGAGGTGCTGTTCGGAGGAAGCACGCATTTTCGCGAGAACTTCGTCGGCACGCTGGCGAGCGCACCCGCTTCCCGGACAGCGCTTGAGGCTGTCACCGCTGCCGTCGAGGCGGCGGGTGCCGCGCTGGATGAGTTCCGCGGGCGCGGCTTCGCCCGCGCGCGCCAGCGCGTCATCGTCGCCAACCCGGAGCTGCGTGAACGCGAGCTGATCAAGCTCGCGGACGTGACCGCCGGGATGGCCGAGGCGTTACGGGCCCGTGGCGTCAAGGAGCCCGAAGCGAGCATGACCGCCGAGCTGGGGATGGCCGCGTTCCGGGTCGCCTTCGAGCGCTGGCTCGCGGCTGGGGAGGAGCGCGAGCTGCCCGAGCTGATCACCGAGGCCCTCGCCAGTGTTGCGGCCACCGTTGGACCGAGCGGATGACGCACACGGTTCGTGACGTTGCATGGGAGTCGGCAGTGGTCGTGCGTGTCCCATCGCTGGATGAGACGATCGCCGCCTTGCGTGAGCGTTTCGATCTACCGCGCAAGCCGAACGGGATTCCGCCGCACATCACCGCGATCGTCCCGTTCCTGCCTGCGGCGAACCTCACCGAAGCTGGCGCGCTGCCGGCACTCCGCTCGCTGTGCGCTGCGTTCGAGCCGTTCCAGGTCACGTTCGCCGCGACGGCCCGGTTTCCCAACGTCCTGTACCTGGCGCCCGAGCCCGCGGAGCCGTTCGTCGCGCTGACGCGGGCACTTGTCGACGGCTGGCCACGGAACAGGCCGTACGCGGGCGAGCACAACGTCGTCGTCCCACATCTGACCGTGACGACATCGCGACGTCGTGAGCTGTTCGGCACCGTGTCCGAGGCGCTGAAGCCGCAGCTGCCACTCAGCGCGACCGTCGACGGCGCACATGTGTACTTGTTCGACGGTCGGCGGTGGACGGCGCACGCGGCGCTGCCGTTCGGGTCGTCGTCCTAACACGGCAACTGCACTCTCGCTGGCATCTCAGATTCAGGCGATGGAGACCGCGCGTATCACCGCGTCGACCCCAGTTCCGGCCGCGGCCCGCGGTCGCTCCTCGGCGACCTCGATCCGCCAGTCGCGCGGATTCAACGCGTTGATGGCTGCGTCGATGGACGGCTGCGATTGGCCGGCTGCCGGCGTCGGAGCGCCGGTGGTGGGGTCCACGGGACGGTGACCGACCAGTAGCAGGGTGCCGCCATGCGTTACCCCGGCTGCCAGCCGCGACAGCATCTCCTCGACCGATCCGGCCACGTGAACGTAGAGGCAGATGACGAGGTCGTAGCGTCCCGCCTGCGGGACCCAGATCCCGAGGTCACCCTCCAGCCATTCGACGCGCTCGGCGACGTCCGCACCGATGCTCTGAGCGGTCGCGCGCGCATGGTCCAGCGCCGTCTCAGCGAAATCGATGGCCGTGACACGCCATCCGCGCGCGGCGAGCCAGAGTGACTCGGCTCCGTGACCGCAGCCGGCGTCGAGGGCGAGTCCGGGCCGAAGCTTGGCGGTTTCGGCCAGCAGGTGCGCATTCGGCGAGCGAGCGGCCACTTTGTCGGGGTGCTCACGCAGGGCTTGGGTCCAGCGACGCTCCCAGGAGTCCTGATCGAAGGTCTCGAAGTTCATCGCATCGGCGTGTACGTCCGTGCCTTCTCAAACTGCCGCCGCGACCTGGTGGTCGGGCGACTTGATGAGCTTCATCGTGATGTGGGAATCGAGCTTGTCGACACCCGGAACGTCCCCGAGCCGGGTCGAGACGAACGCTTCGTAGCTCTCGATGCTGTCTGTCGCGACGCGCAGCAGGTAGTCGGGTAGGCCGAACATGCGGCGTACCTCGATGACCTCCTCAAGCGCGGCGACCGCATCTTCGAAGGCTTCGAAGGTTGCACGGTCCTTGCGCGTGAGGTCGACGTTGACGAGCACCTCGAAGCCGCGGCCGATCGCACGCGGATCGATCCGGGCGGCATATCCAAGGATCACGGCCTCGCTCTCGAGCCGCCTCACCCTCCGCAGGCACGGAGCGGGGCTGAGGCCGATGCGATCCGCAAGCTCGACGTTGGAGAGTCGCCCGTCGCGCTGCAGCTCAGCAATTATTCGCCGGTCAATGCGATCCACGGTGCCATATCATTGCGCGTCCGACGGCATTGGCTGTGAGATTAGCCACCGAGTTGCCCCGTTCGCATCGTACTGTGTTGCCGTGAGCGTGGTGACGCCTTCGAGTTCGAGTCGTACAGCTGCCGAGCCCTTTCCACAGCGGACCGCGATCACACGCGCGGCTGCCGGGATCGGCGTTTACGCCGGCGTATTCGGTCTTGCGTTCGGAGCTGTCGCGGCCGCTGCCGGCCTGAGCGTTCTCCAGGCTGTGACGCTGAGCGCGGTGATGTTCACCGGCGCGTCGCAGTTTGCGCTGGTAGGGGTACTCGCAGTCGCGGGATCGCCGTTTGCGGCGCTTACGGCCGCGTTGCTCTTGGGGCTGCGCAATGCCTTCTACGGGGTTTCGGTTGCCGGCATCGTCCGCCCGAGCGGCCTCGGACGTGTGCTGACGGCGCACTTCGTGATCGACGAGACCACCGCGATGGCTGTCGCTCAGACCGGCCGCCGCGCCGGCCGGTATGCGTTTTGGGCGACCGGGATTGGGCTGTGCTCAATGTGGAACCTCGGGACGCTCGCCGGCGCGCTGATCGGACGCAGCATCAACACCTCGGCGCTCGGACTTGATGCCGCGGCGCCGGCGATCTTCCTGGCGCTGCTCTGGCCGCAGCTCTCGCGCGACCGCGGTCTGGTGGTGGCCGTCGGCGCGGTGGTGGTGGCGTTGGCGCTCGTGACGGTCACGCCGGCCGGGGTGCCGATCATCGCCGCGGCCGGCATGGCGATCGGGGCTGGACTGCTCCCGGTCCGCCAGCATCAGCAGGAAAGGCGGCCAGGTTGAGCACCTGGGTCACCGTGCTTGTGGCATCACTTGGTTGCTACGGCCTGAAACTGATCGGCGTCTCACTTCCGGAGTCGGTGCTGGCTCACTCACGCGTCCAGCGCATCGCAGCGCTGCTGCCGATCGCAATGCTGAGCGCGCTGATCGTCACTGACCTGTTCGACTCAGACCGCCACTACCGCGCCGATTGGCACACACTCGCGGGAGTGGCAGTCGGCGCGGTCGCGCTGTGGCGTGGCCGCTCGCTGCTCGTGGTGTTCGTGCTTGCGATCGCGACAACTGCGCTCCTTCGCCTGCTCTTATGAGCGGACGTCGGATGACCTGACAGCGCCCAACCGGCATCGTGGCTATGTAATGGCATCCGCACGGACGGCGCCAGCGACCTTGAGCCAGTGGTTAGGCTTTGCCGATGAGCGATTCTCCGATTCCGGCGTTTCTACGCGCAGTCGACGCACTCGACCTCGAAGCAGTCATGTCGCAGTTCGCGCCGGCGGCGGTGCTGACGATGCCGTTTGGCGAGGAGGCCGTAGGGGATCAGCAAATCCGCAGCGAGTTACGGGGGTTCATCGCAGAACTGCGGGCTACGCAGCATCATCTGACCTCAGAGTGGAATCCGGAACCGGGGGTCTGGATCGCTGAGTGCACGGCAACTTACGAGCTGACAGATTTCAGTCGCCGCGGGCCTTACAAGCGAGCCATCATCGCCCACGCCGACGACGACATGATCGAGCGGATGAGTATCTACGGAGCTCATGAGTTGCCGCTGCCGGAGGAGGGCCACCCGTACACCAACGTCCGTGGCCCGCATGGCTGGCTCCCGACGCTCTGACGCCGCCCGCCGTCAGCTCCGATGTCGCGGGGCCCGCCCCGCTGGCTGAGCTGGGGGCTCGCGCCAGGTCACGGCGGGGATCGGCAGCGATACCGGACCATCTTGGGTTAGCTGGACGCTGCTGTCGTAATGGGTCACCTCGATCGGCGCGCCCGCAAGCAGCCGATAGTTCGCTCGCGAGTGTTCGATCTCAACCGCGAAGGTCGACGCCCGGAAGCTGACCCGGAACGCGAGCCGCGTTACCTCCTCCGGCAGTTGCGGTTTGAAGCTGAGCCTGCCGCCTGCGTCGCGCATCCCGCCGAAACCCGCAACCGCCGCTGTCCATGCTCCGGCGAGCGAAGCGATGTGGAGGCCGTCGCGGACGTTGTGCTCGAGGTCATCGAGATCCATCAGCGCGGCCTCGCGATAGTAGGCATACGCGAGCCCGAGGTAACCGACCTCGGCGGCGACGACCGCCTGTGTGCAGGCTGATAGCGACGAGTCGCGGACCGTGAGGGGCTCGTAGTAGTCGAAGTCGGCGAGCTTCTGCTCGGGCGTGAACCATTCACCGCATAAATGCAAGGCCAGCACCAGATCGGCCTGCTTGACGACCTGTTTGCGGTACAGATCAAAGTATGGGAAGTGCAGCAGTAGTGGGTACTGATCGGGTTTCGTGGCCTCGAAGTCCCAGATGTCGTGGTCGGTGAACCGCTCGGCCTGCGGGTGAACCCCCCGGCGTTCGTCGTAGGGAACGACGATCGCGGTGGCGGCGTCGCGCCAGGAGGCGGCTTCGTCGGGATCGACGCCGAGAGACCGTGCGACGTTGGGATGCCGTTCCGCGGCGTCGGCACCAGCTCTCAGGTTGCACCGCGCCATCAGGTTCGTGTAGACGTTGTTGTCGGCGATCGCGCTGTACTCGTCGGGTCCCGTGACGCCATCGATCCGGAACCCGCCCTGCGCATCGCGGTGCCCTAGTGAGTGCCACAGCCGCGCCGTCTCGACGAGCAACTCGACCCCGGCCTCGCGCTCAAAGTCCTCGTCATCGACAGCATGCTGGTAGCGGACCACCGCCGCGGCGATGTCCGCGTTGACATGAAAGGCGGCGGTTCCGGCCGGCCAGTAACCGGAGCACTCCTCGCCGTGAATCGTCCGCCACGGGAATGCCGCACCCGACAGCTCCAGCTGCTTGGCTCGCTCGCGTGCCCGGCCGAGCGTCGCGTGCCGCCACCGGAGCGCGTCCGCGGCCGCCTGGGGGAGCGTGTAGGTGAGCACCATCAGCACGAACGCCTCACTGTCCCAGAATGTGTGGCCCTCATATCCCGAGCCGGTGAGCCCCTTTGCGGCGATCGCGCGCTGCTCTGCTCGGGCCCCCGCCTGAAGTACGTGAAACAGACCAAATCGGGTCGCCTGCTGCAACTCCGGATCGCCTTCGATCTCCACGTCGGCGCGGGCCCAGAATGCGTCGAGGAACTCCCTCTGCGCCGCCAGCAGTCCGGCCCAGCCCGTGGCATGCGCTTCCGACAGGGCGGCCGCAACCTGATCCTGCAGCGCGGGAGTGGACCGCCCGTGCGACCAACCGTAGGCGACGTACTTGACGATGCGGAGTGTCTCGCCGGGTTGGAGCGGCGCCGCAACGGTCAACCGGGCCACGTCGTCAAACGCTTCGATCGAGGTTTCGGTTGCGTCAGGTCCATGGACCTCGTGGTGCATTGCCGCTGCGACCCGAAGGTCACTGCCGCTGGTGCGGTGAACCAGGATCGCCCGCGTATCGGCGCTCTCGCGGAGCTCCGATTGCAGAGGCATCACCGTTCCGTGTCCTTCGCGTGGATCAGCCCCGGAGTCCGGAAGCTCCTCGTTGGCGATCAGCTCTGACAGGACGACCACCCGAACGGGCTCGTCGACTGGCTCGACCTCGTAGGTGATCGCGGCGATCGCGCGCTGGGCGAATGACACGAGACGTGTCGAGCGAACCCGGACCGACTGATGGGACGGGGACGTCCACTCGACACTTCGGCGCAGGACGCCGTCACGCATGTCAAGGACGCGCTCGTGACTGTCCAGCTTGCCGTATCGCAGGTCAAACGGGGCATCGCCGACGAGCAGGCGCATGATCTTGCCGTTGGTGACGTTGACGACCTCCTGCCCCTGCTCGGGGTCGCCGTAGCCGGCCTCGGCGTAAGGGAGTGGTCGCGACTCCCAGAAGCCGCCGAGGTAACTGCCCGGCAGACCGTGGGGTTCGCCTTCGTCGAGGTTCCCTCGTAGGCCGATGTGACCGTTGGAAAGCGCGAAGACGGATTCAGTTTGCGCCAGCCGATCGAGGTCGAGCTCGGTCTCACGGATGACCCACGGTTCAACGGGAAACGCGTCGTGCTGGATCACTTCTCCAGCAACTCCGCTAGGTCATCCACAACGATATCCGCGCCGCGTGCCTTCAAGGCCTCGCGTTGACCGACGCGATCAACACCGACGACGTAGCCGAACCGGCCTGCGCGTCCGGCCTCTACGCCCGCTAGCGCATCTTCGAAGACTGCGGCGTCCGCCGGCTCGACGCCGAGCGCCTTGGCGCCTGCCAGGTACGTGTCGGGCGCCGGTTTGCCGCGCAGGTGCTCGCGCTGGGCTACGACACCGTCAATGACCGCATCGAACAGGTCGGCGATTCCGGCGGATGCGAGCACGTCGTGGGTGTTGGTGCTGGAAGAGACAACGGCGCAGGGGAGGCCTGCCTTCTTCACCGCGCGCACGTAGCGCGCCGACCCCTCGTACGCCTCCACGCCCTGCTCGTGGATCAGCTTGAGCACGCGCTCGTTCTTGTTGTTGCCGAGACCGTGGATCGTCTGGGCCCCGGGCGGATCGTCCGCTGAGCCCTCGGGCAGTTCGATCCCACGCGAGTTCAGGAACGAGCCCACGCCATCCTCGCGCGGCTTTCCGTCAACGTATTGATCGTAATCGGCGACCTGATCGAACGGGACGAACTCAGTGCCGGATTCCTGCGCCCGCTGGCGCAGGAACTCATCGAAGGTCTGTTTCCACGCTGCCGCGTGGACCTTGGCAGTAGGCGTCAGCACGCCGTCGAGGTCGAACAGGAGGGCGTGAATATCGGCGGGCAGGCCGAGCACGTCGCAATTCTCACGCATCGCGTGACATCCAGTGAGTCAGCCCATTGCGATGGCCCGAGACTTGCTGTCGACGGCCGCCCGCAGCGCACCGACGACGAGAAGCCCCCAAATGAGAAACCACGGATCCCAGAGATACGCGTGCCATGCGAGCGCGCGATGATCAGCGGTCGCCGAGGCATGGATGACGTGCGCCTGGACCAGCACGCCCACCGCCGTCAGCACGAGACCATAAGTCGTCAAGAGTGCTGCCTCGATCCACGTTATTACACGAGTGACGCGGATCCGCCTTGGGCTGCCTCGCGGGCGGACTACCCGCAGCGGTAGCACGGCAGGACCACCTTCAAGAGGACGGCCGCCCACACCGCGACCACGACGCTAGCGTCACCCGTCCGCTTCTGGAGGGAGCCGCCGACAGTGTTCAGGAGCCAGGTCCCACCCAAGCCCCAGTAGACGCTGACGGCCGCATAGAGGAGACCGACGAACAGTGCGGCCCTCGCAAGCTTGAGTGCGGCAGGGCCCACGTCCAGATATGCAACCTCACGGTCAGCCTCCACAGCCGGCACTCCGCGATCATGCCAGTTAGCTCCGCGCCGAGATCAGCCGCACCTGGTGTTCCAGAGTTCACGCCTGTTCGAGCTGTTCGACCTACCGCCGACCCTGGAGTAGGGTGGCAACCATCTGCTAGCTAGGCGTTAGCTAGCCTGATAGGATTGGCCATATGTCAGAGATCGGAATGCACGAAGCGAAGACAAAGCTGTCGCAGCTCGTTGAGCGGGCCGAGCGGGGGGAGGAGATCGTGATCACGCGCAACGGCACGCCGGCCGTGCGGCTGACACCGGTGCCGAAGCCCAACCGGCTCGCATCCGTGCGGGGCGCGTTCAAGGGAAACCCTAGCCTCATCGACGAGCACTTCGACGAACTTCCAGATGAGATCTCCGAGGCCTTCAGCATGAAGCCTTGAAGCTCCTTCTCGATACACATGCGGTCATCTGGTTCACGGACGACGCGCCTCTGCTGTCGGCCGCTGCCGCTGCTGCGATCGAGGATCCTGCCAACGAGATTTTGCTGAGCGCTGTCGTCGCGTGGGAGATCGCAATCAAGCGTGGGATTGGCAAGCTCCGTGTGGCCAACAACTATGTCGACGTGATGCTGGCCGCGGGGAGCCGCGAATTGCCCGTTGTGATTGCGCATGCACAAACCGTCGAGACCTTGCCACCGCACCACAGCGATCCGTTCGACCGGCTGCTGGTCGCGCAGGCCATGGCTGAAGACGCAGCAATCGTCACCAACGACCAGCGGATCAAGCGCTACGACGTATCCGTGCTCTGGTAGGGATTAGAATCGCATCGCATGCATCGCGCCGGGCTCGGATTTGGTGCGCTGTTGGCCGCGGTGGCTGCGGCGCTCTCGTCCATGGTGGCGACTGGTAGTGCAGCGAAGACCGGGACGTATCTGTCTTCGCTGCACTCGATCAAGACGATCGCCTCGACCGTGCCGCCCAACGGGGACGTCAACCCCTACGGGGTCGCCATCGTCGCGCACACCGTCGGCGCCTTGACCGCAGGCGATTTTCTCGTCAGCAATTTCAACGCCAGGTCAAATAACCAGGGGACGGGATCGACGATCGTCCAGATATCGCCTGCAGGGAAGCTGTCGGTGTTTGGACGCATCACCGCGCACTCGCTGCCGGGCGCCTGTCCTGGCGGCGTCGGCCTCACCGGCGCGCTGGGCGTCCTTCCTCATGGATATGTCGTGGTTGGCAGCCTGCCGACGACCAACGGCCAGTCCGCCACGGCGAAGTACGGCTGCCTCATCGTTCTCAATAGCGCCGGCCATCTCGTCGAAACGATCAAAGGGCCGGACGTCGAGGGACCCTGGGGCATGGCGACCATCACGAAAGGCACGACGACGACGCTCTTCGTCAGCAATGCGCTCAACGGTGGCGCTAACGACGGCGCTTATACCGAGCCCACCGCAACGGTCTTACGCATCAGGCTCACCACTTCCCGCGGCGTCCCGCGCGTGACGAGCCAGCAGATCATCGCTGACGCGATCCCATGGCGTGACGACAAGACCGCGCTGGTGATCGGGCCGACCGGTCTAGCTCTCGCCTCGAACGACATCCTCTACGTCGCCGACACGCTCGGCAATGGCATCATCTCGATTCCGCATGCGCTGACTCGCACGAGGGCGCTGGCTGATCGCTACATCACGCTCGCATCCGGGGACCACCTCAAGCAGCCACTGGGGCTGACGATCGCCCCAAATGGCGACATCATCACCACCAACGCGGGCAACGGCAACGTCGTAGAGACGACACCTACCGGCAAGCAGGTTGCGGTCATTGCCGGGGACGCCAAGTCAGGTGCGGGTTCGCTGTTCGAGCTGGCGATCACGCGCAACAACGACCTCATCTATGTGGACGACGGTCTCAACACTCTGCGGATGCTCCACTGAGAACTAGGCGACCTAAGTGCGTGCCGCTCGCTCAGTGGTTCACATAACATGCATTATCGAGCATTGCAGAAGAGCAGATCGAGTGGATTCAGCACCCGGAGTGCGCCTATCCTCCGCGCCATGCGCCTGCGTCGCGACCCGCTTTCTCCCGGAGAGCTTGGCTTGCGAGTGCTCGCCGTCGTGTTCTTCTTGCTGGCCGCGTTCGGCTCGCCTCTAGGTCTTCGCATCGTGAGCGCCCTTGTGTCGGTCGCCTGCTTCACGGCCGCGAATGTCGTGGCCTATCGGCGACGCAACAGAACCTAAGCGGCCCTCAGAACCACGCCCCTAAGCGCCGCTGGCGGTCGTCATGACGACCGTTGTTGCGTCGAACGTGTGTTCGCCAAGTGGGATGGATTCTCTAACAGCCATCCTGCGCTCAGAAAATGAGCGGTTGGGCCTGGGAGCCTGTGGCCTGGGCAGCATGCATCCGGACGTAGTCGCGTGACTTGAGTGCTGCGACCGCTGCAGGGCTCGTGAACACGGTAAGCATCGCCGTCGGTGACCTTGCGGCGCGCCTACGGCGCCCTGCCACCGAACGGCTAGAGCATCTGTTGGCTTGTGTCAGGAGGCGGCTGTGTCATTTGGCGCAGGCTCGCACCGCCTGGCGCACGGTTTCCGCGACGACCGCCGGCTGGGAGAGCATCACTACGTGCGAGGCCGGCGGGCGCGACATGGATCTTTGGGGCAGCCGATGTATCGAGCCGCGCGTTCAGATGAAGTGACGGTCGGCGAAGACCGATCAGGGCCGCAGCGTTGCGAACATGTCCGCGATTTCGGCCGGAGTTTGAGGCTTGCCGAACAGGTAGCCCTGGCCTTGGTCGCAATTGACCGCTGTTAGCTCGCTGAGCTCGGCGGTTGTCTCGATCCCCTCGCCGACGACGGTCATGCCGAGCGCGTGTGCCATCGCGGTGACGGCGCCGACAATCTCGCGATCACGAGGTCGCCGACCCATTTGTGCGACGAAGCTGCGATCGATCTTGAGGATGCTCGCCCGAAGTTGTTGTAGGTGCGCAAGCGTCGAGTACCCAGTGCCGAAGTCGTCGAGCGCGACCTGTACGCCTAGCGCGGTGAGGGAATCGATTACGCGGTTGGCGTCGTTGAGCTCGCCGATCAGCGCGGTCTCGGTGATCTCAAGACACAGTCGCGACGGGGCGATCTGGTGGCGCTCAAGTGAGGCAACCACGCGTGTGACCAGTTCCGGGTCGCGTAACTGTTGGCCGGAGACGTTGACAGCCACAATTCGGTCCTCCCATGCGCTATCGGCGGCGGTCCACTCGGCGAGCTGACGGCACGCTTCGTCAAGCACGTATGAGTCGATTGCGCCGATCACCCCGTGCTGCTCTGCGACCGCGATGAACTCGTCCGGAAGAAGGACCCCTCGTTCGGAGTGCCGCCAGCGAACGAGTGCCTCGACCCCAGTCAACGCGTTGTCGTCGAGGCGGAACAGTGGCTGGTAGAGCACGTACAGCTGGTGTTCCTCGACCGCGCATCGCAGTTCGGCAGCGAGCCCCCGCGAGGATGCGACCAGGCTGTGAACCTGCGCGTCGTAGATCTCAAACCGGTTGCGTCCGGCTCGCTTTGCGGCGTACATCGCGAAGTCTGCCTGCTGGAGCAACTCTTCAGGATCGACCATCGGATCCGACGTGGAAACCGCTCCGACGCTGCTAGCAAGGTCGACTTCATACTCATCCGTCAGCGGCTTACTAAGGGCACGGATGATGCGATCACCGATCGACCGCAGATCGTCCCCGTCGCGGAGTCTGGTACAGAGCATTACGAACTCGTCGCCGCCAAAACGCGCGACAGTGTCGGACCGCCTCGCGATGACGCCTAGGCGTCGGCCGACCTCCGCGAGGAGTTGATCTCCGGCCTCGTGGCCTAGTGTGTCGTTGACGGTCTTGAAATCATCGACATCGATGAACAGTAGGGCGAGGCGACCCGGACGACGCTCCAGCGCGACAAGTGCCTGGGCGAGGCGATCCATGAGCGCCACCCGGTTCGCAAGCCCGGTCAGATGATCGTGGAGCGCTTGATACTCGATCGCGTGCTGAGCCTCGATCTGTGCTGTCACGTCGCGCGATGTCCCGAAAGTGCCGAAGATCTGGCCACGGTCGTCACGCAGCGGCAACTTGGTACTCGATACCCATATGTCCGAACGATCTTCGAACGTCTCCAGTTCGGTTTTTCCGACGATCGGCTCTCCGGTCGTGATTATGTGCTGCTCATCGGCAAACGCCTCGGCCGCGTGAACGTCAGAGAACAGGTCAAAGTCCGTCTTTCCGACCAGGTCGGCGGCCGACAAGCCCCCTCCGAGCGCAGCCGCAAAACCGTTGCTCACCAGGAGAAAACGGCCGTCCAGGTCCTTAAAGAACACGCGCTCCTCAGAGCTCGTGAGCAGATTCCGCATGCATGCGCGCTCGAGTTCTTCTCGTGAGGAGAACGGTACCGGCACTATTGGATCGGGTTTACGCATGGGCACAACGCCTTCGAGGTGGGCCGCTTGCCCTCTTATCGACTTCGAGCAGCCCAGTCGGATCCGCGCTAACTACGGACGCTACCAAGTGTTTCACGACGGACGGCGGAACAGACGTCATCGGACGTTCCAGCTCATCTGGCCGCTAAACGGGGACTGAAGCGCAAGGCCACCTGCTCGCCGGCCTACCCGAAGCAATCATGCTCCGTGGGCCCCGCGACCAGGCGCTGGAGGGGCTCGAGGTGGCTAAGCGAATGCTGCTGTTCGAGATGGAGAGGCCATCGCAGGGATCGGTCGTGATGGTCGCTCGGATCCTCGATCTGCTGTTCATCCAGATCCTTCGGGCGTCGGCCGCCGGCCGAGACGGACCGCCGTGGCTCGCCGGGGCACTCGATCCCCAGATCGGCCCCGCAGTGAGCGCGCCCGCACTCTCCTCACCGCGCTCACGACTGTATTCATCCGCTGCGCCCTCGTCCTGATGGGTGGCCAAACCGCGCGCGCGGTGGGCGTCGAGATCTTCGTCGTGGTCATCGGCGCCGAGGTTGTCGTGCTCCGAAGCCTCACAGAAGCACTGCGCGGTAGCAGCGGCGTCGCGCAGCACGGCGTGCTATCCCGGACCCTCGGTTACGCGGCTTGCTTGGTCATCGAACAGTCCGGCGCTGCGATCCTGTTCTTCGGACACAGCTGGGGCCTATACGCGGTCGGGACGGGAATGATGGCGTCGTTTCTGTTCATCGTGTCCGGGGCATGGCTTCTGCTCGTCGGCGTTGAGTCCCAGGCTCGGCACCCGACCCTGTGGGCTGAGACCACACGCTCAGATGAACGACTGGAAAGTCAGCCGACCGACCCCGTCAGCGACCTGGCTCAGGGATAGCCGAACACCCGCTTGTCACAGAGCTCGCCGATCCTGGCGAACCTTGGCGTCTGCGCATTCATGTGCGCCATGTCGATCGTGAGATGGCGCCCCTGGATTTGCGGATCTGGCATGTCGATGCCGTGAGCACGCATGCACTTCGCGACTTTCACGCCGCTGACGACCGTCTGCTCAAAATCCGCTGAGGTCGGCTGACCCTCGTTGGGCAGCAACGAATCACAAGTCTTGGTGGCGGAGTTGAACGCAGGCGAGGACGCGTTCAGCGCGTCGATCGCGGCGCTTGACCAGCCAACGGGATTGCTCGGGTCCGGGAACTGAGAGACGCCGTGGGCGCGCATGCAGCGTGAGAACTTGACGGCGTCCACGTACTGCTTCGATTCGCCCGACCCCGTGCCGGAGGCGCCGCCTACCCTCGCTGACTTCGGACCCGGCGACGAGCTACCGCAAGCCGCCACGAGACAACTCACAGACACGAGCACGACTGTCAACAATCCTCGGCCGTCGCTTGTTTGACTCATCCTCCCCACGTCAGGTGTCTGACTCGCGCTGGGCGCGGCGGTAGCGCTCGTAGATCACGCGCGAACCGAACGTCCTGGTCTCGACTAGGTCGAGTGAGACATCTGAGGTGACGGGCGGCAGAAACGACGTCCCGCCACCGACGATGACCGGATTGCGGAACATGCGCAGCTCGTCGACGAGGCCGAGCTCGATCGCTGCCCGGGCAAGGCCGGCGCCACCGATCGAGACGTCCTTATCGGTCGCCTCGAGCGCCGCAGCGACCTCCCCGGCCACCGACCCCACTGCTAGCCGGGCATTGCCCTGGACGCGGTCGAGCGTGCGGCTGAAGACGACCTTCGGGACAGCGGACCAGATGTCAGCAAACGCAGATCCAAGCTCGCTGTCGCGCAGCGATGGCTGCGTCTCCCACACGAGCATGGTCTCGTACAGCCTGCGGCCGCACAGATAGCCGCCGAGCTCACGCGTCTGCGCGATGTGAAAACGAAACTGCTCCTCGTTGGGGACCGACCATCCGAACGCGCCCTCGCGGTCAGCGATGAAGCCGTCCACCGAGACGCTCATCGAGTAGATCAGCATCGTCTCGGGCTCGTCGCACCGCTGCAACGAGCGATAATCGCGACGGGTTTCACCATTGAACTTGACAACGGGCTCCCCTTCCGTGTGACCTGCTGCCGCACCCGGCGAGCCGGGTAGCAACTGAGCTCGAGCGGACAGCCCACCGCCAGCAAGTCGCGCGGACGAGCATGCTCCCGCTCTGTCTGAGCATCACCGGAATCTACCCTTCGCTGGAGACACATCCACGTCCGACGTGGTGTCGCTCCCCTCCGTGGCGGGCCCGGAGTCAGCACCGACCTGGCTGGATCAGGCGAGTGCGGTCTGATCGATCTGCAACGCGTACCCGGCGTGGAGAACGGCAAGCGAAGACGGCGGGGTTATCACGGTAGCCAGACCACGGAGCGGGCGGTGGCGATGCGCGCCATATCCCTCGCGAGTCCACTCGACCACCTGACTTCCGTGGACGAGCTGCGGCGATCCATCGGCGGTTAGGACGAATGCTCCGTCCGGAAGGCCGCTCCACGGCAGCTGGTGCAACCGCCGCCGATGTGTGCCACGCAGGATCCGCTCGGCATGCAGCTGCCGATTCATTTCGCGTGCGGATGGCGCCAAGCCGGTAGGCCCTGCGGCTGCCCATGCATCCCGGTAGGCGGTGTAGCTGGAGTGACGGCACTCACCGCATGGGCGGTGACCAGCCGCGAGTGCCACCGCCTCGTCGTGGAAGAAGAGCCACGTGAACCGCCGCGGAAGCCACTGTTCATTCCACCTGTTCCTGAAGTTCAGCGCGCAGATGATCCAGAGATCTCCGGCGTGAAAGCGGACGATCTCGCGCGCCTCGTGCAGCCGCCCGCGGTTGCCGGTGAACGCCCCGCGGAGCGGAAAGGCACCGATCTCCCCCAATGGCGTCACGCGATTCTGCTCACACACCACCCGGGTTCTACTCGCTTTTGTTGCCGTGATGTCATCAGCAGGCCGGTACAACGGCCCCATGGCTCGATTCGCACCGACCGTTTCAGCCGTGATGACGGTGATTCTTGCTAGTGCAAGCATTGCCGGCTGCGGGTCGGGCACGCCCACCAAGCACGCAATAGCCGGCCAACGCGCGAGTCAGGCCGAAGCCCGGCAGAGCGGTCTCAGCTACGCACGCTGTATGCGGTCGCACGGGGTGAGCAAGTTCCCCGATCCGACCGCGACTGGCGGATTCGACCCGAATGCGGCCGGGATCAATCAGTCTTCGCCCGCCGTCAAGGCTGCCGAAACGGCCTGTGAGAGTCTGCTGCCGGTCAAGCACGCGCCCTTTCAGGAACCAACTGCCGCAGCCTACACGCGGCTCCTTCATTGGGCCAGATGCATGCGCGCGCACGGGCTGTCCGGTCTCCCGGATCCGAAGCCGGACCCGCCTCCGGGTCCGAGCTCAGCGGCGGCCGGACCCTTCGGCACGCTGATGGGCGACGGCGGCTATTGGGTTGGGATCCCGACCAATGTCAATGCGCACTCGCCGGCATTCTTTAGGCTCTCGACCCGGTGTGGTGAGTCGCCGAGCAGGCGTTAAGACAGCCGCTCCCCCGCCTCGATCGCCACGCTCAGCACGTTTTGCGGCGGCGCAAGCGGGCACTGCCAGGCCGGGTCGTAGCGACACGACGGGTGGTAGCTGAAGTTGAAATCGAGCACCAGCAGGTCAGCTTCCATACCGAGATCAGCACCCTTGGCAGTGTCGAGCAGGTATCTGCCGGCGCCGTAGGTCGAGCTTCCCGCGGTCGCATCCCGGAACGGCAGAAAGAGACCGCCGCCGTACTGCTCGAGCCACCAGAGGGCCAGCCGCTCACCGACTGGGCCAGGCAACTCGACCCAACCGATCTGCCGGATGCGCGTGAGCTCTCCGGGGGCGGTCGGTACCTCGTAAGCGGCAGCGTCAGGCTCTGGCAGCAGCGGCACCGCAAAGCGTAGGCGCGGGTCGTAGGGCCAGCACGGCAGCCCCGCCGCGCGCAGCGGATCCGCCGGGCGGAGCGGACTTTGCGGGTGTCGCCGGAACAGGCTGTCACGCCCAGCGCGCCAAAGCGAGTGCCCCCCGACCGGATCCGCCGAACCGCGAACGTCGCTATAGATCCTGGCTGTCTGACGCCGCCAGTCAGCCAGCGTCAGCTCCGTGGGCGCCTTCTGCCCACCACCGTGCTGAACCTCTCCCGCTGACACAGGACGATGCTAGACCGCGGCCGCGGTGAAATCCATGCGATCTGGGTTGCCGATTTGTCGGATCGCGCTGGTTCGCCACCAGAGCCGACTTGCTGCGCCGCCGCGGCCTCTCCACCGACGCACGGAGCGCGTATGACGCCGCCATCGAGCTCGCTGTCGCCTCTGCCGAGATTCGCTGCCTGAAGCGGCGCCGGGCAAGTCTTGTGCCGACAGCCGCTGAGCCGAGCAGCGGGATCTGCCCTCCCCTATGTCTCGGGCGCGCCCAGGCACCTCTCGCCACATCACCACATGCGGACCGATGTCGTGCTCGTCCCACGGTTCACCCGTAGCCTCCATGCCGCCGCGCTCGTAAAAGCGCCTTGCGGCGAGCCTGGCGTTACACCATAGGATTCCGCCGCCAGAGGCCGCGAGGTGGCCGATCAGCGCCTGGAACAGGTCAGCCCCGACTCCGAGGTTGCGAGCGTCCGGGCTTGTCGCCATGCCCCGCAGACGCCAGGCCGGACGGTCGCCCGCGTCGAACGGCGGCCGTTCCGGAGTGAGCCGCGCGACCGCGATCACCAGATCGTCCGGAGTCACGGCGCCGAAGGCAATGGTCGTCGGCAACCGATCGTCGTCGAGGATGAAGCGCTCATCGCCGAGGTACGGGCGCAACACAGCCTGACGGAGTGCGAGGGTCCGTTCCACGGGAATCCTCTGAACCGTGTATTCGAGCGGCTCCATTCAGCTCTTCAACGCGACAGCGGCCTCCGGAGTCGCCACGTGGAAGCTGAAGCTCTCCTCCAGATAGAGATGCA
>DATKSM010000082.1:0-25067 GCA_035531655.1 Solirubrobacteraceae bacterium
AAACGCTTCGGCTACACGGACGCAGCGATTGCCGGCGGCGGCACACGGACTCTCGTCGACGAGATGGTGCCGCAGGGGACTGGCGAGCGTGTCTCGACGGCGGTTCGTGCGCACCTCGATGCCGGCGCCGACCACGTGTGCGTGCAAGCTGTCGGTGCCCGCGGTGTGCCGACACGCGAATGGACCGAGCTTGCGGCGGCGCTCATCGGCTGAGCCGGGCGTCTTGTTCAGGTGCAGCGTTTGCTGACCGGGATGTTCATGCTCGGCACGGGCGGCGTGACCCGCTGGCAGTACGTGATCACGCCGGCGGCGGGCTGCACCACGCCGTCAAACGGGTAGTTCACATCCGCTGCGGTCACGTCGCAGCGCAGCACCTGGCGTGCGGTCGTTCCGCCTCTGACCGAGCGACAGGATGCGCGGTTGATCGGTCCGTCCATCGCGCCGTCATCGATCTGCTTGGTCATGTAGCCGACCACCGCGGTGTGCAGGCCGTCGGACGGTGTCACCCCCGGCTTCAGCTTCACCACATGCGGCGCCTGCTGCTGGCGCACGTGGATGCGGTCCTCACGATTCTGCTCGGCGATCGCCTGCGGGCTCGTGACCTTGGCGATCAGTGGCATGTCGTTGGTCTGGTGGTGTACGAACAGCACCAGCCCGACGACCAGCGCCGCGCCCACGCCGAAGGGCAGCACCCACTGCAACCAGTGCGGTAGCGAGCGGTACCTGAATCCGCCCGAGCGTGACCGGTTCAGAGGCGGCACGCTGCCAGCGTATCGCCGTGTGCGCCGCCTTAGTCCGGCGGTGGCCGCCACCGCCCGGTGCTCCGCCAGTCCCCGGCTTTCGGCACCGGCTGGCACACTGGCGCTCCGATGGAACTCTCGGTCTTCTTCGCTGGCACCGGCGGCTCGCTGCCCACGCAGCGCCGGGGCCTGCCAGCGCTCCTGATCCGCAGGGGAGGCGACCGCATCCTCATTGACTGCGGCGAGGGAACGCAGCGCCAGCTCCTGCGCTCGATCGGCCTGACGGACCTGGACGAGATCTTCCTCACGCACCTGCACGCCGACCATTGGCTCGGCCTGCCCGGCATGCTCAAGACCTTCGACCTGCGCGGGCGTGAGCACCCGCTCTATGTCCATGGCCCGCGTGGAACTCGCGGGCTCGTGAGCGGGATGATGCGTTTTGCCGGCAGCACCGACTACGACCTCTATGTGGTCGAGCTCGATGACGGCGAGATCCTCGAGCGTGACGGCTACGAGATCGAATCGGTCGGCGTGTCTCATCGCGGCCCGTCACTCGCGTACGTGTTGCGCGAACCCGACCGGCCGGGGGTCTTCGACCCGGCCAAGGCGCGCGCTGCCGGACTGATCGAAGGCCCGGATTTCGGCCGCGTGCAGCGCGGCGAGACGGTCAACGGCGTCTCTCCCGACCAGGTCATGGGCCCGCCCCGCCCGGGCCGCAAGCTCACGATCTCAGGTGACACACGTCCGTGTGACGCCCTGAAGGAGGCAGCGCGGCACAGCGACGTTCTGGTCCACGAGGCCACCTTCGCGATGGAGGAAGCGGAGCGCGCGCACCAGACCGGGCACTCGACCGCATCGCAGGCGGCCGGGGTCGCGCGTGACGCCGAGGTCAAGTTGCTCGCGCTCAACCACCTCTCGATCCGGTATCCGGTCGCGACGCTCAGAGACGAGGCCCGTGAGATCTTCGCCAACACGGTGCTCCCGCGCGACTTCGACACAATCGAGATCCCGTTCAGCGAACGCGGCACGCCGGAGCTGCACCGCTGGTCCGATCGCGTCGCCGCTGCCACAGTCGGAGAGGCGGGACCCAATTCCGGCGGCGAGCAGCAGCGCATGTCGAAGGACGACCACCCCACAGACGCCCCGTCCGCTGATAACGTCAGTTGAACTGTCGCCTTTAACCCGGTCCCGTGAGGCCAGGAAGGACGCAAATTGCCGGACCGCACGGTCGCGTTGGACCGCGATGACATGCGCCGCACGCTGGTGCGGATCGCCCACGAGATCATCGAGAAGAACCCGCCGGACGAGGCGGGCGACGGCTCCGGCTTCGCGATCGTCGGTGTCCATCGCCGCGGCGCCGTGCTCGCCCAGCGGCTGCACACGCTGACGAGCAACCTCACGGACGTCGAGATCCCGTTCGGCACCGTCGACATCAGCTTCTACCGCGACGACCTCGGCCGCGGTGACCGCGGCCCGGGCTGGGGACCTGTCGTCCACTCGACGCAGCTCGAGTTTCCGGTCGACAACCGCACGATCGTGATCGTCGACGATGTCCTCTACACCGGCCGCACCGCCCGCTCGGCGATCGAGGTTTTGTTTGACTATGGGCGTCCGGCGCGGGTGCAATTGGCGGTCCTTGTGGACCGCGGCCACCGCGAGCTGCCGATTCGCCCGGACTACGTCGGCAAGAACCTGCCGACGGCGCACGATCAGCGCGTGAACGTGTGCGTCGAGGAGATCGACGGAAGCGACGAGGTCACGATCGGCCCCGCCGACGAGCACCACAGGAGGGTCGCATGAGCTGTCACCTGATCACGATCGACGACCTCGACCGCGCCGGGATCGAGCGCATTCTCGCTCGCGCCCAGTCGTTCGCCGAGGTCTCCGGCCGTGAGATCAAGAAGGTCCCGGCACTCAAGGGCCGCACCGTCGTGAACCTCTTCTACGAATCGTCGACCCGCACGAGTTCGAGCTTCGAGCTTGCAGCCAAGCGCCTCAGCGCCGACGTGGTCAGCATCCGCAGCGCCGGCTCGGCGGTCGACAAGGGCGAATCGTTGCGCGACACGGTCCAGACGCTCAGCGCCTATGACCCAGCGGCGATCGTGATCCGCTCGCCCTACGCCGGTGCGGCACAGCAGGTGGCCGATTGGACGGACGCGGCCGTGATCAACGCAGGCGACGGCAAGCACGAGCACCCAACCCAGGCGCTGCTCGACGTCTTCACGCTCAAGCAGCGGTTGGGCACGCTCGACGGACTCAACATCTGGATCGTCGGCGACGTCCTGCACTCGCGGGTCGCGCGCTCGGACATCCACGCCTTCCAGCGCATGGGCGCCAAGGTCACGGTCGCCGGGCCGCCGACGCTGATCCCGCGCGACATCGAAGCGCTCGGATGCGCCGCCACGGCGAGCCTCCAGGACCTGCACGAGGCCGACGTCGTCTACGTCCTGCGGATGCAGAACGAGCGCATGCGCGAGGCCTACGTGCCATCGCTGCGCGAGTACATCCAGCGCTACCAGGTCAACCTTCAGCGGCTGCGACCCGGGCAACTGCTGATGCATCCCGGACCCGTCAACCGCGGCGTCGAGCTGAGCGCGGACGCGATCGACTCCGACGTGGCACTGATCGGCGCCCAGGTGAAGGCAGGTGTCGCCGTGCGCATGGCGGTCCTCTACGACCTGCTGGTCGGCGCGCCGGCGCTGCAGGCCGTCGCATGAGTGCCATCAGCCCGGACCGCCCGAAGCTCTTCCACCGTGCCGCCGCACCGGCAGATCTGCTGATCCGCGAGGCGCACGTACTCGACCCGCGCACCGGGCTCGACGAGCCCCGCGACATCCTGATCCGTGACGGCCGGATCGCCGAACTGGGGGAGCCTGGAGCACTGTCGGTGCCCAGCGGGGCTCCGACAGTAGAGGCGGCCGGCAAGCATGTGTTCCCAGCGTTCGTCGACCCCCACGTGCATCTGCGCACCCCCGGTGAGGAGTACAAGGAGAACATCGACACGGGCACGATGGCGGCGGCGGTTGGCGGTTTCTGCCAGGTGATCGCGATGCCGAATACGGCGCCGACGATCGACCAGGTGAGCGTGCTGGCGGCCGTCGTCGCGACCGCCGGTGAGCAGGCGCGCGTCCCCACCGGGTTTCTCGCCTCGATCACGGTCGGCCTGCGGGGCAGCGAGTTGACCGAAATGGCCGCGCTGGCCGACGCCGGCGCGCTCGGGTTCACCGACGACGGCAAGCCGGTCACCTCCGCCGGGTTGCTGCGCAAGGCGCTCCAGTACCAGCGGCTCGCCGGCGGCGTGATCGCCCTGCACGAGGAGGACCCTGCGCTCTCCGGCGAAGGCGTCGTGCACGAGGGCGCCGTCTCAACGCGCCTCGGCGTGGCCGGGATTCCCTCGATCTCCGAATCGACCTATGTCGCGCGCGACGCCGCCATCGCCCGCTACGAGGACGCCCGCGTGCACTTCCAGCACCTCTCGAGCGTCGAGTCTGTGCAGGCGCTCGCCGCAGCACGGGAGGCAGGCGCGCGCGTGAGCGGTGAGGCCACCCCGCACCACCTGACGCTGACCGACGAGGCCGTGCTCGGGCTCGACAGCAACCTCAAAATGAACCCGCCGCTGCGCAGCGAGGCTGACCGTCAAGCTGTGATCGAGGGTGTACGGTCGGGCGTGATCGAGTGCATCGCCACCGACCACGCGCCGCACGCCCGTCACGAGAAGGAGATGCCGTTCGAGCTCGCGCCGATGGGCACGACCGGGCTCGAGACCGCGTTCGCGTCGATCTACACGGAGCTCGTGCGGCCGGGAGTGCTGCCGTTGGCGCTGGTGGTCGAGCGGATCACGGCCGGTGGCGCGCTGTACGGCCTGCCGATCCCGAGGATCGCCGTTGACGAGCCCGCCAATGTGGTCCTCATCGACCTCGAGCGCGACTGGATTGTGGGGGAAGGTGGCTACGCGAGCCGCTCTGAGAACTGCTGCTTCCGGGGACGCCGGCTCAGCGGAGTCGTCGAGCTGACGCTTGCCGCCGGCACCCTGGTGTTCGCCTCCCGCGGGTCCGGCATCTCAGCCGCGACCGAGGTCGCATGACCCGCGACGCCTACGTGCTGCTGGAGGACGGGGCTCGATTCGACGGCCTCGCATGCGCGGCCGACGAGCACGCGGTCGGCGAGATCGTCTTCACGACCTCGATGTCCGGGTATCAAGAGGCGATGACCGATCCCAGCTACGCCGGGCAGCTGATCACCTTCACCTACCCGCAGATCGGGAACTACGGTGTCAGCGACGGCGCCATGGAATCCGGCCGCATCCATGCCCGTGCGGCGATCATGCGGGCGGCCGTCGACTACGCCGACGCTCCCAGCGCGACTCAGGGCTGGCTCAGCTGGCTGACTGACCACGGCGTCCCGGCGATCACCGACCTCGACACGCGCGCGCTGGTTCGCCACATCCGCGATCAGGGCGCGATGCGCGGGGGCGTCTTCCCGGAGAGCGTCTCCGAGGCCGAGGCGGGCGCGCTGATAGATGCCGAGCCGGCGATGATCGGGCGCGACCTCGCCGGGGAGGTAAGTCCTCCGGCGCCCGTGGGGGTGGGTGGGACGCAATCCGGCGCCGTCGCTACAGGTGGTGGCGGTGCTTCGGTAGGGACGGGCGGGGACCGAATCCGGATCGCAATGATCGACACGGGCGTGAAGCTCTCGATCCTGCGCCAGCTGAGCGAGCGCGGGGCGGACGTGACCCTGTATCCCTGCACTTATGGCCCGGACCAGCTGCTGGCCGACAACCCCGACGCGATCTTCCTCGCCAACGGCCCCGGCGACCCGGCGGCGCTGGAGTACATCGTCGAGACCGTCCGTGAGCTGGTCGGCAAGAAGCCCGTCTACGGCATCTGCCTCGGTCATCAGCTGCTCTGCCGCGCGGTGGGGTTGGAGACCTACAAGCTGCCGTTCGGCCACCACGGCGCCAACCACCCGGTCAAGGACCTCGCGACCGGCAAGACCGAGATCACGAGCCAGAACCACGGCTTTGCTGTGCTCGGTCCCTCGGGCGCGAAGACGATCGAGGGTGATGAGCCGGTGCGCTGGGAGACGGACTTCGGTGCGGCCGAGCTCAGCCATATCAACCTGTATGACCGCACGGTCGAGGGGCTGACGCTGCTCGACGTCCACGGCGGCACGGTCCAGTACCACCCCGAGGCAGGCCCTGGGCCACACGATTCGCTGTACCTGTTCGATCGCTTCATCGAGGAGATCCGGAGCGGTCGCTGATGCCAAGGCGCTCAGACATCTCGAGGATCCTGCTGATCGGCTCCGGCCCGATCGTGATCGGCCAGGCGGCCGAGTTCGACTACTCGGGGACGCAGGCCGCGCGCGTGCTCATGCAGGAGGGCTACGAGGTCGTGCTGGTCAACTCGAACCCGGCGACGATCATGACCGACCCCGATGTGGCGACGACCACCTACGTCGAGCCGCTTCTGCCCGGTCCGGTCGAACGCATCATCGACCGCGAGCGGCCTGACGCGCTGCTCGCGACGCTCGGCGGGCAGACGGCGCTGAACCTCGCCAAGAGCCTGCACGAGAGCGGCGTGCTCGCGCAGTACGGCGTCGAACTGATCGGCGCCAACTACGAGGCGATCGAGCGCGGCGAGGATCGCGACCTGTTCCGCGAGACGATGCTCGCCGCCGGCCTGCGGGTGCCACGCTCGGCGATCGCCCACACGCTGGAAGAGGCGCGCACGGCGGTCGCGGAGATCGGGTTGCCGGTGATCATCCGCCCCGCCTTCACGCTCGGCGGCGCCGGTGGCGGCGTCCTGCGTGAAATACGTGAGCTCGAGACCGTGATCGGCCGCGGCCTCGACGCCTCGCCGATCAGCCAGATCCTGATCGACGAGTCGGTGCTCGGATGGGGCGAGTTCGAGCTCGAGGTGATGCGCGACCGGACCGACAACGTCGTGATCGTGTGCTCGATCGAGAACCTCGACCCGATGGGCGTGCACACCGGTGACAGCGTCTGCGTGGCACCACAGCAGACGCTGAGCGACCACCTCTACCAGCAGTTGCGCGATCAGGCGATCCAGGTGATCCGCGCGATCGGCGTCGAGACCGGCGGGTCGAACGTGCAGTTCGCTGTCAACCCCGCGACCGAGGAGATCATCGTCATCGAGATGAATCCGCGCGTGTCGCGGTCGAGCGCGCTGGCGTCGAAGGCGACGGGCTTTCCGATCGCGAAGATCGCCGCGCGGCTGGCGGTTGGCTACACGCTGCAGGAGATAACGAATGACATCACGCGCGCCACGCCGGCAAGCTTCGAGCCCGCGATCGACTACTGCGTGGTCAAGTGGCCGCGGTTCGCGTTCGAGAAGTTTCCCGGGGCTGAGCAGGGCCTGACCACGCATATGAAGTCAGTCGGCGAGGCGATGGCGATCGGCCGCACCTTCAAGCAGGCGTTCGCCAAGGCGTTGCGCTCGCGAGAGCTCGATTCGGATCCGCAGTTTCCCGCCGATGCGACCGAATTGCTCCGGTGCGCGGCGCAGCCCGGCCCCGAGCGCTTCGACCACGTGCTCGAAGCGCTGCGTCGCGGGCACGGGGTGGAGGAACTGCACGGGCTGACGAGCATCGATCCGTGGTTCCTGCGCGAGATGGCATCGATCGCGGCCGACCCCGAGTCACCGTTCTCGGGCGAGCGCACCTTCAAGTCGGTCGACACCTGCGCCGCCGAGTTCGCCGCCAGTACGCCGTATTACTACTCGGCCTGGGAGCGGCCGCGCGCCGTCGGGCGTAACGGTCAGCCGGTTGCGGTCCACGAGGTCGAGCGCGGTTCGCGCGCCAGCGTCGTGATCCTGGGCTCCGGCCCCAATCGCATCGGTCAGGGCATCGAGTTCGACTACTGCTGTGTCCATGCGGCCCAGACCGTGCGCGAGTCGGGACGCGACGCGGTGATGATCAACTGCAACCCGGAGACGGTCTCGACCGATTACGACACCTCCGACCGCCTGTACTTCGAGCCGCTGACGCTCGAGGACGTGCTCGGAGTGTGCGAGGTCGAGCGCCCGGAGGGTGTGGTCGTGCAGTTCGGGGGTCAGACCCCCCTCAAGCTCGCTGCCGGCCTGCGTGACGCCGGGATCCCGATCCTTGGCACGACAACCGACGCAATCGACCTGGCGGAAGATCGCGCGCGCTTCGGTCCGCTGCTCGATCGGCTCGGCTACAAGGCGCCGCCGTACGCGTCTGCCAGCACGCCCGATGAGGCGATTGCGCGGGCACCCACGGTCGGGTTCCCGCTGCTCGTGCGCCCGAGCTACGTGCTCGGCGGCCGCGCCATGGAGATCGTCTACGACGTGGACGGCCTGCGCAACTACCTTGAGCGGGTCGGGGTGATCGGCGCCGCGGGCGTGAATGGCAAGAGCCCGACGATCTACCTCGATCGTTTCCTGGAGGACTCGGTCGAGGTCGACGTGGACGCGCTGTGCGACGGCGACGACGTCTGGATATCCGGAATCATGCAGCACGTCGAGGAGGCCGGAATACACTCGGGCGACTCGGCCTGCGTGTTGCCGCCGCACTCGCTCGGTGAGGAGATGCTCGATGAGATCCGGGCGCAGGCGGCGGGCATCGCCAAGGCGCTTGGCGTCGTCGGCTTGCTCAACGTGCAGTTCGCCGTCCACGCCGGCGAGGGGCTGCATGTGATCGAGGCGAACCCGCGTGCCTCGCGCACGGTGCCGTTCGTCTCGAAGGCGATCGGGTTGCCGGTCGCCAAGCTCGCCTGCCGGATCATGCTCGGCGAAAAGCTCGCCGACATGGGGCTGCCCAGTGAGGTCGCCACGGGGCACGTATGTGTCAAGGAGGCCGTGCTGCCGTTCGACCGCTTCGCCGGCACCGACGTACTGCTAGGTCCGGAGATGCGCTCGACCGGCGAGGTGATGGGGATCGCTCGCGACTTCCCGACGGCCTTCGCGAAGGCGCAGGCGGCGGCCGGCGCGCGATTGCCGTCCAGCGGTACGGCGTTCCTGACGGTTGCCGACCGCGACAAATCGGCGGCCACCGGGATCGCGATCCAGCTCCACGACCTGGGCTTCAAGCTGCTGGCCACGCGCGGCACGGCCAAGGCTCTGGCGCGCATGGGGATTCCGGCGCAGACGATCAACAAGCTGAGCGAGGGCTCACCGCACGTGGTCGAGGCGATCGGGCGGGGCGAAGTGGACCTCGTGATCAACACGCCGGTCGGGACAGGTGCCCGCTCCGACGGTTACGAGATTCGCGCGGCCGCCGTCGCCCACCGGATCCCCTGCATCACGACGATGTCAGGCGGCATCGCAGCGGCGCGGGCGATCGCGGCTGCGGCGCACGGCGAGCCGGACGTCGTTTCGCTGCAGGAGCTTTACGCCGAGTCGGCTCAAGCTCCCTGATCCGGGGGCCCGGGCCTGCGCTCGGTTGAGCCTGTAGGGGTGTGAGCGGGCGTTTGCTGAGGCAGCTCTCAATGTGGGGGGTTTGCGGGGTGCGAAACGGGTGATGACGAATGCGGAAATTGGGGCAAAACTCGCGCGCCCGGCGCGCAGCATCAATCACCTATCAGGAACAGTTTGTGGTAGGAGAGATCCACACAATGGACTCCGTCATGTGGCCAGCAAACTGCCTGCAAACGTCCCTGATCGCCCGAACCTTCCTCGACAATGCTCAAGCTTAGGTTGAGGTCGAGCCGAAATTGGCCCAGAAGGGGTTGATTGGGTGCGTCCAAGATGTATAGTCGCCCGCCATGCCGCCGGTCACTGATTCCCCTATGAAAGCCATCGCCGCACCTGAGCGTTCGCTCGTCCAGCGCATGGAAGCATTGCAGCGTGCCAATGACATTCGCAGCCGCCGAGCCCAGCTCAAGCGCGACCTCAAGGCGGGCCGCCAGCCAATTCACGAGTTGCTCCTCGATCCGCCTGAATATCTGGAGACCGCCAAGGTCTTCGACCTGATGCTCGCGGTGCCGAAGTACGGCCGCGTCAAGGTCAACAAGATCCTGTCCACGTGCCGGATCTCTCCCAGCAAGACGATTGGCGGCCTGTCTCAGCGACAGCGCACCGAACTCGTCGAGCTGATGCGCCGCCGCTGACGCGGCGCGCCCTCAGTCCGCAGAGGAGCCTCGCAGCGGCGTGGCCAAGGTGTTCGTGATCACGGGTCCTTCGGGCGTTGGCAAGGGGACCTTGATCCGGGCTCTGGTCGACTGCATCCCGAGCCTCGACCTGGCGGTCTCGGCGACCACCCGCGCGCCGCGCCCCGGCGAGCAGGACGGCGTCGCCTACCACTTTCTCGCACGGGACGAGTTCGAGCGCCGTGTCGCTGCCGGTGAGTTCGTCGAGTGGGCGGAATACTCCGGCAACCGTTACGGCACGCTTCGCTCGGAGCTCGACCGGCGGCTCGAGGACGGCGTCCCGGTCGTGCTCGAGATCGAGCTCGAGGGCGCCCGTCAGGTTCGCGAGAAGGTGCCCGCAGCTGTCCAGGTGTTCATCGCGCCACCATCGCGCGAGACGTTGCGGACCCGCCTCGTGGGCCGCGGCACCGACACACCTGAGCAGGTCAAGCGCCGGCTCGAGACGGCCGATGCAGAGCTCGGCGCGCAGCCGGAGTTCAAGCACGTGGTCGTCAATGACCGGCTCGAGGACGCCGTCGATGCGCTGGCTGAGATCGTCCGTAGCGAGCTCCCAGAAACCGCTTGAGCGGGTTGTCCAGTGCGCTTGAGCGGGTTGTCCAGTGCGCTTGAGCGGGGCTGTCCGGGCCGCTCGGGCGGGCTGTCCAGGCCGCGCGAGCGCGTTCCTCCCGCCTGATGTTATATCGACACGGAGGCGGGGAGAAGACATCGGCAGGGCGCACGATAGGATTGGTGCATAACCCAAACGCGAAGGACACGAAAGCCTTGATCTCTCCCCGCATCGACAAGCTGCTCGAACACGTCGACTCCGACTATGCAAGCGTGGTGGTGGCCGCCCGCCGTGCGCGCCAGATCAACTCGTACTACCACAACCTCGGGGAGGGCACGTTCGACGAGTTTCCGCCACCGATGGTGGACACCCGCTCGAAGAACTACCTGACGATCGCGCTTGAAGAGGTCGCGCAGGGCAAGCTGAAGTACCACTACCGCTAGGCCCGCAAACCGGGCGCTAACGCGAGAAACTCTGAAGCCGAGGCTGAGCTTGAGACTCTTGATCGGCGTCAGCGGCGGGATCGCGGCCTACAAGGCACTTGAGACGGCGCGGCTCGCCGTGAAGGCTGGCCACGCCGTAAGAGTCATCCAAACGCCGACGAGCGAACGCTTCGTCGGCCGCGCCTCGTTCGCCGGCATCACCGGGGCGCCGGTGCTCACCTCGGAGTTCGACGCCGACCCGGCTCGCGGAGCCTATCCCGGCGAGCCGGTGCCCGAGCGCACGCCGATCAGTCACCTGGCGCTGGTCGAGCGCGCCGACGTCTACCTAATCGCACCGGCGAGCGCGAACACGATCGCCAAGTTGGCGGCCGGTGCCGCCGACAACCTGGTGACCACCGCTGCGCTCGCGGCGGCCTGCCCAATCGCGGTCGCCCCCGCGATGAACAACCGCATGTACCTGAACCCGGCGACGCAGGCCAACCTCCGCATCCTGCAGGAGCGCGGCGTCACCGTGATCCCGCCCGGTACGGGCGAGCTCGCCGCCCACGGAGAGCGGGGCGTCGGGCGCCTGGCCGAGCCGGAGGAGCTGCTGGCCGCATGCACGGCATTGCTGGAGGCCGGTGGACCGCGATCCGCAGCGAGTGGACCGCAAGCGGCGGCGAGTGGCCAGTCGGCCGGCACGTCTGCCACGTGGCGCGGCCGCACGGTTCTGGTCACCGCTGGTGGCACCCAGGAGCCGATCGACAGCGTCCGCTACATCGGCAACCACTCTTCCGGTCGCATGGGCTACGCGCTCGCCGTCGAGGCGCTCTGTCGTGGCGCCGAGGTGACGCTCGTCTCCGCCAACGTCAGGCTCGAGCCGCCGCCGGGGGCGAGTGTGATCCAGGTTAAGACGGCCGCCGAACTGGCGGACGCGTGCGCACGTGCTTTTCCGGAAAGCGACGTGCTGCTCATGGCGGCTGCGGTCGCGGACTTCCGACCCGCCGCGCCTGCCGCGCACAAGCTCAAGAAGACCAGCACGGAGGCGCCGACGCGGATCGAGCTCGAGTCGACCGAGGACGTGTTGACGGCACTCGCGGCGCAGCGGCGTCCCGCGCAGCTGCTGGTCGGCTTCGCCGCCGAGCATGGTCATGAAGCGCTCGCCAACGGACGTGAGAAGCTCGTGCGCAAGCGCCTTGACGCGATCGTGGTCAACGACATCTCCCGCTCCGACATCGGCTTCAACGCAGCCGACAACGAGGTGGTGATCCTGACCCGTGACGGTGCCGAGCGCCGCGTCCCGCGCGCTGCCAAAGCACGTGTGGCCGCAACGATCCTGGACGAGCTCGAGCGCTTGGCTGCCGCCGGCGAGGAGGCTCCGGAGGCTCCGGAGGCGTCACTACACTAAGTAAAGCTGTGGACGACGTATACGAACTCTTCAGCCGTGGCTCCGCATTGCTGGCTGATGGCCACTACCACCAGGCGGCGGTGCCGCTGCGCAGCGCCAGCCGGCTGTCGCCGCAGAGCACCTCGATACGCGAGGCTCTCGGCCGCGCGCTGTTCCACATGCAGCAGTACGCCGAGGCAGTCGAAGAGTTCCGCGCGGTGGTGGAGCATGCGCCGACCAACGACTACGCGCTCTTCTGCCTGGGGCGCAGCCTGCAGATGCTGGGCCGGCACGCCGAGGCCAGGCAGCCGCTTGCGCTCGCGGCGTGCATGCAGCCCGAACGCAGCGACTACCGCGCCTACCGCGACCGCGCCCGCGACGCGGCCGAGCGGGCCGCGACGCGCGGCCAGGACGCCGACTGAAGCACCGCTGAGCAGCGGTAGTCGGGCTGACGCGCAGGCCCTGCGGTGCTACGCTAGCGCCACAGCTTCTGTAATGCCGGAGCGAAACCGGCGGCAGTATAGGAAGTGGGCGCGCGCCCGCTTTTTTTATGACCTGGATGATCCCGGAGAACACGATTTGAACGCACTCACGACCGATATCGAGGCCCGCATCGCGGGTGACTCGCCCGATATCGAAGTGCTGCTCGTCGAGGTCGTCGAAGGCGACACGCTGCGCGTGTTCATCGACCATCCAAATGGGGTCACGCTCGTCGAGTGCACACGCGTCACGGAGTTGTTGAACGAATATCGCGAGCAGTATGCGATTGAGGTGTCCTCGCCGGGCGAAGACCGCCCGCTGACCAAGCCGCAACACTTCCGTCGTTTCCTCGGGCAGCGCGCGAAGCTGCGTCTGCGCGAGGCACGCGACGGGCACAAGAGCGTCACGGGCGAGCTGGTCGGCGCCTCCGATGAGGAGGTCACGATCGCTGCCGGTGAAGGGATCGTGTCGATTCCCTACGAGCAGATCGCCCGCTCCAACCTTGTACCTGGTGACTGAGAGGACCAATGTCAAAAGAGATCCTTGAGGCCGTCCGCGGCCTGGCCGCCGAGAAGAACATCTCCGCAGATAAGCTCATGGAAGCGCTGGAAGACGCGCTGCTTTCCGCGTATAAGAAGACGCCGGGCTCGGCGCCTTACGCGCGCGTGGAGATGGATCGGGACACCGGTGACTTTACGGTCTGGGAGTTGAAGATCCCGGCCGAGCTCGAGGAGCAGCTGCTGGTCGAGGCGACCACCGACCAGGAGCCGAGTGTGGATCCGGAGACCGGCGAGATGCGCGAGCCACCGGCGCCCGAGATCGATCTCGAGAAGCTGAAGGAGTACGAGGACCAGATCGAGACCGCGGACGTCACGCCTGACGACTTCGGCCGGATTGCCGCGCAGACCGCCAAGCAGGTGATCCTGCAGCGCATCCGCGAGGCCGAGCGGGACATGATGTTCGAGGAGTACCGCGACCGCGTCGGCGAACTGATCACCGGCATCGTCCAGCAGTCGGACTCGCGCTACACGCTCGTGCAGCTGCGCGAGCGTGTCGAGGCCCTGCTGCCCAAGTCCGAGCAGGTCGAGGGTGAGCGTTACGATCACTCGCAGCGCATCAAGGCCGTGATCAAGGACGTGTCGAACTCGACCAAGGGCCCGTCGATCATCGTCTCGCGGCGCGACCCGGAGCTGATCAAGTCGCTGTTCGAGCTCGAGGTGCCGGAGATCGCCGACGGTCTCGTGGAGATCACGGGTGTCGCGCGCGAGCCCGGCTATCGCTCGAAGATCGCCGTCGTCTCGCACGTAGACGGCGTCGACCCGGTCGGCGCCTGTGTCGGCCCGCGTGGCTCGCGCGTGCGCATGGTCGTGTCCGAACTACGCGGCGAGAAGATCGACATCATCCCCTACAACGACGAGCCCGCGCGCTTTGTCGCCAAGGCACTCTCGCCGGCGCGGGTGCGCGAGGTACTCGTTGACGACGAGGCCAAGCAGGCAACCGTGATCGTTCCGGACGACCAACTGTCGTTGGCGATCGGTCGCGAGGGTCAGAACGCCCGCTTGGCGGCGCGGCTGACCGGTTGGCGGATCGACATCCGCTCCGAGACGGAGTTCGCCGCCGAGGAGGTCGAGAGCGGGTATGAGGAGGAGGAGACCAGCGGGCGCTGCCACGCGATCCTCACCAATGGTCGCCGTTGCCCGAATGCGGCCCTGCCGGGTTCGCGCTATTGCGGGATCGAGGCGCACCAGGCGCTCGCCGGCACGGGCTCAGACCAGGTCCCGTCGGATTCCTGAGCATTTCCGGAGCAAACCGCACATCTACACTGAGAGTCATATGACCAAGTCCATCGAAGACGCCCCGAAGCAGCGCAGCACGCCGAAGCCGGCTGCTGCCGCCAAGGTGCGGCCTGCGGCGGACAAGGCCTCGGCCAAGCCCGCGGCGGCCACCAAATCCCCGGCTGCTGCTAAGCCCGCGGCGGCCACCAAATCGGCGGCTGCCGCTAAGCCCGCCGCGGCGACCAAGAAGCCTGCGACCGCCGCTAAGCCCGCCGCGGCGACCAAGAAGCCTGCGACCGCCGCCAAGCCCGCCGCGGCCAGCGCGAAGCCTACGACTGCCGCCAAGCCCGCCGCGGCCAGCGCGAAGCCTGCGACTGCAGCCAAGCCGGCTGCTGCGGCGATGCCCGTCGCGACCAGCGCGAAGCCCGCCGCGACCAGCGCGAAGCTTGCGGCTGCCGCTAAGCCCTCCAGCGAAGCGACGCCCGCAGCGGCGCCGAGCACCAAGGCCGCATCCGCGCCGACCGGCAAGCCCGCCGAGACCACGGTCCAGCCATACGCGCAGCCCCAGGCCGCCGCTGCCGCGCCTGCCCCGACCCAACCGGGTGGCGAGCCCGCGACCGCTGCACAGACCGACGGTCGGACGGCCACCGAGGGCGAGCATCAGCACAAGCGCCCGACGCGCGACTCGCTCCAGGGCGAGCGCACCCCCGGGAATGCCGGCGGCCGGCGCCGAGTTGTCATCGACGCACAGGCCTCGCGCCGCGCCCCTGCTGGGCCTGGCTCCCCGGGCGGCGGTCCCGCGCAGCCCCCGCGACGCCAGCGTCGCGGCCGTCGCCGTCGTGGCGTCTATGACGAGGAGGCGGAGTCGCGCCCGTCACAGACGGCCCTCGCGACGCCAGATTTGATCCGCATCAACTCGGGTTCGACGGTCAAAGACGTCGCCGAGTATCTGGACGTCCGCGTCCCCGAGATCGTCAAGAAGCTGATGGAGCTGGGCGAGATGAAGACCCAGACCCAGACCCTGTCCGACGAGACGATCGAGGTGCTGGGCGTCGAGCTCGGCAAGGAGGTCGAGATCGTTCACGCCGAGGACGAGACCGCCGCCGAGGTCGTCTTCCATGACGCCGACGAGGACCTGGTCGATCGCGCGCCTGTCGTCACCATCATGGGCCACGTCGACCACGGCAAGACGTCGCTGCTCGACGCGATCCGTGAGACCGAAGTCGCTGCCGGTGAGGCGGGTGGCATCACCCAGCACATCGGCGCCTATCAGGTCCATCACGACGGGCACACGGTCACGTTCCTCGACACACCGGGTCATGAGGCATTCACCGCGATGCGCGCCCGCGGCGCGAAGGTCACCGACCTGGCCGTGATCGTGGTCGCCGCCGACGACGGTGTGAAGCCGCAGACGCAGGAAGCCATCGACCACGCCAAGGCGGCTGATGTGCCGATGATCGTCGCGGTGAACAAGATCGACAAGGAAGGCGCCGACCCGACGCGTGTGCGCACCGAAATGACGCAGCTGGGTCTGCAGCCGGTCGAGTGGGGCGGCGACGTTGATTTCGTCGACGTCTCGGCTCGCACCAGAGACGGTCTCGACGGCCTGCTCGACACGATCGTCGCGCAGGCCGAGATCATGGAGCTTCGCGCCAACCCGGAAGCTGCCGCGTCCGGCACCGTGATCGAATCGAAGCTCGATCCCGGAAGGGGCCCCGTCGTTTCGATCCTGATCATGCGCGGCACGCTCGTGGTTGGCGACGCACTCGTCGCCGGCGCGCACTGGGGTCGTGTGCGCGCCATGCACGACTTCACGGGTGCGCGCGTCACGCAGGCATTGCCGGGCGAGCCGGTCGAGGTCCTCGGCTTCGACGGCGTTCCCGAAGCGGGCGAGCGGGTTCGGGTGGTCGAGCACGAGCGCCGTGCCCGTCAGCTCGCGGGCGAGCGCGCCACTCGCCTCAAGACGGAGTCGCTCGCGCGCCAGCGCAGCAAGCGGATCTCGCTGGAGGACATCTTCGGCAGCGGCCTGCAGGAGCTCAACCTGGTGATCAAGTCCGACGTCGCGGGCTCATTGGAGGCGATCGAGGACGAGATCGCAAAGCTGCCGCAGGACGAGGTGTCCGTCAACGTGATCCGCGGCGCCGTCGGCGGCGTCACGGAATCCGACGTGATGTTCGCGGCCGCCTCCGACGCGGTGATCATGGCGTTCAACGTTCGCCCGGTGGGCGATGCGCGCGCCGTAGCCGAGCGCGAGGGCGTCGAGATCCGGCATTACGCGGTCATCTATCGGGCGATCGAGGAACTGCGCTCCGCGATGCAGGGCATGCTTGTTCCCGATGAGGTCGAGGAGGCGGTCGGCACGGCCGAGGTGCGCCAGATCTTCCGTGCCTCACGCGTGGGTACGATCGCCGGCTCGCACGTGACCGACGGCAAACTCACCCGCGGCGACCGCGTGCGGCTGGTGCGCGACGGCACAGTCATCTACGACGGCACGATCGACTCGCTGCGTCGTTTCAACGACGACGTGCGCGAGGTCGCTACTGACTATGACTGCGGCATCGTGCTCACGAACTACGCCGACGTCAAGGAGGGCGACGTGATGGAGGCGTACACGACGCGGCAGGTCGAGCGCGAGCTCGTCTGACCCCACGCGGCCCGGGGCAGGGATAGGATGGCTGGACCAAGGATGCGGCGCGTCGACGAGGCGATGCGCACCGTACTCAGCGACGCCATCTCGAAGGACCTCCAGGACCCCCGCGTAGGATTCGTGACCGTTACCGGAGTCAAGACCAGCACCGACCTGCGCCAAGCGCGTGTGTTCGTGAGCATCCTCGGAGACGATGCGGCCCGTGAGGCCAGCCTCGACGGCCTCCAGTCCGCGCACGGCTTTCTGCAGAGTCGCGTCGCACAGGCGCTGCGGCTCAAGCACACCCCGACGCTGACTTTCGGCTACGACGACTCGGTCGACCGCGGCATGCGGATCTCGCAGCTGATCGACGCGGAAGCTAAACCCCATGACTAGCGGCGTCACCGACCCGAGCGCGATCGAGGCTGGTCGCGCCGCCGTGCTCGACGAGCTGCGCAGCGTCTGCAGGACGATCCTGGTCACGCACGAGCACCCCGACGGCGACGCGCTCGGCTCACTGGTTGCGATGCAGCACGTGCTGCGCGCTGTTGGTCGCGACAGCCTGATGTTCATCGCCGAAAGCGACCTGCCGCTGCCGTCTGAGTACCGCTTCCTGCCGCTGGACGGCCTCGTTACGTCGCCGCCACCGGACCTCGACGACCGCACGATCGTGTTCCTGGACTGCGGCAATATCGAGCGCAACCCGGGCGCGGAACGCTTACGTCGGGCCGCGGGCTGGGGCCGGATCCTCAACATCGACCACCACCACGACAACACGCGCTTTGGCAGCGTCAACTACGTCGATCCGGGCGCCTCGTGCACAGCCGAGATGGTCTGGGAGCTCGCACACGCGCTCGACGTCGAGCTGACGCTCGAGATCGCCGAGGCGCTGTACGTCGGGCTGATCACCGACACCGGGTGTTTTATGTATGAGAACACGGGCCCGCGGGCACACCAGATGGCGGCCGAGCTGATCGAGGTGGGCATCGACGTGCACGCGTTCTACCAGCGGGTCTACGAGGACGTGCCGTTCGGCAAGCTTGCGCTGCTCGCGCGCGGCCTGCAGAACACCGAGCGCTACGACGACGGCCGCCTGACGGCCTCGCAGCTGAGCGCCGAGGACTTTGAGGCCGCCGGTGCGGAGGAGAGCTACTCCGAGGGCGTGATCGACCATCTGCGAGCTGTGCGCGGCACGGCGATGGCCGCGCTCGTGCGCGATCGCCTCGCAGCGCCCGGCGAGCCCGCCGAGGGCGGCGACGGGGCACGTCTGCGGAAGGTCTCGCTCAGGGCGAGCGACATGCGCGTCGACGTATCGGCGATCGCTCGTGCCGAGGGGGGCGGCGGCCACCGGGCCGCCGCCGGCTTCAACACGTCGATGCCCTGGGACGAGCTCATCGTCTTCCTGCGCGAGCAGCTTGCCGCGCAACTCGCGAGCCTCCCAAGCGGCGAGTGAGCGACGCGCCTGCAGGTGACGGGCTCCTGCTGTGCGACAAGCCTGCGGGCATCACCTCGCACGACGTCGTCGCGCTGACTCGCCGCCGCCTCGGTCGCGGGATCAAGGTCGGCCACGCCGGCACGCTCGATCCGTTCGCTACCGGGTTGCTGGTGGTGCTGGTCGGTGGGGCGACGCGCGTGCAGCGCTTCGTGATGGCGCTTCCGAAGCGCTATGAGGTCACCGCGCGGTTCGGCGCAACCTCGACGACGGGCGACCCCGAGGGCGAGATCACCGAGACCGGCGTCGTCCCCGACGGTGACCTGGTGCTGCCGACCGGAAGCGTACGCCAGCGGCCGCCGGCCTACTCGGCGGTCAAGATCCGCGGGCGGCGGGCCTACAAGCTTGCGCGGGCGGGGGAGGTCTTCGAAATGCCCGAGCGCGAGGTTACGGTCCACCTCTTCGAAGAGGTCAGGCGTGCCGGCGCCGAGCGGGAGTTCGTGATCGAGTGCTCCTCTGGCACGTACGTGCGCTCGCTGATCGCCGACCTCGGCGACGCCTATTGCACAGCCCTGCGACGGACGCGGATCGGCGAGTTCGACGTGACTGATGCCGATCCGGAATGCCTGCTCCCGCTGGAGCAGGCGCTCAAGCGTATCCCTGGCGCCGAGGGCCTGGCGCGGAGGGCCTGAGTCACTAGGCTTGCTGACCCGATGCGTGTGACAGCTCTGAGCGATGTAGAGCCGCGCCCGCGCCGCGTGGCGGTGGGCGAATTCGACGGCGTGCACGTGGGCCACCGTGAGGTGATCGCCGGCAGCGACACCGTCCTTACGTTCGAGCCCCACCCCGCCGTCGTGGTGAAGCCCGGCCGTGCCCCGAAGCTGCTCACGAGCCTCGACGAGAAGGTCGAGCTGATCGCCGGGCTTGGCGTCGAGGAGGTTGTCGTGGTTCCGTTCGATGCGGGCTTCGCACAGCAGGAGGCGGCGGAGTTCATCGATGCCGTCCTGATCGAGAAGCTCGGCGCGACCTATGTCTCCGTGGGTGAAAACTTCCGCTTCGGTCACGGCGCCAGGGGCGACATTGCGCTGCTGCAAGCCGACTCGCGCTTCGAGACCCGTGTGGTGGCGCTGGTGCAGGCGGACGGCGCCATTGTCTCCTCGACGCGGATCCGCGCACTGGTCGCGGAAGGTGACGTGGAGGGCGCCGCACGTTTGCTCGGCGCTTACTTCCGGCTGCGGGGCGAGGTGGTGCCCGGAGACCGCCGCGGCCGCGAGCTCGGCTTCCCGACGGCGAACATGCCTCCGGACCCGGAGTTCGCCCGGCCTGGGAACGGCGTCTATGCCTGCCGCGTGGGCGCTCGGCTGGCAGCCGTCAACGTCGGTGTGCGCCCGACCTTCGGGACCGATCTGGTCCCGTTGGTGGAGGCGTTCATCCTCGACTTCGACGGCGATCTGTACGGCCAGCAGCTGACCGTCGAGTTCGTCGCGCGGCTGCGGGGCGAGGAGCGCTTCGAGAGCGTCGAGGACCTGGTTGAGCAGATGCGCCGCGACGTCGAGAACACCCGCGAACTGCTAGCCTCGGGGGTCGAATGAGTCTTACACTGGAAAAGAAAGCCGAGCTCATCGAGAAGTTCGGCGACACCCCGCAGGACACCGGCAAGGCAGAGGTTCAGGTGGCGCTGCTGACCGAGCGCATCAACCAGCTGACCGACCACCTGCGCATACATAAGAAGGACCACCACTCGCGCCGCGGGCTGCTGATGCTCGTCGGTCAGCGCCGCCGCTTCTTGAACTACCTGCAGCGTTCGGATCTCGAGCGCTACCGGTCGCTGGTCAAAGAGCTCGGCCTGCGCAAGTGAGCCCGCTGCCAGCCGGCGCTCCGGTGCGGTCGTTCAGCCTCAAGGGCGCTGAGGACCGTACGTTCACGGATGCCGACCTGGCGGGCAAGACGACCGTCCTGGTCTTCTACCCGTTCGCGTTCAGTCCCGTCTGCAGCGATCAGCTCAGCCTCTATGACGAGTTGCGCGACCAGTTCGCTGAGCAGGGAGCGACGCTGTACGGCGTCTCCTGCGACGCGATCTGGTCGCAGGCCGCGTTCAAGGAGAAGCTGGGCATCGAGATGGAGCAGCTCTCCGACTTCGAGCCCAAGGGGGCGACCTGCACGGAGTTCGACGTCTATCACCCCGGCGGGTTTGCGCAGCGCGCACTCGTGATCGTCGGGCCTGACGCGACCGTCCGCTGGAGCTACCAGGCCGACTCGCCCGGCGAGCTGCCGGGCGCGAACCTGATCTTCGACGGCCTCGCGGCCATCTGATCCGGCAGGGGCGGCCGCCGCCCGGCTCTTGATGTTGATGACCGACCTGCGCTCTGCCCCGATCCCTGACCTAGGTGAGGCGGACCATGTACGTGGTCCGGCTGATGCACCGCTGCTGATCGAGTACGGCGATCTGGAGTGCCCATACTGCACGACGCTGCACCTACGGCTGCGGGTGCTGGTCGCGAGTGGCACCTGCCGGCTCGCGTTCCGCCACTTCCCGGTCCGCTCTGCGCACTCGCGTGCATGGGCCGCCGCCTGCGCGACTGAGGCTGCCGGGGTGCAGGGCAGCTTCTGGGAGATGCACGACGCGATCCTCGAGGATCAGGGGCACATCGAAGACCCGCATCTGTGGGCGCGCGCTGAGGCGCTCGGCCTGGATCTCGAACGCTTCGATCACGACCGCCGCGACGAGGCGGTCCGCGTGCGCGTGCAGGACGACTTCATCGCCGGCGTGCGTGGGGGAGTGGTGACCACGCCGACGGTGTTCTTCGATGGCGTCGCCCACACAGGCGAAGCGCTGGCCGGGTTGCTCGGCGGGCTCGGCGGGGCGCAGCGGTAGCTGCGGGACGGCGCCCGCTGAGACACGGGCGTCTAAACCGGCAGCGGCACCGGCGCGCCTCGCAGCGGCCGCGAGTACTCCGGCATGGTCATCGCCGCGCGGACGAGGTCCAGGTGTCGCATGATCGTCTCGGCCGCAAGCGGCTGCTGGTCTGTCGAGCTGTACATACACAGGCCCTTGACCAGCATCATCAGATCCGTCGCGGTCGCCTCCGGGCGGATCGCACCAACGCGCTTGCCGCGGGCAAGAAGCGCGCCCAGCAGTTCGAGCAAAGCCGCGTGCGCTCCCTGGAGCTCGGGCACGGACATGAACAGCTCGTCGGTCACCGTCTGCAGGAGCGCCCGGTTCTCCTCCTGGCGCTCCACAAGACCGGTGACGAACGTGAACGTCACCTCGGCATCGTCCGGATCCTCCACGAGTAACTGCCGCCCGTAGTCGAGCACTTCACCCAGCCGCTCCCCAAGCACCGCGGCGATCAGCGCGTCCTTGTTCTTGAAGTTGCGGAACAGCGTGCCGCGGCCGACGCCGGCAGCGTCGGCGATTTCGCCGACGCTGACCTCGACGCCGTGCTCACGGAACATCGCGTCCGCCGCCTCGAGTACGCGCTGGCGGTTGCGCAGAGCATCCTTCCTCATTGGGGCGAGTCTCTCATGTGAATGGGTCGTTGTCACGCCGTTGCCGTGATTGCGGAGGGGTCCAACTCCAGTCCCTCGACGTGTCGGCGGCGCAGGAACAGCACCATCAGCACGGCACCGGCACCCATCATGATCGCCGCGGCCAGGAACGCCACGTGGTATCCGGATACGGTCGCGGCAACACGGCTCACGGCGCTGGCCGCCGCCCCGTGCTTGAGCAGCCCGGTCGTATGGTCGACCGATAGCGTCGCGAGGATCGCCAGGCCCAGCGAGCCGCCGACCTGCTGCGCGCTGTTGAACAGTCCGGAGGCAAGTCCGGAGTCGTCGTTGCTGACACCGGAGGTGCCCAGCAGCGTGATCGGCACGAACACGAGGCCCATCCCGATCGAGAGCGGCAGCAGCCCGCTCAGCAGGTCCGACACGTAGTGGCCGTGAACCGGCAGCCGCGTCAGGATCAGCAGCCCGGCTGTGGCCAGCGCGAGGCCGATCACAGACACGTTGCGGACGCCCACCCGGCCGAGAATCCCTTGCGAGATCCCGGCGCCGACGATGATCCCGATCGAAACGGGCAGGAAGGCCAGGCCGGCCTTCAGCGGGCTGTAGCCGAGAACGTTCTGGACGTACAGGGACGCGAAGAAGAACATCCCGAACATCGCCGAGGCGAGCAGCAGCATGACCGTGTTGGCCGTTGCGATCGATCGGATCCGGAAGATCGAGAGCTTGACGAGCGGCGCCGGAGAGCGCGACTCGAGCCACACGAAGATCGCTAGCAGGGCGGTGCCCAGAGCGAGCACGCCGATGGTCTTGTCGGAACCCCAACCCCAAGCCTGCGCCTTGACGATCCCAAAGACGATCGCCAGGAGCCCGGCGGTGACCGTCGTCGCTCCCGCCGCGTCAAAGCGGCGATGACCCAGGTCAGCGCGCGATTCCGGCACATAACGGAGGGCCAGCATCACGGTCGCGATCGCGACCGGGACGTTGACGAAGAAGTTCCAGCGCCAGGAGACGAGATCGGTGAGGACGCCACCGAGCAACAGTCCGAAGGCCGCGCCGCCCGCGGCGATCGCCGACCAGACGCCCAGCGCACGAGTGCGCTCGCTCCTGTCCTGGAAGGTGGTCATGACGATCGAGAGCGCGGCGGGGGACACCAGCGCGCCGCCAAGGCCCTGGAGGCCACGGCCGAGGATCAGCATGGTCGATGACTGGGCCACGCCGTTGAGCAACGAGGCGCCGGCGAACACCGCGACGCCGACCATGAAGAGGCGCCGGCGCCCGAGCAGGTCAGCCGCGCGACCGCCGAGCATCAGAAAGCCGCCGAAGATGAGTGTGTAGCCATTCACGACCCACTGCAGGTTCGCGGGCGAGAAATGCAGGCCACGCTGGATGCTGGGCAGCGCGACGTTCACGATCGTCGCGTCGAGCACGACCATGAACTGCGCCAGGCAGGCGATCACCAGGATCAGCCAGCGATTCGTCGATGAGGATTCAGGGCTCAAGAGGCCTCCTTGAGAGAGAAGTGGACCGTGGGGTCCGCATAGGGTAACACAACCGGACCCTATGGTCCGCTTAGTGTCGGAACGGGCCGATGTGCACTGCCTGCGGGCTCGTGTGGCGGTCTCATCGACCGCTCTTATCCCTATGACGAACGGGGACGGGCGAATGCGACAGGTTTTTTGGCTCGACGGGCGTTAGTTGGCCCGCCGGGGGGGTTAATACGCGTGGGCTCACGCCTCTATTGCGCATGAGCGACGTCAGAAATGCACCTGAGCGGTGCTTAACCGACGTCAATGGACGCATTGCTGCGCTGGCTCGGAAGCAGGGTGGGCACGCCACGTCTGCGCAGCTGCGGGCGCTTGGGCTGGGCAGAGGAGCGGTACGGTCACGGACGGCGCAGGGCTGGCTGATCCGCGTGCACCGCGGCGTCTATGCGGTCGGACACCTTCCGACGGGGCCCCTGGACCGTGTGCGCGGAGCGCTCCTTGCAGCCGGACCGCGCAGCGCCCTGATGGGTCGGTCGGCCGCGGCCCACTGGAGGCTCTATACGCACTGGGTCTACCCGCTACAGCTGATCAGCCCGCTGCAGCGACGTATCCCTGGCCTTACGGTGCACCGGTGCACGACGCTGCTTCGGCGCGACATCCGCGTTCGTGACGGCGTCCGTGTCACCAGCCCGGCGCGCACCCTGCTCGATCTCGCGCCGCACTTGGACGAGCGCACACTGCACCGCTTCCACAACGAGCTGCGGATGCGCCGGCTGATCAACAACGCGCAACTCCTGGATGTCGCCGACCGCAACCCCACGCACGCCGGAGCGATCCGGCTCCGGGAGCTAGCCGGTGCAAGCACCGGCGAGGCGAAGCGGTCGGGATGGGAGGGCGACTGGCCCCGCTTCGCGAAGCGCCACAAGCTCCCGCCGTACGAGATGAACGTTCACGTCGCCGGTGAGCGTGTGGACGTGCTCTTCACCCCGAAGAGGCTCGTTGTCGAGCTTGACGGCTGGGATACACACGGCACCAGGCTCGCGTACGAAGTTGACCGTGGCCGCGACGCAGAGATCCTCGCCAGGACGGGCATCCCGACCATGCGCATCACCTACAGCGGATTTCACAGGCAGCCCGCTGTTCAAGCAGCGCGTATCACCGCAATCCTCGACAGGCGCTGAGGGCGTGGATGTGCCTGCGCTGAGGGCCTGAATGTCCGAATGGCGGCCCGCAGCCGCTACGATTACGGCAATTCGGAACAAGAGAAAAGCAATGAGAAACTCCGCCGACCGAAGGGCGGAGCAGAAGGGAACTGAATATGTCTGACGCCGTTACGCGGCTAAGCGTCGAGATCTCCGGGAAGGAGATTTCGTTCGAAACCGGCAAGTTGGCCAAACAGGCCTCCGGCGCAGTTGTCGTCCGTGCGGGCGACACCATGGTGCTCTGCACCGCCGTTATCGGGAATCTCCGCGATGCGGACTTCCTGCCCCTCACGGTCGACGTTGAGGAGCGCATGTACGCCGCGGGCAAGATCCCC
>DATKSM010000083.1:0-2483 GCA_035531655.1 Solirubrobacteraceae bacterium
CAGTCCGGCGAGCACTGCGCTCGCGAGCGCTCCACCGACCATGGTCAGGCAGAGCAAGAGCGTGATCGTCGTTGCAGCAGCGTCGAGCTGCCCGAGGCCGAAAGCGAGGGCGAGACAGAGCAGGGCGGACGCAAGCGCAACCGCAAGCGCCAGAGAGACGGCTCGGGCGCCCAGGTCCCGATCCTTCTCGCCGAGAAGCGCGAGCGCCGCCACCAGCGCGAGCACGCCCACTGCGCAGAGGGCGAGCACAATCAGTTCGTTTGCGCTCGAGTCAAGCGCCCCTTCTCGAGCGGCAACGGCCCAGGCGGCCGCGCTCAGCCACAGGATCGGCGCCACGACGCGCGCGCGCGGAAATCCGCGCAGCGGCAGAACGAGCACGAGCAGTCCGGTGAGAATCGCACCGGCGTCGAGCGGCAACGGCGAAGCGCTGGACGCCGCGATGAGCGCAAGCGCGCCGAAGACTGCGCGCAGGGCATACAGCACCGCGGTCTGAGCGCGTGGGCTGCCGGAGAGGACGAGCAGGTGGGCGGTGGCGCCGTCAGCCGTGTCAGTCGGCGAGCAGAAGAGGTCTAGCGGCCCCCTCTCTGTCAACGTCCGGCGAGACGCTCACCATCGAGGAATCAATGACCTTGAGGACGAGAACGGAGAACGCTGGAGATGTTGGAGACGAGCACGAATGGAGCTGGAGTCGCTGAGGCTGCTTCCGCTGGCCACGAAGACCAGGGAGGCGTAGCCGAGCTGGGATTCGGGGCCAGCGGGCGCGCCGCGCCGGCGGGGGTGCCCGACCCCGAGCTGGTCGAGCAGGCCAAGCGCCGCAGGTTCACGGCGAAGTACAAGCTGGAGATCCTCGAGAAGGCCGACGCGTGCACAGCGCCGGGCGAGATCGGCGAGCTGCTGCGTCGCGAGGGGCTGTACACGTCGCATCTGACGTACTGGCGCAAGCAGCGCAAGGACGGCGCGCTGAAGGAGCTCGGGCAGTCGCGTGGGCGCAAGCCGACCGACAAGCGAGACGCCCAGATCGCGTCGCTGACACGACGGGCCGAGCGCGCCGAGGTGGAGCTGGTGAAGGCGCGTCGCGTGATCGAGATCCAGGGAAACGTCTCAGCGCTGTTGGAGGAGATGCTCGGTACCGAGAGCGCGCAGAGGAGCACCGAGCGATGATCGCCGCCACCGTCGAGGAACTGACCCCGCTGATCGGGACCCGGCCGGCGTGCCGAGCGCTCGGGGCGTCTCCAGCCACGATCTACCGCCGGCGGCGACCACCGGCTCCCAGAACGCCCAAGCCGCGGCCGACACCGGAGCGGGCGCTCACGGCCCCGGAGCGCAAGCGGGTGCTGGAGGTGCTGCACTCCGAGCGTTTCGTTGACGTCGCTCCGGAGGAGACCTATGCGACGCTGCTGGACGAGGGCACCTACCTGTGCTCGACCCGCACGATGTACCGGATCCTCGCCGCCCACCACGGCGGGGTCCGGGACCGACGCGCTCAGCTCACCCACCCGCCGTACGCGAAGCCGGAGCTGCTGGCCGAGCGACCGAACGAGCTGTGGTCCTGGGACGTGAGCAAGCTGAAGGGCCCGGCGAAGTGGACCTACTACTACCTGTACGTGATCCTCGACGTGTTCAGCCGCTACATCGTCGGCTGGACGGTCCAGTACCGCGAGAACGCCCAGCTCGCCACAGCGCTGATCGAGCAGGCCACCGCCCAGCAGCAGATCACCCCGAAGATCCTCACGTTGCACGCCGACCGCGGCTCGCCGCAGCGCGCCAAGCCCGTCGCGTTCTTGTTGGCCGATCTCGGCATCACGAAGACACATTCGCGGCCGTACACCTCCAGCGACAACCCCTACTCGGAGTCGAACTTCAAGACGCTGAAGTACCGGCCCGAGTTTCCCGCCCGGTTCGACTCGATCGAGCACGCCCGCGCTCACTGCCGGACGTTCGTCGACTGGTACAACCACGCCCACCGCCACTCCGGCATCGGACTGATGACCCCAGCCGCCATCCACCACGGCCGCGCCAAGCAGCTACACGCCGCCCGCACCGTCGTGCTCAACGCCGCCTACGCTCAGCACCCCGAGCGGTTCGTGCGCAAGCCGCCCGCACCGCCGGAGCTGCCGACGGCCGCCTGGATCAACAAGCCAGCCGACACCAAGGAGGTCGCCGCTCACTAAATTCGAACACTAGGCGTCTCACCGGACTTGACAGGCTCCGCCCGTCGCTGGTGTTGGCGCAGCCTTCCCTGTCGCACTGCCAGCGAGGTGACTCAGGTCGTTCGCATGCGGCGCGGGCCCACCACGCCGAGCTGATCCAGTAGCGCAAGAACAACATCTGCACTAGTCCCTATCGTGCAAACTATCAGGATTGTGCGGCTTATGGGAGGTTTGCCCGGGTTGCGACGCTAGCGAGGCTCACTGTCAATTGACGTTCACGCTTCGCTGGCGTCGACTCAAGCTCGATTGAAAGCATGCCGACGGGGTAACAAA
>DATKSM010000084.1:0-27557 GCA_035531655.1 Solirubrobacteraceae bacterium
TGCGTTGGAGGAGCCGGTGTCGCAGATCATCGACGCGGTCAAGGAGACGCTCGATAGGACGCCGCCGGAGCTGGCATCAGACATCATGGATCGCGGGATCATGCTGGCTGGGGGAGGTGCGCTGCTCCAGGGGTTGGAGGAGCGCATGCGGCACGAGACCCAGATGCCGGCACACCTCGCCGAGTCGCCGCTGACGTGTGTGGCGGTAGGTTCTGGTCGGTCGCTCGAGGAGTTTGAGGCGATCCACCGTTCGAACAAGAATTCACGCCACCGGCGTCGGCGCTACTAGTCCGATGACCCGGCCGCCCTTGGAGATGAGCAGTTCGTGTACGACAAGCAAATTCGGCGGCGACGCGCGGTGCTTGCGCTGCTCGTCGTCATCTCCCTGATCCTTCTCACCGACTACTTCGGCGAATCATCGAGCAGCCCGCTGCACTCCGTACAGCGGGGCATCGCCACCGTTCTCTCCCCGGTGCAGGAGGGCGCCAGCACGGTGCTCTCGCCGGTTCGCGACATCGCCGGCTGGTTCTCCTCGACGTTCAGGGCCAAGTCGCAGCTCGCGCAGAGGACTGCAGAAAACCACACGCTGCGTCACGAGCTTGCCCAGCTGAACTACGAGGGGATCCAGTACAAGAAGTACGCGGGTCTTCTCAAGCTCGACCAGAGCTTCAACCTCAAGATCTACGGCCTCGAAGCAGCGAAGGTGATTGCCAAGGACCCGTCGCTCTGGTACGAGACGATCACCGTCGACAAGGGCTCCGGTGACGGCGTCAAGCAGTGGGATCCGGTGGTCGGCCCAGGCGGCCTGGTTGGCGATGTCTCCGAGGTGAACGGAGGTTCGTCGATCGTCTCGTTGCTCACCTCGCCGGACTTCGCGGTCGGTGCGGAGGTCGAGAACAACGCTGGCTCCGCGGGCCTGATCCAGCCCGAGGCCGGCAATCCCACCACGCTGCAGCTGATCAATCTGCCGACCACAGCCCAGATCGGCTCCAACCAGACTATGGTTGTGACGAGCGGCTTCCAGGATCCGGGCCAACGGGCCGTCCACTCGGTTTATCCGCCCGGAATCCCGATCGGCACGATCTCGAGCGAGAACCCGCAGAGCAGCGTGCTGACCAACCAGCCGCTTCAGGTCACGCCGCTCGTTGATCTCCAGGACCTCAGCGCCGTGCAGATCCTTACCCACCCCGGCCGCGGCCTGTGATCGGCCGGGCGTAGCCTTCGATGAACCGGGACGCCACGATTCAACTGCCGCTGCGGATCGCGCTCGTCGCGTTCTTCGCGGTCGTGATCCAGGAGACGGCGATCGCTCAGGTCTCGATCTTCGGCGTCAGCGCCGACGTCACCCCGCTGGTCGTGATGTCGATCGGTCTGCTGGCCGGCTCGATGGCAGGCGCGATCGCCGGCTTCGCAATCGGACTATTCGTCGACCTCGTCCTGTTCCAGACAGTTGGCGTGACCTCGCTGCTGTTCATCACCGTCGGGTACTGGTCCGGCCGCCTGCGTGAGCTGCGTGACCCGTCACACGGCTTGATCCCTATGGCGATGGGTGCCGTCGCGACGCTCTTCACCGGAGTCGGGATGGCGGTGATCCAGTTCCTGCTCGGTGTCGACGCGCCGGTCAGTTGGCTGCTGATCCAGCAGATCGTCCTGCAGGTGCTGGTCAACAGCCTGATCGCGCTGCTGGTCTACGAACTCGTGCGCCGGCTGCTGTACCGCGCGCTGCCGCCGGACCCGCGCGCCCGGCGCCGCCGCGCCTACACGACGGCGCTGAGTCCGCTGCAGCGTCCATCTGAGCGGCTCGGTGGAGTCACGAGGGCGAGGGCACGGTGAAGGGCCCGCTCGACGAGCGCACACCGCCGATGACGCCCCAACTCGCGCTGCGCGTCGCGATCATCGGCTGTTTCGCGTTGGTGATGTTCGCCGTGATCTTCTTCCGCCTCTGGTTCCTGCAGGTCCTGTCCGGCAGCCAGTACGTGCAGGCGGCACAGGTCAACATCGTGCGTGACGTCCCGGTTCCCGCGCAGCGCGGCGAGATCGTCGACCGTAGCGGCGCGGCGCTGGTCGAGTCCGAGCGGGTGCCGGCGATTCAGATCGCCCCGGACGAACTGCCCGTGCATGTGACCCAGGCGAACATGATCCATCAGCCGGCTGAGGACTATCCGCTCTACGACAAGCTTGCCCGGATTCTCCGCATGAGCACCAAGCCGCACCCGTGCAGCTTCTATACCTATGGGAACGGCTTGCCGGTCCATCACTCGCCGCGGCTCGCGCCGATCCCTTGCCTGATCGCCCAGAACGTGTCGCAGGCCGAATACGCGAACGTCACGATCAAGACCGACGTGTCTCCCGACATCCAGGCCTACATCGCCGAGCGCCAGAGCCAGTTCCCCGGCGTCACCTACCAGGAGGTCTACCTGCGCAAGTATCCGCTAGGCGCCGCCGGCGCGCAGGTCTTCGGCACGCTCGGCGCGATCAGCTTGGCCGAGCTCAACACAAAGCCGTACAAGGGGATCAGGCAGGGCAATATCGTCGGCCAGTCGGGTCTGGAGTACGAGTACAACTCATACCTCCAGGGCGCCGACGGTGAGGACCGGGTCAAGGTCAACTCCAATGGTCAGTTCGAGGGGTACGCCAAGTACCAGGCCCCCACTGCCGGTGACAACCTCAAGCTCTCACTCGATGCGAGGCTCGAGCAGGTCGGGCAGCAGGCCCTCGAGCATTCGATCGCGGTGCATGGCGGCAGCGGCGGGGCGTTCGTCGCGCTGAACCCGCAGAACGGCTCGGTCTACGCGATGGGCTCCGCGCCGAGCTTCAATCCGACCGTCTTTACCAAGCCGATCTCGACAGCCGCCTATAACAGGCAGTTTCGGGCCCCCGCCGCCAACGACCCGCTCATCAACCGCGCGATCGAGAGCACCGGCGCAACCGGGTCGACATTCAAGTTGATCACGGCCACGGCCGCGCTCGAGAGCGGCAAGTGGGGCGTCGACGAACCCTACGACGACACCGGCCAGTTCTGCTTCCCGGGAACCAACCCCCCCTTCTGCCTGCACAACTCCGGCCACGTGGCGAATGGCGCCGTGAGTCTCGTGGAAGCGCTGCAGGTCTCAGACGATGTCTACTTCTATCACCTGGGTTACATCATGAACGGCAACCCGCTCGACTACCCGCGGGGCTGGCCGCTGCAGAAGTGGGCCAAGGCCTTTGGGATCGGGCGTCCGACCGGCGTCGACCTCCCCGGTGAAGCGCCGGGCACGCTGCCCTCACCCGCGTGGCGCGCCGGTCGCAACGCGGAGGAGAAGCAGTGCGACAAGGCGAGCGGGTCCTTCCGCTACAGCTCTCCTACCGGCAGCCTGCACGCCTCGCACAAGCTGGCGAGCGACTGGCACCGCAGCCCGACCCACGCGCCAGGCGGTTGCGGGATCGCCAACCTCCAGCCGTGGACCGTCGGCGACAACGTCAACACAGGCGTCGGTCAGGGCGACGATCAGGTCAGTCCGTTGCAGCTGGCTGTCGCGTACTCGACGATGGCGAACGGTGGGACGGTCGTGACCCCGCACATCGGGATGCAGGTCCAGTCACCGAACGGGACCGTCCTGCAGAACATCGATCCGGCGCCGAAGCGCAAGCTCGACATCAACCCTGCCTACCGCAACGCGATCCTCGAGGGTCTGAACCAGGCGGCGCAATCGCCAGGCGGCACGTCGTATGACGTGATGGGCAACTTCCCGAAGAAGGTCTATGGCAAGACCGGCACAGCTCAGTACGGCACCGCCGCACAGATCGCGAGCAACACCGAGGCGGACTACGCCTGGTACGCCTGTTTCGTGCCGGCAACCGCCACCAGCAAGCCGATCACCGTGGTGGTCTGGGTGCCGAAGGGCGGGTTCGGGGACGTCGCAGCGGCGCCCGTCGCACGCCAGATCCTCAACCAGTGGTTCTACGGCAAGCCGGGGCCGTACGTCACGGGTACGTCCACGACCCTATGAGTGCGACACCGATTCAGCGTGCCGATGAGACTGCGGCGAGCAGCCGCAGCCTCAGGATGCTGCTCAGCAGCGACCCACTGCTGTTCCTGGCGGCGATCGGCCTGGCGGCTTTCTCGGTTGTGACCCTGCACGGTGCCGGCAGTCCCATCTCGGTAGACGCCGACAAGCAGGCGCTGTTCGCCGGCATCGGGCTGGTGGCGGCGATCGTGATCTCGCGCTTCGACTACACGGTGCTGCGGGAGTTCCGCTACGTGTTCTATGCGCTCGCGGTCATCCTCAACGTCGTCGTGTTCGCGATGCCGGCTATCCAGAACGCCCACCGCTGGATCCCGGTCCCGATCTTCAACTTTCAGTCCTCGGAGTTCGGCAAGCTGATGCTGCTCGTATCGCTGTCCGCCTTCGCGGTCGATCGTTCGCGACGGCTGAGTGAGCGCCGCACGATCGCGCGCGTGCTGCTGCTGGCGCTCGTGCCGGCGATGATCGTGATGAAGCAGCCGGACCTCGGCACGGGCCTGGTGTACGTGGTCATGGCTGCTGCGGTGCTGTTCTTCATGGGCGTCAGTTGGCGCCACCTCACTGCGCTGGCGGCACTGGTCGTGGTCGCGATCACACTCGTGCTCGCGGTTGCGCCGATCTTCGGCGTCCACGTCCTGAAGGGCTACGAGAGCCAGCGCCTGACGACCTTCATCAACCCGCCCACGGTCTGCAACACCGCCTTGGACCCCACCTGCTACCAGGAGCACGAGTCGCTGATCGCGATCGGCTCCGGGGAGAAGACCGGGCGCGGCGCTGCCGGCGCCACCCAGACGCTCTACCACTTCCTGCCAGTGCCGCAGGCGGACTTCATCTTCGCGGTGATCGGCGAAACCTACGGGTTCGCCGGGGCCGCGATCGTACTGTCGTTGTATGCGCTGCTGATATGGCGCACGCTGCGCATCCTGACCATGGCGAAGAACCTGTTCGGAACCCTGATCGCGGGGGGGATCCTCGCGATGCTGATGTTCCAGGTCTTCCTCAACATCGGCATGACCATAGGGATCATGCCGGTGACCGGCGTGCCGCTGCCGCTGCTGTCGTATGGCGGCTCGTCGGTGGTCGTGACCTTCCTGGCCCTTGGCCTACTGCAGTCGATCCACATCCAGGCTCGGATGGCGTCGGCGGGCAAGGCGAGGGTCCTAATCGTTTGACGGTGGCCGGCCCAGGCAATCGCCGACGGTCGCCGCCTTCCCACTTAGCCTGAGCGCTCAGAGCCTCGGGCGGACAATTCAAAAGGACTACAAATTGAAGAAGCAAGTGTTGGTCAGCGTCGACCGCGGCGAAACCCGCGTCGCCCTGCTCGAGGGAACCGGCGAGCCGGCAACCCCCAACCCCACCACCGCCTCGGGTTCCCGCCGCCGCAAGCGTCCGGCGAACCCGGCCGCCGGTTATGACGTCGCGGAGCTCTACCTGGAGCGCCGCGGCGCCCGCTCGATCGTCGGCAACATCTACAAAGGTCGCGTGGACAACGTCCTCGCCGGCCTCGAGGCCGCGTTCGTCGACATCGGACTGGAGAAGAACGGCTTCCTGCACGTCGACGAGATCGTGATGCCGGGCGTCGAGGCGCCGCGTCGCGGGCGCGGATCGGGTCGCGAAAGCAGCCAGATCACTGACCTTCTCAAGCCGGGCCAGGAGATCGTCGTGCAGGTCGTCAAGGATCCGCTCAAGACCAAGGGCGCGCGGCTCTCGATGGATCTCACCATCGCCGGTCGCTACATGGTCTACGCCCCGTACGGCGAGGGCGTCGGCGTCTCTCGCCGTCTGGACGACCGTGAGCGCGATCGTCTGCGCAAGGAGGCCGCAAAGCTCGACCTCGAGGGTGCGGGCGCGATCATCCGTACCGCGGCGCAGGGCGCCATGCGCGCCGATCTGGAGCGCGAGCTTCAGTACCTCTTCAAGCTCAACGACGTGCTGCGAAAGCGCGTGGAGATGACGGAGGCGCCGGCGCTGGTCTTCCAGGAGGCTGACCTCTCCGTGCGGGTCGTCCGCGACATCTACTCGGGCGAGTTCGAGCGTGCCGTCGTCGATGACGAGAAGCAGCACCACAGGCTGGTCGCGTTCTTCTCACGAACCGCGCCGGACCTGGTCGACCAGGTCGAGTTGTGGACGGAGGACAAGCCGCTGTTCGAGACCTATGGCGTCGACAGGGTGCTCGCCTCGACGCTATCGCGCCGCGTCGACCTGCCGAGCGGCGGCTACCTGGTGATCGACTACGCCGAGGCGTTGACGGTGATCGACGTCAACTCCGGCAGCTTCACCGGCCGCGGCAAGACCGCACGGCTCGAGGACACGATCACCAAGACGAACCTCGAGGCCGCCGACGAGGTCGTGCGCCAGCTTCGGCTCCGCGACATCGGCGGGATCATCGTCATCGACTTCATCGACATGGCGCGCGCACGCAACCGCGATGCCGTGCTGAAGACTTTGCGCAAGGCCCTGGACGAGGACCGCACCAAGACCTTCGTCGTCGAGATCTCACCGCTCGGTCTGGTCGAGATGACGCGCCAGAACGTGACCGAGGGTGTGCGCGAGATCATGACCCGCCCGTGTCCGACCTGCCACGGCGAGGGCGTGATCAAGTCCGAGGAGACGATCGCGATCGAGTTCGAGCGCCGCATGCGCGAGCTTGCCACCACCGTCGAGGCCGAGGCACTGCTGATCCAGATGAATCCCCGCGTCAGCCAGGAGTTCACAGGTCACGACGCGCGGGTGCTGCGCGCGATCGAGGCCGACACCGGCAAGTGGTTCCACTTCGAGGGTTCGGAGGGCCTACCGCTTGAGCACTTCGCCGTGCTGATGCAGGCCGACCGCGAGCAGGTACTCGAGCGGGCGCTGCCTTTCCGCGAGGGCGAGGAGGTCTACCTCGAGATCATCGAGCCGCACATGTACAGCGCCGGCGCGGCCGTCGCCAAGGTCGACGGCTACATCATCTCCGTCAAGGACGCCGACGGAGCGGTCGGCCAGAAGCGCCTGGTCCGCATCGAGGAGGTTGGTCGTGCGCAGGCGGTCGCCGCGCTGATCGACCAGCCGCCGGTCAAGGCGACCGAGGCCGCGCCGGTGGCCGGGTCGAGCGCCGCCAAGCCGCCCGCCGGCAGGTCGCGCGCCACAACCACGACCGGGACGGCTGCGACGCGGGCACGCTCGCGTCGCGCCGCCAAGCCTGTCGACGGCGCCGCCGCGGCTGAAGAGGCCGCTGCGCCCGTTGAGGAAGACGCCCTAGCGCCGGTCGAGGAAGCCGTCGCGCCGCCGAAGCCCGCCGCCAAGCCGCGCACGAGGGCCACAAGGCCACGCGCGAGGGCCGCCAAACCGGCTCCGGACGTTGCAGAAAAACCGCAAGCCGAGGCCAAGCCGGAGGCCGCTGCTAAGGTGAGCGAACCGAGCGTCGGCGACGACGCCGCTGGAAATGACGCGGATACCGTAGAATCGACGGTCCGTCGTCGTGGCCGGCGCGGAGGGCGTCGACGTTCCACGGCCAAGGCCGGTGCGGCCGGCGCTGCCGAAGAATCTTCCTCAGAGTGATCATGTACGCAATCGTCAAGACAGGCGGCAAGCAATACCGCGTCCAGGAGGGCCAGCATCTGCTCGTTGAGCGGCTGGCAGCCCAGGATGGCGAGAGCGTGTCGCTGACCCCGCTGCTCTACGTCAACGGCGACAAGGTCGTAGATGGCGATGACCTGTCGAAGGTGAGCGTCGCCGCCACGATCGTCGGCCACGAGCGCGGCCCCAAGCTCCGTATCGTCAAGTTCAAGCCCAAGCGCGGCTACAAGCGCCGCAACGGCCACCGTCAGGAACTGACGCGCATCGAGATCAAGAACATCAAGCTGGCCGGGGCGTCACGCTCCACCAAGGCCAAGGCTGCTGCCCAGGAGACTGAAGATGGCGCATAAGAAGGGCCTCGGCTCATCCCGCAACGGCCGCGACTCCAACGCGCAGCGCCTCGGCGTCAAGGTGTTCGCGGGCCAGACCGTCACCGGCGGCGAGATCATCGTGCGCCAGCGCGGCACGGTCTTCAAGCCCGGTGAGGGCGTCGGCATCGGCAAGGACGACACGATCTTCGCCAAGTCGGCGGGTGTCGTGCAGTTCAACCGCGGCTGGCGTGGTCGGGTCATCTCGGTCGAGCAGCCGCCCGACGCCGCCTGACCGGCGCGGCCTATCCGATACCCGACTCAGACGCCGATCGGATTGGCGCTCGCTGGACCGGTGCCCAGGACCGCGGTGCACTGCGGGCAACGGGTCGCCGCCGCCGGGATCTTGGTCGTGCACTCAGGGCAGGCCTTGATCGACGGGTCGTCCTTGGTGAACCGCTCGTAGGGCTTGACGACGAAGAAGAAGACCGCCGCCGCGGTCGTCATGAAGGTGATCGCCGCGTTGATGAAGTCGCCGTAGAAGAAGTGGCTCGAGTTGATCGAGAAAGACAGCGTGCCGAAGTCCGGCTTGCCGAAGATCAACGCGATGATCGGTGTGAGGATGTCCGCAATCAGCGCCTTGACCAGTGCGGCGAACACGATGGCTATGACGAACGCGACCGCGACGGTCACGAGATTGCCCTTCAGCAGGAACTGCTTGAAGTCATCCAATAAGGACTTCACTCCGTCACCTCCGGTCGGTTGTAAGCGACGACAGCATATGCGCCGACACCGCGTCGGATCTACCCTCTCCAGAAAATGAAAGATCGCGCGCGAATTCACGTAGAGGCCGGTCGCGGCGGCGACGGTTGCATGAGCTTCCGGCGCGAGGCGCACGTGCCCAAGGGCGGCCCTGACGGCGGCGACGGTGGACAGGGCGGCGACGTCGTGCTCGTCTGCGACGACTCCTACCGCGACCTCGAGCATTTCCGGCGGAGCTCGCACTTCAGCGCCAAACGCGGCACCCACGGTCAGGGGTCGCAGCGTCACGGCGCCGACGGGGCCGCGCTCGAGATCTCGGTGCCGCCCGGTACGGAGATCCTCGTCGAGGCCGACGGCACTCGGCACGACCTCGTGCGGCCAGGGCAGCGCGCGGTGGTGGCGCAGGGCGGCTCGGGCGGCCGCGGCAATCGCCATTTCTCGAGCTCGACTCGTCAGAGCCCACGGTTCGCCGAGCGAGGCCTCGCCGGCGATGAGAGCTGGCTCACACTGCAGCTTAAGCTGCTTGCCGACGCGGGACTCGTGGGTCTGCCCAACGCGGGCAAGTCCTCGCTGATCTCGCGGCTCACGCGGGCGACGCCGAAGGTGGCGGACTACCCGTTCACGACGCTCGCGCCGGCGCTCGGCACCCTGCACCAGGACGAGCGCCAGCTGATCATTGCCGACATCCCAGGGCTGATCGAGGGCGCAGCCGACGGCATCGGGCTCGGGCACGACTTCCTCGCGCACGTGGAACGTACGCGACTGCTCGTGCACGTGCTCGACCTCGCGCCGCTCGATGGCTCCGATCCGCTTGCGAACTTCGAGACGGTCGAGCACGAGATCGAGCGCTACCAAGCGCGACTCGCGTCGCTGCCGCGGATCGTCGCGCTGTCCAAAGCCGACCTCGTCACGCCCGACCAGGGCGAGGCCGCGCGTGCGCAGTGGCAGGAGCGGATGGGGGAGGAGGTGCCGGTGATCCTCACCTCGTCGGTTACGCGTCAGGGGCTCGATGAGCTTGCGACCGTGCTGCTACGCCGGATCCCGGTGCTGACCGCCGATGACGACGTTGCTGGATTCGGATCCCACCCACCCACCCGCCCACCCAGCAACGGAGAGGGCACTCATTTCGATGACCTGCCCGAGCACCGCATCTTCCGGCCCGCGCCCTCGGGCGGCTTCCGGATCGTGCGCGACGAGGAGGGCGTCTTTGTGGTTGAGGGCGAGGGGGTGGCGAAGCTGGTCGCCCGCTACGACCTCGACAACGAGGACGCGCTCGCGCATCTGGAGCGCCGGCTGCGCGGGCTCGGTGTGATCCGCGCGCTTGAGGCCGCTGGGTTCGAGCCCGGTGACGACGTTGAGATTGCCGGCGTCGTCTTCGATCTCGACCCATGACGAATAAGCTCCCGCGCTGATGAGCTCGGTCGTGATCAAGCTCGGGTCGAGCGTCGTCGCCGAAGACGACGGCACGATTCGCACCGACGTGCTGGACCGGATCTGCGACGACGTCGCGGCGCTGTACACGGACGGCTATGAGCCGATCATCGTCACCAGTGGCGCGATCGCGCGCGGGCTCGGCGTCATGAAGATCGCCCCTGGGCAGCGTCCGCGAGCGATCGACGAGCTCCAGGCAGCCAGTGCAATCGGGCAGGGCAAGCTCTATCGGGTCTACGACGAGTTGCTGCAGGCCCGCGGAATCCCGACGGCGCAGGTGCTGCTGACGTTCTTCGACATGAGCGCGCGCACGCACTACCTGAACGTGCGTCACACGCTCGCGAAGCTGCTCGATTGGCGCGTTGTACCCGTGATCAACGAGAACGACACGACGACGACCGATGAGATCTCATTCGGCGACAACGACTTCCTCGCTGCGCAGGTGGCGATCCTCGTCGGCGCCGAACGGCTGCTGCTGCTCACCAACACCGACGGTGTGTTCACGGCCGACCCGCGCACGCACGCCGAAGCGCGGCTGGTGAGCCAGATCAGCGCGATTGAGGAGCTCGAGGCTTTGCAGATAACGCAAACCGCCTCGGTGCTCGGCTCAGGTGGAATGCGCTCGAAGGTAGTAGCGGCCGAGATGGCCACGGCCGCCGGGATCCCGGCGGTCATTGCCAACGGGCAGATCGCCGGGACGATCAGCGCCGCCGTGCTCGGACAGGAAGTGGGCACAACGTTCCTCGCGCGGGTGGACCGCGTCTCCAGCTTCAAGCTGTGGCTGAAGTACGCGAAACCGGCACGCGGGCGCGTCAGAGTCGACGCTGGCGCCGCCAGGGCGCTGCGCGAGGGCGGGACCAGCCTGCTACCGGTTGGTGTGATTGACATCAGCGGGGACTTCGAGGCGGGTGACGCGATCGAAGTCACGTTCGGCGACGAACAGGTGGGCAAGGGCATCAGCAACTACTCAGCGGAGGATCTGCAGCGTGTGCGTGGTATGAAATCGGCGCAGGTACGGGAGTTGTTGCCGCGTTCGAGTGACGAGGCAGTTCATCGGGACTATTTCGTGCTCGCGTAGTCTTTAGGGTCTGTATGAAAATTATCTGCGGTTTTGACGGCGTCTGGACGCACCTGGGTGCGTCCGTCTCGCGGCAGGTACCACCAGTACCTGCCTTGCGAGACGGTCTTCCCAGGCACCCCCAGCCACTCGTCAGTTTCCACAACTAATTCCCCTCCAGACCCTTACCTGAAGTGGCCACAACAGTCGCATCCGTCGCCGAGATCTGTGCGTCCGCTAAACAGGCGTCGCGGACACTGGCCACGCTCGGCGCGGGCGTCAAGGACGCTGCGCTGGAGGCCGTCGCCGGCGCGCTCGTCGAGCGCACTCCCGAGATTCTCGCCGCGAATGCGCGCGACCTCGAAGCAGGACGGGAGGCCGGGCTCAGCGCCGCGCTGCTCGACCGGCTCTCGCTGGATCGGGCGCGAATCGGCGCGATCGCGGAGGGCACCCGCAAGATCGCGTCGCTGCCCGATCCTGTGGGTGAGGTGATCGACGGCTTCCGCCTGCCGAACGGCCTCGACGTCCGCAAGGTGCGTGTGCCGCTGGGCGTCATCGCGGTCGTCTACGAGGCGCGCCCGAACGTCACGATCGACGCGGCGGCGCTGTGCCTGAAGTCGGGCAATGCCGTGGTCCTGCGCGGCTCGAGTTCGGCGGCTCACTCGAACGCCGTGCTCGCGGGAATCGCAGCGGAGGCGGTGGTCGGGGCCGGCTTGCCGGAGGGGGCGCTCGCGCTGGTTTCCGGCGGTGGGCGCGACGAGCTGACCGAGCTCGCGACCCAGACCGGCTCGGTCGACCTGATCATCCCGCGCGGGGGAGAGGGCCTGAAGGAGGCGCTCAAGGGCGTCGCCACCGTGCCTGTGATCTTCGCCGCGTCGGGCAACTGCCACGTTTACGTGGATCGCAGCGCCGATCTGGCGGTAGCGCAGGAGATCGTGATCAACGCGAAGGTGCAGCGGCCCGGCGTCTGCAACGCCGCCGAGACGCTGCTTGTGCATGGCGCCATCGCCGACCGGTTCCTCCCGCATGTGCTTCATGCGCTGCACGACGCGGGCGTCACGCTCCACGGCGACAGCCGCACGCGCGACACGGTGAGCGATTTGCCGATCCGGGTTGCCACCGACGAGGATTGGGACACGGAATACCTGGCGCTCGAGATGGCGGTCGCGGTCGTGGACTCGGTCGAGGCGGCGATCGAGCACATCAATCGCCACGGCAGCGGTCATTCGGAGGCGATTGTTACCGCTGACACCGCCGCAGCCCGGGAGTTCGAGCTGCGCGTCGACGCTGCTTGCGTATACGTGAATGCCTCGACACGCTTCACCGACGGCGGTGAGTTCGGGATGGGCGCGGAGATCGGCAACTCCACGCAGAGACTCCATGTGCGCGGGCCGATCGGTCTGCGCGAGCTCTGCACGTTCAAGTATCTGATCGAGGGCACCGGGCACGTCCGCCCCTGAAGTCGGCAGGAACCACTGCTCTCCCTGAACGGCTCACGCATCGGCATTCTCGGCGGGACCTTCAACCCGCCGCACCTGGGCCACCTGATCTGCGGGCAGGAGGCGCACGTGCGCCTCGGCCTTGACTGCGTCCTGCTGATGCCGGCCGGGCAGCCCCCGCACAAGCTGCTCGACGATGATCCCGGCGCGGAGCACCGGCTCGAACTGTGCCGGCGGGCAGTCGCCGGGGACCCGCGGTTCGAGGTGTCCGACCTTGAGGTCGTGCGCGAAGGACTGTCCTACACGGTCGATACCCTGCGGTCACTGCACTCACAGCTGCCAGATAGCGAGCTGTTCCTGATCGTCGGCGGTGACGTCGCGGCCGGACTGCCCACCTGGCGCGAGCCGGAGCAGGTCCTGTCGCTGGCTACACTCGCGGTAGCGAAGCGCCGCGGGACCCCGCGGAAGTCGATAGACGAGGCGCTCGCCGGCCTGCACGGCGGTGAGCGGGCGGAGTTCTTTCAGATGCCGCGGATCGGCATCTCCTCAACCGACATCCGCCGTCGAGTGCAGATGCAGGAGCCGATCACCTACCTCGTCCCCGCACCGGTGGCGAGCTATATCGACGAACGTCGTCTATACGGAGGTCGCACACCATCATGATGTCACCCGAAGAGATCGCGCTGGCAGTCGCGGAGCTCGCCTCAGACCGCAAAGCGGTCGACATCGTCCAGCTGGATCTGCGGGGACTCACATCCGTCGCCGACTACTTCCTGATCTGCACCGGCCGCAGCGACCGCCAGGTCAGGGGGATCCACGACGGCATCCACCTTGGAATGAAGAATGAGCACGAGACGCTGCCGATTCGGGTCGACGGCGTAACCCAGGCTCAATGGATCCTGATGGACTACGGCGACGTGATCGTGCACGTCTTCACGCCGGAGATGCGCGACTTCTACCGGCTCGAGCAGTTGTGGGGCGAAGCGCCCGCCAAGACCTTCGAGTTCGCCGTCGCCTGACCTCAGAGCACCGACAGAAGCTTCGGCGCGACCTGCTTCTTCCGGCTCATCACGCCGGGAAGCGCGAGCTTGCTGCCGTTCTCGTGGTCGACCCCGAACGCTCGCGCCACCGGGCCGACATCACCGGCCACAAGCAGGTCGGTGCCCTTGTCGAGCACGTCTGTGATCATCAGCACGTAGAGCACGACGCCCTGAGTTGAGCGTTCGCGACGCATCGCCTCGAGCAACTCCTGCTCGCGGTCGAGCAGACTCTTGCCGACGACCTCGATCTGTGCGATCACGAACGGCGTGCCGTTACCGGATTGGTAGCCCTTGGCGTCGCGCTTGACGAGAACGTCGGCGCTGACCTCCGACACGTCCGAGGTCTCCTCGAACATGCGGCGCCCGTACTCCCAGGCGTCGAGTTCGAGCACGCGCTCGAGGTACTCGACCACGGCACGATCGCGGTCGGTCGTGGTCGGCGAGTTGAGGATCACGGTGTCGGAGAGGACGGCGGACAGGATCAGCATCGCCGCGGGAGTGCTCGGCTCCATGCCGCTGCGGCGGAAGCGCTCGAGCACCAGTGTGGCGGTCGAGCCGACCGGGTCGAATGTCGCCGTCACGGGCACCTTGGTCTCGATCGAGCCAATGTGGTGGTGGTCGAGGATCTCGACGATCTCCGCCTGGTCGATGCCGGGTACGCTCTGTGCCTGCTCGGCGTGATCGACGAGGATCACGCGACGACGGATCGGGGAGACCAGGTCCGAGCGGGTCAGCAGCCCAACCGGCCGTTGCCGATCGTCGACGACGATCGCGGCGCCATGGTGCGAATCCTTGATCTGCTCCGAGACCTCGCTGATCAGCTCGTCGGCGGTGGCCATGATCTGGTCGTTCTCCATCAGCTCACGACACGGCGCGGCCAGGGTGATCATGCGGGCGGAGACGTAGGTGTCGAGCGGCGATGTGATGACCGCCGTGCCCTTCTGGCGCGCCAGCTCGAGCACGTCGGGGTCGGGCTGGGCGCCGCTCGAGATGACGAGCAGTGCGATGTCCCGCGCGAGCACCTGCTTCTGCGCCTTCGAACGGTCCCCGACGACTACGACGTCGCTCTTCTCGATCGCGGCCACGGTCTCGAGCGATGAGGCGTGGACCCAGATGCGTCCCGTCAGCGCCCTGTCCTCTCCGGTGAGCAGCTCCCCGTCGAGCACTTCCGCGACGGCGTGCAGGTATGTCGCCTCGCGCAGCGTGGAGCTCGCGCGCGACTCCCGCACATAGCGGCGTGCCAGCGCACGCGTCGTGATGATGCCGGCGAGAACACCCTCGTCGTCGATCACCGGGACGAGGTCGTAATCGGTGTGGTCGATCGCGAGCCCCGCTTCGCGGATCGGGTCGCTCGCGTTGATGCACGGGAACTCGGTTTGCATCAGGTCGCCTGCGCGCAGCCGGATGTGCGGGAGGAGCTGCGGTTCCTGCACGCCGGCCTGTTCCAGTACCCAGTTCGTCTGCGGGTTGAGCTCGCCGAGACGCACTGGGATGTACTCGGTGTGCGGGTCCAGCCGCGACTTCAGCTCAGCGTAGGCGATTGCCGAGCTGATCGAATCGGTGTCCGGATTGCGATGCCCGGCAACGTAGACGGGTGGCACAGTCGGATTATCACGAGATTGTCACGATTGCGACGTGCGGATCCATCACACATAGGGCCGTGGGGCTGGCGCGGGCCACGCCGGAGCGGTAGCGTGCCGCGCGAGACAGCCGCCACGAGCGCGGACGCACCTGCGAAGAATGGAGCAGCGCATGCCCTCGGCACCCAAGATCCTGCCCACGCAGATCCAGGACGGCACCGCCACCGGGGTCCGATACCGGCTCGAAGGTGAACTCGTGCCCGTTCTGCACATGGCGCTCGACGGAAGCGTCCCCGTCTACTTCGAACATCACGTGCTGCTCTGGAAGTACCCGGACCTGCAGATCGGCCTGCACCCGCTGCGCAAGGGCCTGGCGCGGCGCGCATTCGCCGGCATGCCGTTGCTGCTTCTGCAGGTCGAGTCCGGAGGAGAGGTCGCGTTCAGCCGCGACGCCCCGGGCCACGTGGTCGCGCTGCACCTGCAGGCCGGCGAGGGAGTACAGGTGCGCGAGCACCAGTTCCTCGCCGCCACGCAGAACGTGGAGTACGACTACAGCCGTATGAAGGGCTTCGCCAACATGATCTACGGCGGCGGCTTCTTCATCGACCAGTTCATGTGCACAAGCGGCGAAGGCGTCGTCTGGGTGCACGGCTACGGCAACGTCTTCGAAAAGGTCCTCGAGCCGGGCGAGTCGATCGACATCGAGCCCGGTGGCTGGCTCTACTACGACCACTCGGTGCAGATGAGCCAGGAGGTCTACGGCTTCAAGTCCGGCTTCCTCGGCGGCGCCGGCAGCCTGGTCTTCAACCGCTTCACCGGTCCGGGCCGCATCGGCCTGCAGAGCGCCTACTTCCACCCGGCCGGAGCCGAGACCGGCGCAGGCGGTGGTCAAGGCCAGGGCGGTGGCGGCGGGATCGCCGGCGGCCTTCTCGGCGGGCTGCTCAACAATTAGGATGATGAGTATGTTGAGGCCGCCTCGCCGCTGCTTCGGCGGCCTGTGACCATGCCCTACGCCACAGGACATCTCCAGGAACACCCGTTGCCATCGGGGATCGTCGGCGCGCTCACGCTCACCGGCTATCAGCTGCTCGTCGACATTGCCGGCGTCGGAGCCGGGCGGCTCGGCCCGCAGGTGTTCCTGCTGGTCGCGCCGGAGCCCGACGCCGGTCCGGCCGACGAAATGACGCACATCTCCCTGCACCAGAACCGGCTCGGCGCTGAAAGTGAGGCCGTTGCCTACCAGCAGCTTGCAGCCCAGCTCGGCTACCTGCGCCTGTCGGGCTATCGGCTGGCGTTGGAGCGCGCCGGCCTGCGCTCGAAGATCGGCATCGTGAACCCGGCGACCGGCGCCATCGCCCTGCAGATTCCCGATAAGCACCCAGGCAAGCTGTTCGGCGGCGGCGCCAACGTCAGTTCGCTGCTCGTGGCGGCCCGTGGCCTACCGCCGGCCGGGCCGCCGCCGGACCTGAAGAACCCGGAGTTGCTGCGTCAGACATTCCTGGCGCTCGCGCTCAGCGACGACTCGACCACCGGAGCCGAGGCCGCCGAGCTCGCCGACCGCGCGTTCACGATCGCTCAAGAGCACTCGACGCTCGATCCGGTCGCGGCGATCGAGGCGGCCAAACAGAAGTAGCCTCTCAACGCGGATCTCGCTTGGGTTGGCGCCCTGCGCACGTTGAGGCGAATGCGCACCCGAGCAGTCTCCCGTGGAGGCGAGCGTTGTCTTCTCCCGGCGCCCGAGGGGCGCCGGGAGAAGCGGCACAACGCTGCGGCTCGGGTGGCCAGACCGACTCGACGCTCGATCCGGTCGCGGCATCTCGCCGGTGTGGCGCCCTCAACCCAAACGGGACCACTCGGGGCGTAGACGTCGCCTAATCCCTGGGCGGAACGGACCGGTGCGAGGTGCCAGCCTCATACCGGTCCGGCAGGCCGTCTTACGCCGGAGTCAGCCGCAGGCGCGGCTTGCCGCGGCGGGTGACGACCACGTCCTGGCCGGCCGCGACGACATCGATCCAGTAGCCGAAGTGGTTGCGGAACGGGTTGGAGCCGACCGTTAGCGGCGCCTGTGCCGATTGCGACAAAGAAGTGGAGCTGAGGGGGCTCGAACCCCTGGCCTCCGCCATGCCATGGCGGCGCTCTTCCAGCTGAGCTACAGCCCCTTCGAAGTCGTAATCATCCGCAAGGTTAATGCATGCGCGCTGGTTGTTGCGGGGCGGAGTGACCCGCAATTGGACGGTGTGTCTATCAGTGAACAGTTCCGAAGGCAGGAGGTAGGCACGCTCGAGTGGCTCGCAATACGCCGCAAGCAGGTCAATCTCATGGCACCCATACGTTGTCAGGACATACCCGTGCGGCGTGAACCGGCTGGTGTTCGTGCGCACATTGATCGTCGCGCCGTCCTTGGAAACTACGCCCGATTCGGCCCCCGCGGAATGAACTCCGGCACGTCCAGATCGTCAGAGCCGGCGCCCTCACGCGCCCGTCCGCGCTCGAGGCCGTCGCGTCCTCCGCGCCCGCCCGCCGAGGACTCGAGCGCGTTCAGCCGAGCGCGCGACGGGTCCACCTTGTCGATCTCACCCAGGTAGGTCGAGTGCACGGCTTGCACGTCGCGGAGCAGACGCTCGGCGTTGGAGCGCAATGAGTCGCCCAGCTGGCGAACGTGGTCGGTGAGCTGCGTGCCGCCGGCGCGGACGTCGCTTGAGACCTGGCGCGCCTCCCGCATCAGCTCGCGCGCGTACTCGTCCGCATCCGAGCGCGTCTTCAGGGCGGTTTCGGCTGCGTCACTGAGGGTCGCGTCGGCGTTCTCCTGGGCGCGAGCGACGATCGCGAGTGCGTCTCCGGTCGCGGTGGTCTTCGCCTCCTGAGCCTCCATCCGGATCCGGTCGGCTTCGGCCTGCGCGCGCGCGACGGTGTCACGGGCGATCCGGGTTGCCTCATCATGGGCGGCGCGCACGATCTCGCCGGCCTCGTCCTCGGCCGCCTTGACCCGGTTCTCCGCGGCGCGATCGGCCTCCGCGATCCGTGCCCGCAGCCGCTCCTCCGCCTCGCTACGGAGCTGGTCTGCGGTCTGCTCGGCGGCCGTGAGAATCGCCGCCACCTGGTCCGAAACCGAGTGCCCCGTCTCTGACATGCGCCGATGGTAGGGGAGAACCCTCACCCCGGCCGCAAACGAACCGGCAACGGTGCCACCGCCCGCGTTTCCTGCAGTCTCTAACCTCACGCACGCATGTCCGAGCAACGCTATGACCCACGCGAGATCGAGGCCAGGTGGCAGGCCGTCTGGGCCGACGAGCACACCTGGGAGGTCAGCAACGGCTCGCAGAAGGAAGGTGGTGGAATGCGGTCCCGCCCCCCCACCACCACCACCACCATGCGCACCCCACGCGACAAGGCCTACGTACTCGAGATGCTGCCCTACCCGAGCGGTGAGCCGCACATCGGCCACCTCAAGAACTACACGATCGGCGACGCCATCGCCCACTTCAAGCGCCGCACCGGCCACCGCGTGCTGCACCCGATGGGGTTCGACGCCTTCGGCCTGCCTGCCGAGAACAATGCGATCAAGACGGGCGTACACCCGCGGGCCGCCACCGACGAGTCGATCGAGCAGTTCCAGCGGGCATTCCGTTCGTGGGGGATTTCGATCGACTGGTCGCGCGAGCTGGCCACACATGAGCCTGAGTACTACCGCTGGACCCAATGGATCGTCCTGCAGCTGTATAAGCGCGGCCTCGCCTACCGCAAGGAGTCGGCGGTCAACTGGTGCCCGCACGACCAGACGGTGCTCGCGAACGAGCAGGTGATCGACGGCCGCTGCGAGCGCTGCGGCCATGAGGTCGAGTTGCGTCAGCTCGAGCAGTGGTTCCTCCGGATCACCGACTATGCAGACCGCCTGCACGACGACCTAGACACGATTGACTGGCCCGAGTACGTCAAGACGATGCAGCGCAACTGGATCGGCCGCAGCGTCGGCGCTGAGGTCACCTTCCACTGCGCGGAGCTGCGGATCGATTACCCCGTCTTCACCACCCGCCCGGACACCCTGTTCGGCGCGACCTTCTTCGTGATGGCCCCTGAGCATCCCGATGTGCTGAGGCTCGCGGCTGGCACGCCCGGCGAGCAGGCCGTGCATCGGTACGTCAACCACACGCTGACCGAGTCGGCCGAGGACCGCAGCTCCACGGACAAGCCCAAGACCGGCGTCTTCCTCGGTCGCACCGTGACCAACCCGGTTACGGCTGAAGAGATCCCGATGTACGTCGCCGACTACGTTCTGATGGAGTACGGCACCGGCGCGATCATGGCCGTCCCCGCCCACGACGAGCGCGACTTCGCGTTCGCGCGGGCGTACGACCTCCCGATCCGCCAGGTGGTCGCGCCCAAGGACGGCTCCCCGATCCCGGCTGATGAGGCCTACGTCACGAAGGACGACGACGCCGTCCTGGTGAACTCCGGCGAGTTCGACGGCCTCACCCCTAAGGAGGGCCTCGAGCGGATCATCGCCTGGCTCGACCGCGAGGGCATCGGCCACGCGTCGGTCAACTTCCGCCTGCGCGACTGGCTGGTCTCGCGTCAGCGCTACTGGGGTTGCCCGATCCCGATCGTCTACTGCGACGACCACGGCATGGTCCCAGTCCCCGAGGACCAGCTGCCGGTCCGGCTGCCCGACGTCGAGGACTACCAGCCGAAGGGCCGCTCGCCCCTGGCCACCGCCGAGGATTGGGTCAACACCACGTGCCCGGAGTGCGGCGGACCCGCCCGTCGCGAGACCGACACGATGGACACGTTCGTCGACTCGAGCTGGTACTTCCTGCGCTACTGCGACGCCCGCAACGACGACGCCGCCTGGGATCCGGCGGTGCTGCGCGAGTGGATGGGCGTCGACCAGTACATCGGCGGCGTCGAGCACGCGATCCTGCATCTGCTGTACGCGCGCTTCTTCGTGAAGGCGCTCGCCGACATGGGCCTGCTCGATGTGCAGGAGCCGTTCGACGCGCTCTTCACCCAGGGCATGATCCTCGGCCCCGACGGCCACAAGATGTCGAAGTCCCGCGGCAACGTGATCTCGCCGTCGCCGCTGATCGAGCACTTCGGCGCCGACACGGTCCGCACCTACATCCTCAACATGGGTCCGCCCGACCAGGACGCCGCCTGGAACGACAATGCGCTGGCGGGCGCGCACCGGCTGCTCTCACGCCTGTGGACCCTGGCAGACGAGATTGCTGCCGATGCTGGGCGGGCGGGATCAAATCCAAGCACCGACTCCGAATCGCTTCAGCAGCCCGTCGACCCCGCCGGGGACGCGTTGGCGCTCGTTCGCAAGGCCAACTGGGCGATCGACCGGGTGACGAGCGAGTTCGTGGGTCGCTTCGGCTTCCACAACTCGATCGCCGCGGTCACCGAGCTGGTCAACGACCTCTACCGCTATCCCGAGGCTGAGTTTGAGGCAAGGAAGTTCGCGGTGGCGACGGCCGCCTCGCTGATCTTCCCGTTCGCGCCGCACCTCGGCGCGGAGGTGTTCGAGTCGCTGACCGGGCGCCGGGTCTGGGAGGAGCCATGGCCGGCGGCCGACGCGGCGATGCTGGTGGCCGAGACCTTCGAGCTCGTCTGCCAGGTGAACGGCAAGGTGCGCGATCGTGTCAGGGCTCCGAGCGGGGCGGGCCGCGACGAGTTGGAGAAGTTGGCACTGGCCGCGCCGGGTGTGATGCAGCACGTCGACGGCCAGGACGTCATCAAGGTCGTGGTCGTGCCCGAGAAGCTCGTGAACGTCGTCGTCAGGTAGGTCCTCGTCGATGCATGCTTCCGAGGTGCCGTACATCGCGGTAGTCGGCGCGTCTGAGGCGCTCGATCTCGACCTGGTCGACGCCGAGGAGGTCGGCCGGCTACTCGGCGCAGCGGGTGCCGTCGTTGTCTGCGGTGGGCGCGGCGGTGTGATGGAGGCCGCGTCGCGGGGTGCAGCTGCGTCCGGCGGAACGGTGATCGGGATGTTGCCGGGTGACGACCGTTCCGACGCCAACGACTGGGTGACGATCGCGATCCCGACCGGGCTGGGCGAGCTGCGCAACGGCCTGATCGTGCGCAGCGCCGACGCGATGGTGGCGGTCGGCGGGGCGTATGGAACCTTGTCGGAGGTCGCGCTCGGCCTCCACAACGGGTTGAAGGTCTACGGGCTGCACACCTGGGGGATCGACGGGATCGAGTCGGTGGAATCGCCAGAGGAGGCGGTCGAGAAGGCGCTCAGCGCGGCCCGCGCACGGGCTTGAGGCGCGCGTCGAGCGCTCTGGCGCCCGCGCTTAGCCCGAGCAGTAATAGCGCGACCCAGACGCAATTGACGGCGGCCCGGAAGTAGCCGAGCTTGGTCACGTCGATGAACGGATACGGGTACCAGTGCGCGATCGCCCCGCGGATCAGGGTGAACGCGAGCCAGCAGACCGGGAAGATCAGCGACAGCCAGACCGTGCGAGGCGTGATCAGCGTCCGCGGCCCCGCCAGCAGCCAGCCGACGACGGCCATGATCGGGACGACCGTGTGCACAAGCTCGTTCCCGAGCGCGTCCCAGCCCGCGAGGTCGAGCGTCCTCGCGAGCACCAGGTGAAACACGATCCCGGTGACCGTGATCGCCGTGAGGCCCGAGAGTCTGAGCACGGCGAACGCGGTCGAGGAACGCCCGAGGCGTATCGCCAGCAGCAGCGTGCCGAGCCCGACAAGCAGGTTCGACTGGATCGTGAAGAACGCGAACGCGTTGGCGGCCCGAGCCGCCGCGGGGTGAAAGTGGCCACCTGCGTTGTTCGCGGCCGTAACGGCGCTGATCGTCACGCCGGCCAACACGGATGCGGCTGTCGCTGCGAACCATCCTCGCGCCCATCTGGGTGACATGGCTCACCGCAATCTATTGCGCACCGCGGCCGTCGCCGTCTCGCCCGCAGCTGAGGTTCGTTGTGGACTTCGTTCGTGATGGCGAACAGCCTTCACAAAGAACGGCCGCCGACCTACCTAGACTCGGGCCACAGCATGGCTCCCGCCTTCAAGAACGCCTATCTCATCCATGGCGACGACCACGGCCGCATCACCGAGCGCCGCGCTCGCCTGCGCGAGCTCGCCGAGCAGCAGAGCGGAGCCAGCGGGTTCGAGCTGTTCGAGGGGGAGGAGGCGACGCCGGACAACGTCGCCGCTGCACTCGACGCGATGACCTTCGCGATCGGCCGGCGTTTCCTGCTTGTCGACGGCGCCGAGCGCTGGAAGGACAAGGAGATGGACGCGCTCGAGGCGGCGATCACGGCGATCCCGCCGGACACGACAGTCACGTTCTTCGCGCGTGAGGACGGCCGCCTGAAGGCGCCGAAGCGACTGCACGACGCGGTCACGCGAGCCGGAGGACATGTCTCCACCGAGCAATCGGTCAAGCCGTGGGAGCTGCCCAAGTGGGTGGTCGCGCAGGCACATCAGCTAGGGCTCGAGCTGACGCCGGATGCGGCGCGGATGCTGGTCGCACATGTCGGCGACCGCCAGCAGCGGCTGCTGCGCGAACTCGAGAAGCTCGCGCTCGAGTTCGAGCCGAACGCCCATATCGATGCAGACACGGTGCTGGAGCTGACAGCCGCATCCGCGGAACGCAGGGCTTGGGCGCTCGCCGATGCGCTGCTTTCCGGCAGTGCGGATGCCGCCACGCGGACGCTCCTCCAGATGCGTGCTCAGGGCGAGCGCCTGCCGGGCCTGATCTACTGGATGAGTTCGCGCGTGCGCCAGGCCCACCAGGTCGCCCGCGCGCTCGACCGTGGCGAGTCGCAGGCCAACGTCAAAGCCTCCTTGAGGATGCCGTCCACAGCGGCCGACAAGCTGATCGCCGACGCGCGCAGGATCGGCGCCGAGCGGCTCGAGCGCGCGATCTGCCTGATCGCCGATCTCGAGCTCGCCTCACGCGGTGGCAGCGGGAGCGGCGCGAGCGAGGACACGCACGCGCTCCTCACGATCCGAGAGATCGCCGCCTAGCGGAGATACCGGCGCGCCCAGGCAGAGAGGTCGGCGCCTAACTGCGGCGGCCGGGAGAGACTTATTCGGCGGGGGCGCCGAGGCGCACACGGGCAGCGCGAGACTTCTTGCGCGCGCCGTTGTTCTTGTGCAGCGAGCCGCGCTTGACGGCCTTGTCGATCGTCTGCACGAGCACGCGATGCTCGGCGTCGGCGGCCGTCTGGTCGCCGTCGGCGACGGCGGTCTCGAGCCGGTGGAAGTAAGTCTTGATACGCGAGGTGTAGCGCCGGTTCTCGTCGCGCTCGCGGAGTGCACGCTCGATGCGCTTCTTCTGTGAATGAATGTTGGCCATCAGCGGGGCCGTACTATAGCGGCCCTTGACGGCCACCGATGACAGCCAGCGCCGCCGGGTATCTGTAAACACGGCGATCTTCGCCGCGGCGACGGCGCTCTCGCGGGTCGCCGGCCTGGTACGCGAGTCGGTAGCAAATTACTACTTCGGCACCGGCCTCAAGGCGTCGGCGTTCACGTTCGCGTCGCAGATCCCGAACCTGATGACGAACCTGTTCGCACAGGCGGCCCTGTCGGCCGCGTTCGTGCCGGTCTTCACCGACCTGCTGCAGCAGGGAAAGAAGCGCGAGGCGTTCCGTCTCGCCACGACCCTGTTCTGGATCGTGATGCTCGTCCTGGGTGCGATCACCTTGCTCGGGATCGTGCTCGCCGGAGTGATCCTGCCGCGTTTTACGGGCTCGCATTTCGACGGACACGCGGCCGCGGTCATGACCCAGATCATGTTCCCCGTTGTTCTTCTCCTGGGGCTGTCAGGAGTGCTCACGGGGATCCTGCAGTCCTACGACGAGTTCTCGATTCCCGCACTCGCACCGGTTGTCTGGAACGGCGTGATCCTGTTGCTGCTGCTGCTCTTGCACAACAAGTTCGGCAAGAGCGGCATCTATGGCTACGCGCTCGCATGGACCGTCGCGTCGGTCGTACAGATGTTGCTGATCGGCTCGGCGCTGCGCCGGATCGATTACCGCCTCGACTTCCATATCGACTGGCACGATCCGCGCATCCGCCAGGTGTTCGCGCTGATGCTGCCGGTCACGATCGGGTTGGGCATCGTCAACCTGGACGCGCTGATCAACTCGACGATGGGCGCGCTCGTCAGCGGCAACGGTCCGCGCTCGATCCAGGACGCGTTCCTGCTCTACATGCTGCCGCAGGGCATCTTCAGCGTCGCAGTCTCAACCGTCCTGTTTCCAACGCTCAGCCGTCAGGCCTCGCGCAGCGCCCCGTCAGCGATGCGCGAGACGCTCGGTAACGGCATGCGCCAGATCAACCTGCTGCTGATCCCGTCTGCGGCCGGAATGATGGCGCTGTCGCGGCCGATCGTGCGTCTGGTGTTCATGCGCGGGGCATTCACGGGACTGTCCTTGAATCTGACCTCCGAGGCGCTCTTCTGGTTCTCATGGAGTCTGCCGTTCGCAGGCATGAACCTGCTGATGACGCGCACGTTCTTCGCGCTTCAGCGGCCGTGGCTCCCGACCCGGCTGGCAGCGATCAACATGACCGTCGACATCGTCGTCAGCGTCGCGCTTTACCAGCCATTGGGCATCGCCGGCCTCATCATCGGCACCGCCAGCGCCAACATCGTGATGGCAGTCCTGCTGCTGAGGCGCCTGCGGATCGGGTTCAACGGCCGCCTGGACCTCGGGCAGACCGCGATGATCACCGCCCGGATCCTCCTGATCTCAGTCGCGACTGGCGTGGTCGCACGGCTGATCTGGGAGGTGCTCGACAATCTCGCGGGCGTCTCGCTGGCGGGACAGATCGTCTCGGTGGGCGGCGCTGTGCTGATCGCCGCCGGCTTCTACGTCTGGGCCATCAGACACATGCGGATCCCCGAGTGGCGCCAGATCGAGTCGATGCTCCTGAGCCGCCTGAGGCCGAGGTGAGCGGCCGCAATAATCCTCTACGCTCTCGGCCGTGCTGAGCATCGCCACGCTTGCCGGACCGTGGCCGCGCCTGGGCGTGGTCGCCGCCGCCGCGCTCGCCGCCATGGCGATGCTCGCGCGCACGGACGAGCGGCGGGCCTGGACGATGCTCGGTGCGCTGGTACTCGCGCCCGTGCTGCTGCTGGACGACGTCTGGCACTCCTCGCAGCTGCACTTCGTCCACCACCATCCCGCCGAGGTGGTCGTCGGCGCGGTCCTGATCCTGATCGTTCTCGCGGGCGCAGCCGTGCTGATCAGGCGGATGCCGTGGTTGGTGGCGCCGCTCACCGCTCTGACGGTGCCGTTCCGCATCCCGATCCAGTCCGCCAACACGACCAACAACCTGCTCGTTCCTCTGTATTTCGTGATCGCCGCCTCCGCGCTGGCCTGGCTGGTGCCGGTGCTGTGGTCGCGGCGCGCCGAGGCGCGGTTTCGAGCGGCGCCCGCACAACCGCCCCAGCCCCGCGCGGAGCCACTGCTGTTCGAGAAGCTGCTGGCCGCCTTCATCGTGCTCTACGCGCTTCAGGCTCTGTACTCCCCCTCGGCGGGCTTCGTCAAGGCGGTTCAGAACGAGGTCTTCTTCTACATCCCGTTTGCCTTGCTGTTCGCACGCCTGCGCGACCTGAAGTGGAACCGTCAGCTGCTGATCCGCTGCCTGCAGGTAAGCGTTGCGCTCGCGGTCGCCTTCTCGCTGATCGGCTTCGTCGAGGAGGCCACCAAGCACCTATTGCTCAGCTCGAAGTTGGTGATCGAGAACGAGTTGCACGAGTACTTCACGGTCAACTCAGTGTTCTTCGACCCGAACATCTTCGGCCGCTACCTGGCGCTGGTGATGATCCTCCTGACTGCGGTTCTGCTCTACGACCGACGCACGCGGGTGCAACTCGCCTCGGTGGGCGCGCTCGCGATCCTGTGGGGCTGCCTGGTGTTCACGCTCTCGCGCTCGAGCCTGGTCGCTCTGGGCCTTGGCATGGGCGTGCTGGCGGCGCTGCGCTGGAAGACTCGCCCCGTCCTCTATCTGGCGGCAGCCGTGATCATCGCCGGCGGGATTGCGATCGCCGTCCGGCCCGGCAGCTTCGGTCTCAGCAAGGCAAACGGCGGTATCAACGGCGGTACGAGCGGCCGCGGCGATCTGATCACCAACGGCATCAAACTGCTCGGCGACCGCCCGGTCTACGGCTTCGGGTCGGGCTCGTTCTCGCCCGAGTACTCAAGCCACTTCCGCAAGGCGGCCGAGTCCGTCTCCGACTCGCACAACATCCCCGTGACGGTCGCGGCGGAGCAGGGGATCATCGGCGAGCTCGTGTATCTCGCGCTGGTCATCACCGCGATCATTGCGCTGTTCCGCGGCGCTCGCGGCGATCCGTTCCGGGTTGCGATCGCCGCCGCCTTCGTGGCGTTGCTGCTGGACACGATGCTCTATGCAGCCTTCCTCGAGGACCCTGTCACGTGGACGCTGCTGGGCATCGGGGGCTCACTCGCGGTCGCGGCGCGCGCAGAGCCACGGTCTGACGCTCCCACGCGCCCGTTGCGCGCTGTCGCCTGAGGAATGCCGCCCGAGATGCAGCGACTGCTGTTCGTCAAGAGCCGCACCGCCAGCTTCATCGAGCTCGACGAGCGCCTGCTGGGCGAGCGCTTCGACGTTCACGAGATCCATCAGCCCGGCCGCTTCAGCGATCCGCGCAGGGTGGTCAAGGAGGTCATTGCCGCCGACGTGATCGTCGGCTGGTGGGCGTCATGGCACACGTTCCTGCCGATCACGCTCGCCTGGCTGTTGCGCAAGCCGTCACTGCTGATCGTCGGCGGCTTCGACACCGCGGCCGAGCGGGAGTTCGGCTATGGCTTCCAGCTTGGTGGGCCGCGCGCGTGGCTGAGCCGCTTCACGATGCGCCGCGCACGCATCCTGATGACGAACTCCGAGTACTCGCGCCAGGAGGTATGGCGCAACACGGGCATCCCGCCGCACCGCGTGCGGGTCGTCCACCACGGCGTTCCCGATGTCGAGGGGGCTGGCGGCCCGCTGGCCGCCAGCTCGTTTGGGAACCCTGAACGCCCGCTCGCTCTGACCGTCGGCATCGTCGACCGCACCAACCTCGAGCGCAAGGGCCTGCGCGCATTCGTCGCCGCCGCCGCGCACGTGCCCGAGGTGGACTTCGTCGTGGCCGGGAAGCACGCAGATGACGCCGCCGCGGAGCTCCAGCGCGAAGCCGGTGCGAACGTGCGCCTGACCGGCTGGCTCGAGGATCGGGAGCTGGCCGAGCTCTTCGACACCGCCGCCGTCTACGTCCAGGCGTCGAAGCACGAAGGCTTCGGCGTGTCCGTCGCCGAGGCGATGCTGGCTCGCTGCGTGCCGGTGATCACCCACGCCGGGGCGCTGCCCGAGGTCGTCGGCGACACCGGCGTGCTGCTCGAC
>DATKSM010000085.1:0-4522 GCA_035531655.1 Solirubrobacteraceae bacterium
TGGCGGAAGGTGGCCTGGTCGATGTCGCTGGCGCCGAGCAGCAGCAGCGCTCGCGCCCAGTCGATCGACTCGGCGATGCTCGGCGGCTTCTTCAGGTCCAGCTCGCGCACCATCTGCACGACCTCGACGAGCTTGCGCGCGACCGTCGCCGGCAGGTCCGGCGAATGCATCCGCACGATCTCGAGCTCCTGCTCGAGCTCCGGGTAGTCGAGCCACAGGTACAGGCAGCGGCGCTTCAGGGCCTCGGTCAGTTCGCGACTGTTATTGGAGGTCAGCACCACCACGGGGTGCGTCCTGGCCTCGATGCGTCCGAGCTCGGGGATCGTGATCTGAAAATCCGACAGCAGCTCGAGCAGCATCGCTTCGAACTCCTGGTCGGTCTTGTCGATCTCGTCGATCAACAGGACAACCGGCTCGCTCGACGCGATCGCCGTCATCAGCGGGCGCTCGAGCAGGAAGTCCTCGCCGAAGATGTCGTCCTGGACCCTGTCCCAGCCCGTCTCACCGGCCTCGGTCTGGATCCGCAGCAGCTGCTTGCGGTAGTTCCACTCGTAAAGCGCCTTCGCTTCGTCGAGCCCCTCGTAGCACTGCAGCCGCACGAGCTCACGGCCGAGGTACCTGGACAGCGCCTTGGCGAGTTCGGTCTTACCGACGCCTGCGGGACCCTCGACGAGCACCGGTTTGCCGAGCTGCGTCGCCAGGAACGAGACGAGCGCGGTCGACGCTCCCGGCAGGTAGCCAACCGCGCGCAGGCCATCTGCGACATCCTGCACGGAGGTGGGATTCTCGGCCATGCGGCAAATATAGGGTGAGGGGCGCTTGATTCCGCCGCTCGCGGCCGCTGCCGCGCACATCGGGCTGCTCGGCGCGGTGCTGATCGCCGGTTTCCTGATCGGCGTCTACGGACACATGTCCAGGTCGCGGACACTGATCCTGGTCGGGATCGCGGTGATCGCCGCCGTCAGCCTGTACTTCGTCGCGGCCGGGGAGGTGCAGACGTTCTGAAGGCGACGGACGTTTTCCGTCAGAAATGACGGAAAACGTCCCGGGCTCCCTCCGGCCAGGCTGCCCGACGGTCGAAGCGGCGGGAGCTCAGAGAATCGGGATGTCCCGCACCTCGACCTCGCCGCCGCGCGCGCCGCCGCACTCGAGCCGCGTGACGCACCAGTCGATCAGCGCCCGCAGCGCCTCCAGCAGCTGGCGCGCCGCGTCCGTCAGCCGCGAGCGCAGGTCATCGGGCACCATCGCGAGCAGCTGCTCGATCAGCCGCGCAAGCGATTCGGCGTCCGACGGCGGCGCATCTGCGCGCGGAACCTCCCATCCGCGCGGGGGCACGGTTCCGTCCTCATCACTCACCACGACTGAATGCCACCTCCAGGATTCCGTCGACGTATGTGGCCGACACCGGTTTATACGCCGCCAGCGTGGGCGGCAGCATGATCGTGCGGCGCTGGGCGCCGGCGGTCACGACGAGCTCGAGCCCCACCTGCTTGAGCCCGATCTCCTCCTTCTTCGCGAACGGGATCGTCAGCCGTAGCGTGGCGCTGTCACCGTCGCTCGAGATCGCCTGGGTGATCGTGTCGTGGAGGATCGCGGCCGGGTCGCCGGCGCCGGTCTGCTGACCAGCGCCACCCCGGTTTGTCCCGGTGGCTGCGCCGCGCCCGCGCGATCCGGCGGTGCGCGCCCTGCCGAACAGCTCCTCGCCGAGCCGGTTCAGCATCTCCACGCCCACCACCTCCTGGTCGAAGGAGGGCACCTCCAGCACCGGCACGGGCGCGAAGGCCGAGCGCACCAGTTCGAGCTGTTCGCTCTGCAGCCCGCGCCAGCGCTCGAAATAATCGCCGACGTCCTGCGGGAAGACCTTGTTGACGACGACCGCGTCGGTCAGGTAGCCGTAGAGGTTCAGATAGGTGAAGGTACGCATGGCCTCGCCGATCACCATCCGGTCAGGCGCCATCACCAGGCGGATCGTCGCGTGCTCGGTGTCGCGCAGGATCTGGTCCATCTCGATCAGGTTGGCCGAAAGGCGCTGTATGTCGTCGAACACGGCGCCGGTCGGCAGCGGGATGTCGAGCACGCTGCGGGCTAGCGGCGCTGCCGCGGCCAGGATCGCGCGCTCGACTGGGACGACCTTCTCAAGCCACCAGCGCGCCGCCTCGGGAAAGGACAGAAGCCGCAATGTCTCGCCGGTCGGCGCGCAGTCGACGACGATCACCTCCCAATCACCGGCCGCGTGGTGCTCCTTCAGCCGCAGCAGCGGGAAGAGCTCGTCCATCCCGGGCGGCACGGTCAGCTCCTCCGCCGAGATGCGGTCGAGGCCGCGCTGCATCAGCAGCTCGCCGAACCAGTCCTGTACGCCCGCCCAATGGCGACCGAGCTCGTGCTGGGCGTCGATCTCGGCAGCGTCGAGGTTGGCGGCGACCTCGGTCGGCTCGGCGCCAAGCTCGCTCTGCAGCGAGTCTGCGAGGCTGTGCGCCGGGTCGGTCGAGAGGATCAGCGTGCGCCGGCCGTCGGCGGCGCACCTCAACGCCGTGGCGGCGGCAACCGAGGTCTTGCCTACCCCGCCCTTGCCGGTGTAGAGGATCGTGCGCGGCGTCAAGGCGCCAAGCGTAGGGCCTACGGGGGCCCGATCCCGCCGCCGCCGGTCGTCGACGTCCCCGTCGTTGACGTCGACGTCGACGTCGTGGTCGTCGGAGTTGTGGTGGTGCCCGTCTTGGTCGGCGTCGGGATCGGGACCGTGACCGTCGGCGGCGTCCCGGTCGTCGGCTGGATCGCGTAGGGCTGCGCCGGGCATCTCTTCTTACAGACCTGCAGGCCGGTCGTCAGCTTCGCGTAGTGGCCGACCGGGTCGGTGACCGACATCGTCAGGCTGTAGGTCCCAATCTTGAGCTTGGGCGCGGGCAACGAGCGCGTCCCGGCGTAGAAGTTCTTTTTCGCATAGATGTAGTTCTTGGCGCCCTGGTTGAGCGTGACGCCGACGGCGGCGTACTTGGAGATTTTGAAGTTCAGGTCGAACCGCTTCCCGGCGATCGCGCTCGTCGTCTCAAGCGTCAGTTGCGGCCGCGTGAGCAGGTCGGCCTCGAACCGCTGATAGGTCGTGCAGTAGACCGGACCTTGAGTCTTCTGGCAGAGGAGTTTGAGGAAGCCGGTCACGAGCGTGTGGTAGCTGAGCGAATCGGCGTCACCCGGCTGGTAGAGCGACCAGCCGCCGACGATGAACGATCTCAGCTCGGCCTGTGCCTGGCGGGCTCCGGCGGCATAGAGCGCGTTCGCGACCGGGTCGCGTGACACCTGTGCGTAGTCGTAGAGCCCCAGCAGCGTCTGCAGAAAGGCGTTGATGATGTCGGTGTTCGGCGTGAACGAGTACTGCAGGTAGCGCGTGCCGAGCGCTGTCTTGACCGCAACGCCGGTGGGCGGCGCGGTCTCGAGCAGCGGCAGCGCCTCGTGGGCGTCCGTCAGATACTGACTGTTGCCGGTCGCCAGATACGCGTCGGTGAGCGCCTCGAGTCCGGTCGCCTGAGCCATCGCGCTGACCCACGGTGGCTTGCCGCCCTCCCAGTTGAAGTAGTACTCCCATGCGAGGCCACCGCCGCGCCTGACTGCCAGCGGAACCATCTCGTTCATCAGCGTCGCGAGCTTGCCGTAGCCGGCGCGGCCGGCCTCGTAGTAGCCGTCGCCCTCGCCGAACGTGTGCAGGACCTGGAGCTGGATGCCAGACCCGGCGTAGTACTCCCAGACGAGCTCCGACCCCTGGAACTGGACCGGGGCGCCGTCGCTCAGCGCCGGGCCGGTCTTCCAGTATCTGGTGTTGTTCTCGAGCGTCAGCATCAGCACCGGCAGGCGCGGGACCGTCACCTGCTTGTCGGCGGCCAGCTCGTCGAGGGTCGCGGTCACGTCCTCGAGCTGGGTCGCCCGCCACTTGGCGATGTGCTTCTGCTCGGACGCCGCCTGGCTCCAGGCGTTCAGGTCGCTCTGATAGCCGGCGGCGTCGAGCGTCCCCTTGTCGCGCAGGCTGAGGAGCGCCTGCGGGAAAGTGACCGGCTTGCGCTTCTTGTTGGTCTTGCTCGCCGGCGCCGCACGCCCGCGCCGCGCGATCCGGGCGAGCGGAGCGCGCTCGATCGGGCCGATCGCGAGCGGGCCCGTGGTCGCGGGCACCAACGGGCTTGCGGTCGAAGTCGCCAGCGCGCTCCCGGGCAGCGCCAGGATCGGGCCGGTGACCGGCCCCGCAGGCAGCGCCGGGTTCGCAGCAGGGCCCGTGAGATACGGGTTGTTGATGACGTGCGTGCGTCCGTTGTGGCCGAAGACGGTCACCGTGGCCGCCGACGCCGGGCCGGCGGACAGCCCCAGGACGGCTAGGACGCTCGCCGCCAGGATCAGCGGTACGCGTCTGCGCATCGGAGGCGATGATATGTTCGCCAAGGGATCTTTCTGCACGCTTTCATGCGCAGATCGCGTTGCCGAATCGAGTGTTGCCTTGCGTAAAGGATTCATCACAGTCGTAGCTCTTGTAACCGCCGGCTTG
>DATKSM010000086.1:0-6595 GCA_035531655.1 Solirubrobacteraceae bacterium
CATGCCCTCCTCCGGCGTGAACTCAGGGCTCTCGCCGCGACGGATCGCGTGCGCGCCCTGAACGATCATGCTGCCCGCCGCCTGCCGAAAGATATGGGTCAGGCGCGCGGTCGGCACGATGTCGGAGGCGACGAGGTCCGCAAACGGCTTACCGGCCCCGACCGGCGCCAGCTGATCGGCGTCGCCGACCAGTACCACGTGCGCGCGCGACGCGACCGCGCGCAGCAGCGTCACCATCAGCTCGAGGTTCGCCATCGAGGACTCGTCGACGATCAGCAGATCACAGGGCAGCGGGTCGTCCTCGTCGCGCTCGGGCAGCTCACCGGGCACCCAGCCCAGCGCCGAGTGGATCGTCTTGGCGTCGACACCGCTGGCCTCGGTCATCCGCCGCGCCGCGCGCCCAGTCGGCGCGACCAGCAGCACCTTCACCTGCTGCGCGGCCCCGAACTTCGCGATCGTGCGGATCGAGGCCGTCTTGCCTGTCCCCGGACCGCCCGTGATCACCGACAGGCGGTGCTCGAACGCGGCGCGCACGCCCGCCTCCTGCTCTGGCGTCAGGGTGAGCTCACCGCCGCTTGAGACCTCCTCGCCGGCCGGTTTCAGCTTGCCGCCCCCGCCACCGTCCCCGTCGGCGCCGGCCACCAGCTCCAACACGCGCTCGGTCAGCTCCTGCTCGAGCTCCCAGGTAGGGGTGCGGTAGATCCAGTCGCCGTCACGCGCGAGGTCGCCGTCTCGCACCAGCTGGTCGATCGCATCCTCGCCGGGAACCTCTCCGAGCAGGTCGCGCGCCGCCGCCAGCAGCTGCCCGACAGGCAGGCAGGTGTTGCCGGCGCGGCCCTCGGCCTCCGAGAGCGCGTACACGATCGCGGCGCTGACGCGTCCCGGGATCGCATCCGGCGAGTCCGCTCCCGCCCGCGCGATCCGGTCGGCGACCCGGAACCCCACGCCAAACACGCGCGTGAGCTCGTACGGGTTCTCCGTGATCACGCGGTGCGCCGTGTTCGGGTACTCGTCGCTGATCCGCTTGGCCAGATACGCGAGCCCATGCGGCGCGAGCAGCAGGTGCAGGCGCCGGATCGTCCGCAGCTCGTTCCAGGAGGCCGCCGCCTCCTGTGCGCGGAACGGGTTCAGGCCGACGCGCCGGAACGCCGCCGCCGGCTCGTCGTCGACCGCGTCCAGCACATGCTCCGCGCCGTAATGGTCGATCAGCCGCTGCGCGCGCTTCTCGCCGATATTCTTGATGCGCCGCAGGTAGGAGACCAGCGCGGCGCCGTCCTCCGGAGGTAGCGGCCGCGCCTCGGCGACCTGGACCTGCTCGCCGTAGCGGCTGTCGGTCACGACGGTGCCCGTGACATGCGCGCGTTCCCCGTTCTCCAGGTGGATCAGCGGACCGACCAGCACCACCGATCCCTCCGCCCAGTCGGCATCGAGCACCGCAAAACCGTTGTCGTCATTGGCGAATCGCCTGCGACGGACCGTCACCTCGGAGTCGAACAGCTCAGACATGAGAATGAAATTAGAGTGGATGGAGGCGGGAGCGCCCGATTTGCGTCGAAAATGGCACACATAGTGATCAGGTACGTGCTCGCTCCACACATCGCGCCGTTCGCGCGCGCGTTGGAGATCCCGCGCACGCTGGGCGAGCTTGCAGCTGCGAGTCGGCCAGTGGCCAGCGGGCCACTGGCGGCAGAGGAGCACCCTCATCCGGCCCGCTGGCCGCAGGCGGTGGCGATCACCTTTGACGACGGCCCTCACCCCGAGGGCACGCCCCGGATGCTCGAGATCCTCGCCGAGCACGACGCGCGCGCGACCTTCTTCCTGGTCGGCGAGCAGGTCGTCAAGCGTCCTGAACTCGCTCGCAGGATCCTGGACGGCGGCCATGCGATCGGCATGCACGGCTATCTGCACAGGCCGCACCCGACCCGTAAGGCGGCTGCGTTGGCCGATGACTTCGAGCGCGCGATCGCGGCGACCGCTGACGCGACCGGGATCGCGCCGCACCTGCACCGCCCGCCGTACGGCGTCTACAGCCCCGTGAGCCTGCGGATCGTCCGTGAGCGCGGCCTGCAGCCGCTGATGTGGGACCGCTGGGGCAAGGACTGGCGCAAGTTCACCACGCCCCGAAGAATCACGCGGAGGGTCGTTGCCGGCCTCCGGGCCGGCGACGTGATCCTGCTCCACGACGCCGATTTCTACAGCTCCCAGCGTTCATATCAGCGCACCGCGGCGGCGCTGCCTATGATCTTAGAGACGCTGAAGTCCGCGGAACTCGGTACCGTGGCGTGCGTTTGATGTTCCACCCCGTGCAAGACGCGGTGGGTGGGCGCGATCCGGGGCCCAGGAAGAGGCGCGCCTCGCGCGGCGTCCTGGCCCAAATTTGAACCAACACATGAAGGATTCATGACGACTGCTTTCACAGAGACCGAGGTCACGCCTGACTACGGGCGCTTCGCGATTGGTTTCGACCATCGCGACCGGGCGCGGCTGCACACGCTGATCGACGAGGTACTCGACTCCAACCGCTGGTCCGAGGCCGACATGACGGCCCGCTTCGAACAGGCGTGGGAGGCGTGGAACGAGCTTCCCGCCGTTGCCACGTCGAGCTGGTCAGGTGGCGCCCTGGCCGCGCTGCACTTCGCCGGAGTGCAGGGGGAGACGGTGCTCTGCCCGTCGAACACGTTCATGGCGGTGCCGTTAGCCGCGATTCGCGCCGGCGCCGAGGTGCAGTTCGTCGACTGCAACCGTGACGATCTCTGCATGTCGTTTGAGGACTTCGAGCAGAAGGCCGAGAAGCACAAGCCAAAGGCGGCCATCCTCGTCCACATCGGCGGTCATATCGCTTTTGAATCGGAGAAGATCGCCGCCTACTGCGCTGACAACGGCATCTTCCTGCTCGAGGATTGCGCGCACGCGCACGGCGCCTCGTGGAACGGCCGCAAGGCCGGCAGCTACGGCGACGTCGGCGTTTACTCGATGTATGCGACGAAGACGATCTCCACGGGCGAGGGCGGCGTGGTCGTCTCCAAGCGCCCCGAGCTGCTCGAGTTCGCGCGCGGCTTCCGCAACTACGGCAAGCCCACCTATGAGGTTCAGGGTCTGAACTTCCGGATGAATGAGTTCACGGCGGCGCTCGGTCTGATCCAGGTCGAGCGCATGCCGGAGATCGTCACCTGGAAGAACGAGACGGCACGCGAGTACATGGACCCGGAGTTCCCCGGCTCCAAGCTCGAGCTCCCTGACGGCATGGTCTCCGGGCTCTACAAGTACATCGTCTTCGATTGGCTCGAGAAGTCCACGGGACGCGTCTATGACGAGCCCTGCCACCGGATCCTTGGTCATCAGGTCGATCTGCCGAACTCGGATTGGGTGGCAAAGAATCATTCCTGCCCCCCGTTGTATTACCGTCCAGTTGACGCCAACGAGTTGACCGAGAAGAGGACCGGCCAATGAGAGTTCTAGTCACCGGTGGAGCCGGGTTCATCGGCTCGCACGTGGTTGACAAGCTACGCGACCATGGGCACGAGCCCGTGATCTACGATCTCCGGCCTTCGCCCTGGCCTGAGCACGAGGATGTCGCCACGGTAATCGGTCAGGTCACCGACGCGGTTGCGCTCGCGGAGGCGCTGGCAGGTTGCGACGCGGTCGCCCACCTTGCAGCGGTGGCAGACGTCAATGACGTCCACGCCGAGCCGCACGACGCCGAGCAGGTCAACGCCCGCGGTACCGCCGCCGTGCTCGAGGGCGCCCGCCAGGCCGGCGTCACGCGCGTCGTCTACGCGTCGACGATCTGGGTCTACAGCGACACCGAGGACGAGACCGTCAGCGAGACCACGCTGCTCCCGCCGCCGGCGCACCTCTACACGGCCACCAAGCTGGCCGGGGAGCTGTACTGCAAGTCCTACCAGGAGCTCTACGGGATCAACTACACGATCCTCCGCTTCGGTATTCCCTACGGACCACGCGCGCGCGAGGCGGCGGTGATCCCGGCGTTCGTGAATAAGGCGTTTGCGGGCGAGCCGCTGACGCTGTCGGGCGACGGCATGCAGTCGCGCCGCTTCGTCTATGTGGAGGACCTTGCCGAGGGCGTCGTCGCTGGCCTCGGCGACCTCGCCGAGAACCGCGTCTACAACCTCTCAAGCGACGAGGACGTGACGATCAAGCAGATCGCCGAGCTCGTCCAGGAGACCGTGGGCAACACCGAGATCATCTACGGCCCGGCGCGGCCCGGTGACCTCGGTTCCAAGATCGTCGTCTCGGACCGGGCCCGCGAGGAGCTCGGCTGGACGGCATCGACCCCGTTCAGGGACGGCGTCCGGCGCTACGTCGAGTGGCGTCGCGAGCAAGCCGCCTTGAAGGACGGGGGGCACTCCGACCCTTTAGCGCTGGCGGGCGAGCCTGACGAAGCAGAGGCTTGCCCGCGGAAGATCCTGATCGTCTCGGCCGACATCGGCGAGGGTCACGATCTTCCGGCACGCGCGGTTGCGCGTGAGTTCAAAGAAGAAGATCCGGATGTGCTGATCTCGGTCGTCAACGGTCTCGCCGCGATGGGCCCGTTGACGACTGCGGTGCTGCGTGAGAACTCGGCGGTCCTGTTCCGCTGGGTGCCGCGGCTGTTCGACCTCCAGTACCGGCTGTTCATGGAGTTCGCGCCCACGCGCTGGCTGGCGTCGCACCTGCTGACCTGGTTCGGACGGCGCGGATTGATGCGGCTGATCAGGGCACACGAGCCGGATCTGATCGTCTCCACCTACCCCGGCACCACGCAGGTGCTCGGCGAGCTGCGCCGCAGCGGCCGCCTGAAGGTGCCGTGCTATTCATCGATCACGGACCTCGCCGGACTGCGCTTCTGGGCGCACCCGAATATCGATCTGCACTTCATCACGCACCCCGAGTCGCAGGCGGAGGTCGAGCGGATTGCGGGTCCCGGAAGCGTGCGTTGGGCCAAGCCGCCGACCTCGCCGGCGTTCCTGGCGCCGCGCTCGCGGCGCGACGCCCGCGCAGCGCTCGGGTTGCCGGCTGACCGCCCCGTGATCGCGGTCTCGGGTGGCGGCTGGGGTGTCGGCGATGTGGCCGGCGCCGTGGAAGCCGCGCTGGCGGTCGCCGACGACGCCGAGGTCCTGTGCCTTTGCGGCCACAACAAGACACTCCGCGAGCGCATGAGCGTGCGCTTCGCGGGCGATCCGCGCGTGCGCGTGATCGGCTTCACCAACCACATGGGCGACGTGCTCGCTGCGGCGAACCTGCTGATCCACTCCAGCGCCGGCCTGACGGTGCTCGAGGCGATCATCCGTGGCTGCCCGGTGATCTCCTACGGCTTCGGTTACGGGCACGTGCGCGTCGCCAACCATGCGCTCGAGCAGTTCAAGCTCGCGCAGGTGGCGGGAAGCGAAGAGGAACTGCGGCCCGCGATTGAGCGCGCCCTGGCCGAGCATCCCGCGCCGGACACGGCGTTTGCGAAGCGCCCGTCGACCGCGGCGCTGATCCTGGGCAGCACACGCCGGACTCGACCGCTGCCCGCTTGGCGTGTGCGCGCCGTGCGCACCGTCACAGCGGCGACGGCCTCGGCGATCTTCGCAGTAGGCGCATTCACGTCCGGCATCGCCTACGCGGCCATCTCGTTCATCGTCCCCGGCACGGCCCCGCTCACGTTCGTGCCGACGGTCTATTCGCAGGTAGGCGTGATGATCGACGCCAGCGCCGCGCAGGCGCCGAGGCTCGCGCGCGAGCTGTGCGGCAGCGGCATGCAGGTCTCCTTCGCGCTGAGCAGCGCGTCGCGGAGCGTCGTGGACACGCTGCGCGACTGCAATGACCAGGCGGTGCCGCGGCTCAACGACAGCGGCATCATCAGCTGGTTGCACACCGACCCCACTCTGCGCCAGCTCGAGCGGCGGCTTGGCTCGCACCACAAGTTCCTCTACACCTCGAGCGGCCCCAGCCTCGCTCAGTATTTCCTCGCCAAAGGTGTCGGCGGAGAGCTGGTCGCGGGCAAGGTACGGATCAGTAAGCCCAGCCAGTTGCCCCGGTCGCTGAGCAAGGGGGAGATCGTCGAGCTTCGCGTCACCAGCCTGTCGGCGGCGCGCCGCCAACTCGAGCAGCTGGAGCGAAAGCTGCGCCACCGGAACCTGTATGCGGTCCCGGTCCAGACGTTGCTGCAGGACTCCGGTGTCGGCGCACCGGTCTAAGCGCTACTGACCGGACCACCGGCCGCTAGTGGATCGGCCGCTACTGGACCAGGTAGTCGGTGCCGCCGCCGCTGGTGGGGCCGCTGCCGTCGCTGGTGGGTCCGTCTCCGCTGAAGTTGCCGTTCATGATCGCGTTGATGAAGTTCGCCTCGATGAAGGTGTCACCGGCCGACTGGTCCCCCTGGAACGTGAGCGCCGCGGTGCCCTTGGGCGCGAAGACGTCGCCGTCGAGCGTGAGATTGCCGGTTGACTGCACGTTGAGGGCGCATGACCCGGTGGTGGCGGGGACGCACGGCGTGGCCTGGTCGGCACCGACGACGTAGAAGAGCGGGTAGTTGGCTGTGCCCCCGGGCGCCGGAGCCGAGCAACTGGCGGATGAGAAGCCGCTGACGGTGTATCCGCATGGGGAGATC
>DATKSM010000087.1:0-16338 GCA_035531655.1 Solirubrobacteraceae bacterium
ACATCGACCACTACCACGACCGGCCCCACAGCCGGCTCGACTACAAGACACCACGAGAAGTCCGTCAGACTTGGGACGACGCACAAGGAGCACTACAAAAACAAGCGGCCTAAACCGTCAACACCGCCAGGGAGCGCTCCATGAGCCACTGACCGCCACCCCAACCCTCGGACTGGGGGCCGGGGGGTCGCAGGTTCAAATCCTGTCTCCCCGATCGAAGGAAATAGCTCCAAATCAACATGTTTTGGATAGCCGTTGGCCGGACGCGGTGACCGAGCTGGGGAACAATTTGGGAACAATTTCTCCGCGAACTTGTAGATCGCCGCGTAAGAAGCCCGCGAGGCGTGCTGCGATTCGCGGTGGCTGAGTCCGGTGAGTTCCGCGTGGGCCAGCCATCCGTCGGGGGGCTCGGCCGATGCCGACGAGGGGGGATCGAGACGGTGGACGGTGCAAGAAGTGACGACGATCGCTCCTCCGGCGGGTGGCTCTTCGACGACGCTCGCCGAGCGAGCAGAGGAAGTTCGCATTCGGTCTCGCGACAGGAGCGTCGCAGGGGCTTGTGATCCCCGCACGAGACCGGCCGGTCGAACTCTGACACGCCCTGGCCATGCTGCCGGCTGCCGCCCGTGATGCAATGCTCGGGACGCCGCAGATGCAGGGGACCAGATGCGCGAGCCAGCGGCTCTGCGTCGCTCCGTCGACGTGACGCATGGCTCGTCAAGACACGACGCCGAGCCGTTGGGCGCCGCAGGCGGTCATCTAGCTGGATGCCGCCGCTCAGCATTCGAGCTCGAGAGCCCCATCAAGGGCGGGAGGCGCGGAGTTTGTGCCGCGACGCCGGCGCGCCCCCGGGGTCGAACGTAGCGGGGCCAACTGCCCACCGAGGAGAGCGGGCTTCGTCACTAGCGAGTTCGTGCACCGGACTGCGGGGTAGATGGCAGACCTCGGGTTCATCGCCTCCGCGCCGCATGCCTGTCTGATCGGGGGCGGCGCGGACGCGATGATCGGGGCACGATCCTGGCGGAGCCGGATCCGGCAGGCACGCCTCCTCACGCCTCCCAGCTCACGCGTCTCGGTCGCGGGTGTTTGACGACTGGCCACGGAGCCCACGCGCCAGCCGGCTACGGAGTCCAAGCACCAGGTGGACGGGGGCCGTAACCGCAAGGACACTCGCAGGACGCGCGGGCAGCGAACAGCCGGCAGGACCGCTGTGGGCAGGTGGCACGCGCGCTGGTGTCCTGCTCCGTTGCGTTGCTGCAACCATGAGCGAGGGGTTAGGCGCCCGATGCGGCTGACGTGGCAAGGCGTGCGATCTGCAGGTGCTGGAGGACGAGTAGTCGCTGGGCGACGTTGCGGCCGCCTTGGACGACGAGCCAGGCGTTGCCGATGCGCCGCGCGGCCATGTCGCCGGGTGGGTTGGCGACGGCAATGTTCACTGTCCCGGGCTGGCCTCTCAGCGGCACCGCTCCGGGCAGGGCGCCGATTGCGTGACCGGGAGCGTAAGCATCCACAAGGATCGCGGCGCGTAGCGGCCAACCGTGGAGGCTGAACTCGGTGTCGGCGCAAGAGAGGAACAGCTCGCCTTCCGGTCCGCGAACCGGCCGAATCGTTGTGACGACGCTGCCCCACTCGGGGATGAGGGTCGGCAGGCCGCGATATCTCAAGGCGCACGCTCCCGCTGAAGGCCTCGCAGGATTGCGCCAGCTGCGGACTCGCTCGGGAGCGATCGAAGCATCGCGTCGCGGCTGGATGATGCGCCCGTCGGCGCCCATCGCCGCGAGCGGTGTCGTGGGAACGAGCCGGGCGCTGCGGTGTTGTGCAATGGAGCGACCGAGCTGCGCGAGCCGCTTGAGTTCGTCCACTGTCGGTCGCCCAGCTGACTGCATCCGCGGCAAGGATGGGTGGCGCAGCGACGGCGACGCGGAGACCGGCTCGTAATACGGGAGAGCGGAACCCGGCGGCGGTATGGCGGCCGGAGCAGCGTTAGCAGGCATGAAGAAGACGGCAACGCGGTCGCCAGCAGGGAGGTCGGGGCTTGAGCGAGTAGAGATTGGCCTGTCGCCCACACGCACGGTCGTGACGTTCGGGCCCGTCAGGACGTAATCGACGATGTCGCCGCCCAAGTGCTGTGTCTGCGGCGGTACTCCGATTGTGTTCACGCCGAGATCGAAGAGCGCTGAGGTTCGCGTCGGGTAGCCATTCCCGCCTCCGCCGCCGCCGACGACCGACCGGCCGTTCGCTTCGAAGTCGATAAATGATGCCCAGCCGGACGCACCCGCCATGAGCACCGGTGCGACCGATACTCGATAGCGCAGGCCAGCCTCCGGCTCTCCGGCGACCGGGGGTTGGCTCGCGCCTGGGCGCGAGGGTACGGTTCCCGCCAGCCGAGCTGACGGCGTGTTCAAGACCGCTGCCACGGCAGCCGCCGATCCGCCGCAGGCCACCAAGATGGCTACGACTGCAAGTGGCCGCGAACGGTGTCGCGCCCAGGTCGGGAGGAGCCTCCGCGAGCGTGAGAAGGTTCTCTCAGGGATGAACTGGCGCTCCAAGCTGTCTCGCAGCGCTCGCAGCGCGGGCAAGTCGTCGAACGGGTCTCGCGGGCCTTTAGCCATCGCCTGCACATCCCTTCGGTAACACGGAGCGGCGGAGTGTCCGCAAGCCGCGACTAACGCGTGCTCGCGCCGCTTCCTCGCTTATCCCAAGCGCGTCGGCAACTTCAGCGAAAGACTTCTCGCCGACGACTCGTAGGCGGATCGCGTCGGCCTGCTCGTCAGATAGGCCGCCGAGTGCGTCGTCCGCAAGGCGACGGATGTCTTCAGATGCCGCAAGCTGCTCGACGCGCTCGTACTCGACGTCCGTCAGGTCTGGAACTTCGAACCGGAGCCGTGATAGCGCGCGTCGCTCGCGTTGACCGCGTCGCGCCCAGTCCGCGAGCTGGTTCGCGGCGATCCGGTATAGCCACGCCGCCCGTTGCCGATCGTCTATTGCCCGGCAGCTTTCCCGCGCTTCAAAGACGGCGACAAACGTCTCGCCAAGTAGATCAAGAGCGAGCTGGGGATCACCAGTGCGGCGAGCGAAGAACCCAATTAGCCCGCGAGCGTGGCGGTCGTACAGAACCAGCACGTCTTCTGCTGTCAGCCGCGTCACGTGGCCCTCCGGCGCATTCTCATGACATACAGACGCAAAGCACGCATGAAGCGTGACGCACTTCGCGTCCGGCACGCATTCGTCACGGACGCCCGGGGCCTGACTGCCGTGCGCTCGCATTAGCTCGCGCGACTCTTGGCCTGGCCAGGTCTTCGGGCGACAGAGCCGTGCGGGGTGCGAGGATCGGAGACACCGAACGACTCTCCCGCGGATGCATAGCGACCTGGCCCCGCGGGGGCGCGCGCATCGATCCCCGGCGCCGTGGGGACAGCTCCGCCCGGAGCTGGTGGTACGCGCACTAACCGTCCGCACGCGTCGAGCTGGGGAAGCGGGCTACCTCGTCGACGCCGCTGCCTCGCACCGTCTCTCTCACCACCAGAAGCGAGCGTCGTGGACAGAAGTGCGTTCGCGCCTGCTGCTCGTCCCGAGCATGCGTCTCATTTCGGACCAGCGAAATCCCTGTTCTTGGCGACGGGCAGGTACCTCGGCACGGACGGGCCGGGACCTGCTTTTGTGCTCGCGCGTACGTAGGGGCCCCGGCAGGCTTCGTGATCGCGTGGCTCGCAGGCGGCCACGCTCGGTCACGGTCCGCTCCAAGAACGGCCTGGCGCGCTACTGCCTGCTTATCTAGGGTCGGCGTGTCGCAGGCGGTTGGTGGCGTTGGTGTTGTGCGTCGACGACATGTCGTCAAGGCTTGCCGAGGCGGGGTGGTGGGGGTCAGCGGTGCTGTTCGCCCGCTTGGTGCCAGGCGTGTTGAGCCTCTTGAGTGGCGTAGAGGACGAGCGTGAGCGCGGCGGTGGGGTCGGCCCACCACCAGCCCAGGGCGGTGTTGAGTAGGACGCCGAGTAGGATGGTCGTGGCCAGTGCTCCGTCGATGACGGTGATCCGTGCTTCGGTGCGCAGGACGGTGTTCTCGAGTTGGTGTCCGGTGTCGGCTTTGCCGCGTGCGAGCGCGAACATCACGAGCGCGGTGGCCGCGAGCCAGGCGGCGCCGGCAGTCGAATGGCCTGGGTGGGTGGCGTTCGCGAGCACGATCGTGGACTGCACGGCGATGTAGATCGCCAGCGCGGCGAACGCAAGCGCGATGACTCCCAGGACCGGCACTGTGCGGTCGGTGCTGTCGATGCCTTTGAGTTGCCAGACGACCATCGTCGAGGCGAGGATCTCGATCAGCGAGTCGATCGCGTCATGTCGGCACCGGTGCGGCTCGAGCGGGCCGGGGTGCTGCTCATGGCCGGTGGTGGGGTCGGTGGGGTCCGTGTGGTGGCGGCGGTCGTTTGCGGGGTGGTGCGGTGCCGGCGAGCGCGGCCTCGACGTGTGGGAGGAGTCGCGCGAGCTGGTCGGTTTCGGGTTTGGGGAGGTCGGCGAGCAGGGTGCTGACGCCGCGGTGCAGGAGCGTCTGCGCGGAGCGGTAGGCGGTCGTTCCGGCGGGCGAGAGGGTCAGCGTTTGGTGGCGGCGGTCGGCGGGGTCGGGCTGGCGTTCGAGCCATCCGGCCGTTGCGAGGCTGGTCAGGAGTTGTGAGACGGCGGGCCCGGAGACGCCGGTGCGCCGGGCGAGCTCGGTGGCGGTGACGCGTTCGCGGGCGATCGCACGGAGCGCGAGGTACTGCGAGACGGTCATCGCCGGGTCGTGTTGGGCGAGCAGTCGTTCGATCCAGCGGCTCGCGAGCGGCGCGACCGCGACGAGCGCTTCGGCGGCATCGGTGTGTGGGGTGTTTGGTATCGGTGGCTCGGCCGCGCTGCCGCAGCCGGGCGTTGGCTTCGACCAACTGATCGCCGATGCGGCCTTCTTCGATGCGCTGATCGGCGCTCAGGATCGTCACGACGAGAATCTCCGAGCCGGACCGACTCCGTCGCTGGGATTGATCGACCACGGCTTCGCCTTCGCACGTCGCGGCGATCCCCACAACCCCTACGAGACCGCGGGCTTCTTCCAGCGGCTGCGCTGGGGCCAGCGCAGCTTCGCGCTGCGTCACGGGCCGGCGCTCGACTACAGCGGGGTCGGGCCGCTGTCGCCCGCCTTGACCTCGTATGAGCAGGTGGCAATCGCGCGCCTTATCGCTGACACGACGGGCCTGCTAGGGGTCGCCGAGCTCTTGCCTGACGACCGTGCGGACGCGTTGCGCGACCGGGTTCAGCGGATGGATCGCTCTCAAGAGATTTTGCGCGAGGCCGATTTCTGATTGCAGAAGATAGCCTGGTGGGCTATATTAGGGCCTGGCAAAGGAGGACAAGCATGATCCGTCTCAACATCTTCACCAACGAGATCGGCTGCGACGGTGAGCTCGTCGATCGCCTCGCTGCCACCTGTGAGGTGTGCGGGCAGGAGCTCGAGATCACCGACGGAGACGCGCGGTTCGTACAGGTCGGCATGCCCGTCTTCAGCGAGCACCTCGGCGGTCTGATCGACTTCGACAGCGACGGTGAGGAGTGGGCTCGCAACCTACCGAGCGCCTATCGCAACGGTGCCGTCACCGTGACCGCCGAGGAGATTCCTGAGCCGGTCTCCTCACGGCCCGCTGAGCGTGTGGCTGCTCTCGCTGTCGCGCGCGCGCACCAGACGCGCTGAGCGGATGCCCCGCACCCGCCGATCAGCCATCCATGCGCACTTGGTGGGTCAGCGGATCCGTGCAGTCCGCGAGGATGTAGGGCTCACGCAGCTTCAGCTGGCGCAGCGCTTGGGGATCTCCCAGCCTGTAGTCGCCGCGCTGGAGGCCGGCCGGGGCAACCCCACAGTGGGTCAGCTCGCGGCCGTCGCTGAGGCCCTACAGGTCGGCTTCGACGTCGACTTCCCGCTGCTGCCAGCCACGCCACGCGTCGGCGAGGTTGTTGCCCCCTAAGTCCCAGCTCGGTGGACGTTGGCGATCGAACTGAGCCGGCATAGGTCGGGCTAAAGCGAAGGGTGACCGCGCCCCCCGGATGAGCCAGGCGCAGCGTCGATGATCTGAGCGATCAGACGGCGCAGGCGGCGAAGGTCGAGAGGCCTCTTTGTGCTGCGGGTGGCGTCGAGCCCCGGGTCGCGGTACAGCTCGAAGTACCGACCTGACACCGAAGCAGATCCTAGGCCATCGCCAACGCGCGGCCCTGGTATTCGTCCTTTGCGGTGCGGGCGGCGGGCCGGCAGTGACGCCCGGTCTTGTTGGCGAAGCGGGCGTCGCGGTCTCAGGTTCGTCTCTTGTGCGATGACGCCGGCTGCCGATCCTCCGAGGGTCGGATCGACGCGATCGTAGCGGGGTGACCGCTGATGTTCGAAGATGGTGGTGCTGACGCCCCGCCTCGCTGGTTGACGTCGGTGCGGATTGCCCGAGACGCCTATCGCCTCCTCGTTGAGCGGGAGCTTCCTGAGCAGGGCCTTCCGCGTCGCGGCCGGGGTCAGCTCGCGGGGCTGAAGGCGGATGCCTCTAAGAGCAGGCCGTAGGTGTGCCAGCGTTCGATCTCGACGAGTGCGCTGACGCAGGGCTTGCGCTCCGGCCAGGGATCGCCCGTGTAGCGCATCGACAGACGGTCCAGACCTCGAGCGCGGGGTCATCCCACATCCTGGTCACCCGCCCAGCGAGCGAGAGGTGCTGGTAGGGGTCCTCGCCAATGATTGTCACCGCGACGTGCGGGTTGTGCTGGATGTTCGGAAGCCGACGAGCGTCTCTGTACATCGTGATCATCAACAGCTGGCCGTCCTGCAGGTCATACCAGCAGGCCGTCGTCGCTGGCGCGCCGTCGCGGCGCACGGTCGCGAGCACTGCGATGCGCGGCTCGGCGAGAAAACGTTCGAGATTGGATGGCAGGCTCATCTGGTTGCCTCTGGGGAAACTGGCTTGTCGGAACCGTCTGGTTCGGCGGCGGCTGACCGTCGGGCTCGCGCCTCAATCGGACCCTCGATCCCCAGCAGACGCTGCTCACTGCTTTCTCTGGCCTGATGATGATCGCGGCCTGGCGGACGCCGAATTGCGCGCCTGGAAGGTGGAGCGTCCGCGCGCAATGGTCGTGATGTACGTCAACACCTCGGCGGAGGTCAAGGCCGAGACCGACTACTGCTGCACCTCCGCCAACGCCGTGCAGGTCGTCGAGCACGTCTGGCACGAGCATGGCCAGCGTGCAGGGCAACGTCGAGCGGCTCCTTGGCGCCGTGAAGTGCACGCCCAGAAGACGATCGTCGCCGCGTCGCTCTCGGAGGCCTGGCGCGAGAGGACCAGTAGGTCGCCGATGAAATCGGCGAGCTCCCGCGCCTCGGGCGCTGGTAATGGTGCGCGAGATCACCTCGCACGAGAGCGCACTCCCACGCTAGCGTTCACCGGTGGCATCCTGGCCCCTGTTCGTCGTTGCCGGCGCCTCGATCGGCGTGCTGACAGGAGTCTTCGGCGTCGGTGGGTCATCGATCGCCACGCCGATCCTCTCGATCATGGGAGTGGCCCCGTTGCAGGCGATCGCGTCGCCGCTCCCCGCGACGATCCCTGCAGCGCTGCTCGCCGCACTGCCGTATCTGCGCGATCGGGAGAGCCGGCCCCGCACTGCCGGCTGGTCGCTCGTCGGCGGCGTGCCGGCGACGATCGTGGGCGCGTTGCTCTCAAGGGTCATCGGGGGTAGCGCGTTGCTCGTCGTGTCTGGTGTCGTGCTCGTGATCGTTGGGCAGCGCGTGCTTCGACCAATCGAGCAGTCGGCGCGAGATGCCGGAACCGCGCGCCGCAAGAACCGGCCGCTGCTCGTGGCTGCCGCGGCGGTGGCGGGGTTGTTCACGGGCTTGCTCGCCAACGGCGGCGGGTTCCTGCTCGTTCCGATGTACCTGCTCGTCTTCGGGCTCGAGATGCGAGAGGCAGTTGGAACCAGCCTCCTGGTCATCGCCGTGCTCACCGTGCCGACGCTCGCCACCCACTGGGCGCTCGGACACATCGACTGGACCGCAGCCGCAGCGTTCGCCCTGGGCGCAGTGCCAGCCAGCGCCGTTAGCGCACGGCTCGCCAAGCGCGCTGGCGACCAGACGGTGCGCCGCGCGTTCGCGTGGCTGCTGATCGTCTCGGGGTTGGCATTTGTGGTGTTCCGCCTCGTCGGTGCCTGACGCTCGGGGAGCCTCGCCCCATCGTCCTGTCGTCGGGGCGAAGCGTCGTGGCTGGCGTCATGAGGCGGTGCCGGCCGTGCGCATCCCGTGGATGTAGATCCTCGCTCGGCGAAGACAGTGCAGCGCGCTCGCGCTCAGGCAGTTACCGAGCGACGACGCATGCTTCGTGCAACAGCCGCCCCGCACAGCAAAGCGAGCGTCTGCGGCTACCTGTGGAGCGCGCTCGCCTGGGACGACCAGCAAGACAGGTGGTCGACGACGTGGGCGCTTCCGCATCGGCCGGCGCGAGCGAGCGTGGAGCGGCCTCCAACCCGCGCGCATGGTCCTCGTCCGGAGCGAGCGTGCGCGAACGAGCGCCCGAGCCCTTGCTTTGCGTGGACGCTGATGCCCGATGCCGGGTTTCTACGCACGTCTGGAACGAAGGCGGCGTGCGGCCCGACGCTCGCGGCCCTCTCGCGAGACGCACCCGCCGTCTGAAGCACGGAAGCGATAGCGCCAGCGCGTTGCGGCAATCAGCATGAGCGCCCCGATGGCAATGTGACCGACGCCTGGGCGCGCGGTAGTGGCGATCTCGGGTCCTATCGCTTCCTACGGCGCCGGCTCTGCTTCGGGCGGTGCGGAAATAGCCGGTGGGCAGTGATCGTGACTGCCGGGCGATGTAGGAGCTCGCCCGTCTGGCCCTTGTGACCGACCTCGGCGATGCGGTGCCACCAGGACACGCGTTGCTCGATGAGGGGACGCTGAAGCGGCTGGGGCCGCCCTCGTAGTTGAGCGCGAGCAGCCCCATGAACACGACGGCGTAGATCACCGCCGCACCGATGTCGGTCGACCCGGCGGTGTAGGGCCCGCCAAAGCCTTCGGCGGTGGCCCAGATCATGACGCTGAACAGTGCCGCGCCGATGTAGGTGAGCTTGCGCGCAAAGCCGACGATCAGCGCGACCGCGACCATTGTCTCGATCACGGCCGTCGAGTAGGCGAAGAAGCTCGCGTTCGGCGTCACGAGGTTGATCCAGAACTGAAACCAGCCGTGCAGCCATCCGGGCTGTCCTTGCGCTGCCCTCTTGAGCGTGTCGGCGAATCCGGTCTGGAACGCGGGCTGCCACTTGAACGCGGCGTCGATCACCCAGATCGCGCCGAACGCGATCCGAAACAGGTCCTTGGCGCGACAATTGGAGCGCGCGAGCGCCAGCGCACGGCGAGCGGGCGGTACGACAGCCTCGCGAGCCGGCTCGGAGTGCTGCGGTCGAGTGATCGAATGTTGAGCGCTCATCGCGGGCCTCGCGGTCGGAATCGGCTAGCCAGGGAGCGCGTCTGCACCGGGCGTGCTCGCGGGTCGTGGCGGTCGTGCGTCGGGGCTTGCGGCCTGTTCGGCGGCGAGCGTCGCACGTAGCTGCGTGTACTGCTCGGGGGTCAGGTCGCCGCTGGCGAGGCGCCGGTCGAGGATCTCGCGCGCCGATTCACTTGACGCACTTTCGCCGCCGCGACGACCGGCCGCCGAGACGACGCTGTAGATCACGGCGAAGATCAGCGCGACGACGATCAGCGTGCCGAAGATCGAGAAGATCCAGCCGCCCGTTGTCATGTGGCCGCCCCAGTACATCACCGCTTCTCACCTCCATCGCTCCCGCCGCTGGACATGCCGCGCATCATCATCGCCATCATCGCGGTGCACATGATCGCGACGAAGATGAACCCGACACTCGCGACGCCGGTGGCGACGAGAACGATCGCGATGACCAGCATCGGAACGCAACAGGCCATCATCAACCAATGACCATGGCCTGCGTGCGCGCCACCATCGGTGTGGGAGGACGTGTGCTTGTCACCGAGCGTGGTCATGCTGGTCTCCTCAGCGACGAGGGCATGTGGCCGAGCTTGTGGTAGAGCGGGCAGTGCCCGAGTGCGCCGGTGACGACAAGGTCGAGGCCGGCGAGCACGAGGAGCACGAGAAGCACGACGGCGAGCGCACCGCTCGCCGAGGCGAGCGCTACGAGCCCGGCAATCGCGGCTGCGCCGCCGATCACGATACGTCCGGCACGCTCCGGGGGAGTGATGTTGATCTGCGGTCTCTCCATGGCTATGTCTCCGCCTGGGTACGTCCGGATCGGGTCGCGCAGAGCACGAGCTAGGACCTCGCTGATACCCGGTTGGGGTTTCTTCTTGACCGAAGCTTGGCCCCAGCCGAAACCCGTATCATCGGCGTAACCGTGCATACCCCGCGGGGGTTTCTACTGATCCGGTTCTGGTGCTTTGTCACGTTGTCCCGCATGAGTGATCGCGCGACGATCCGACGCGACCCACAGATCACCGCGCGGTGGCCTAACGCGAGCGCGCTAGCGAACTTGGAGGCTCCACGATGACCAGTTCACGCAAGCTTTCCCGCACCTGGTGGCCGCTGGCGCTGGCGGTCGCGCTGAGCGCGGCCCTGGCGGCGCCGGCGTGGGCGTCGGTCGCCTCTGAGCAGCAGCAGGGCGCCCAGATCCTCCAGAGGATCACGACCGGCACGCTCAGCCGCACGAGCCTCTCGAGTACGCAGTACGAGCGGGTCGGGGAGTATCTGATGGGTCAAGCTCTCGGCTCGAACCAGGGGTTCCAGGCCATGGACTCGCGGATGGACGACGTGATGGGTCAGGCTGCGGTCGGGCAGATGTACGTCTATCTCGGCAAGCGCTACCTTGGCGTCAGCGCGACGCTGCCCGGACGTTACGCGTCGATGTTCGGGCTGATGGGCGCGATGATGAGCGGCTATCACGGCTCGCTGGCCGACATGATGAGCCGCTACCTCCGTGGCGAAGGCTCGACCAACTACTCCGGAATGGGTCCCGGGATGATGGGCTCCCTGACCGGGGCTGAGGGGTCGGCGAGCGCAAGCGGCGGCTGGCCGACGATGGCGATCGTCGCGACCGTGGCGATGGGCGCGATCCTGCTCATCACCGTGCTTTGGATCGGCTTGGCGAGGCTGCGCGACCGCACCGACCGCTCCACTCCGGCGACCCACTGACGTGCGCGACATATACCCCATAGCGGTATATTGGAGAGAGAGCGATGGTTGAGCTGGCGTACACGGTTGCGGGCATGAGCTGCGGCCACTGCACGCAGGTGGTCGGCGCCGAGCTGCGGCAGGTGGCGGGCGTCGCGTCGGTCGACGTCGAGTTGGACACCAAGCGGGTCGTGGTTCGCGGCGAGCGGCTCGACGACGCGGCGATGAGGGCTGCGATCGTCGCGGCGGGCTACGAGGCGGCGTGACGATGGCCGCGGCTGCGCACGCACCAACGAACCCGGACGAGCTCACGCTCGATCTGGACGGCATGACCTGCGCGTCGTGCGCGGCGCGCATCGAGAAGACGCTCAACCGGCTTGAGGGGGTCGAGGCGACCGTCAACTTCGCCACCGAACAGGCGACGGTGCATTGCGACCCGCCGAAGCCCCCCGCGGAGCTGATCGCCGCTGTCGAGTCGGCCGGCTACGGCGCCCACCTCGCGGCGCCGGCGCACGAGCACCACGGCGAGGCGGGGCACGAGCATCACGACGAGCCACTGCGTGCCCTGACGCGCCGGCTCGGCTTGGCGGTCGTGTTCAGCGTTCCGGTCGCGCTGTTCGCGATGGTGCCGGGGCTGCGCTTCACGGGCTGGGAGTGGGTCGCGCTCGCGCTCACGACCCCGGTGGTGTTCTACGCCGGCATCGGCTTTCACCGCGTGGCGCTCAAGAGTGCCCGGCACCTGACGGCGACGATGGACACGCTGATCTCGCTCGGCACGATCGCCGCATGGCTGTGGTCGACGATCGTGCTGGTCGGTGGGCTGCACACCGACACGTACTTCGAGGTCGCGGCGGTGGTCACGACGCTGATCCTGCTCGGCCGCTACCTGGAGGCGCGCGCGAAGGGCCGCTCGTCGGAGGCGATCCGCAAGCTTCTGGAACTTGGAGCGAAGGAGGCGCGCGTGCTGCGCGACGGCGCCGAGGTGCTCGTACCTGTGAGCGAGCTTGCGGTGGGCGACCTGTTTGTCGTGCGGCCGGGCGAGAAGATCGCGACCGACGGCGTCGTCGTGGAGGGCGAGTCGGCGATCGACGAGTCGATGCTGACCGGCGAATCAGTCGCGGTCGAGGTCACGGTCGGCGCGCAGGTCGCTGGCGCTGCCGTTAACAGCTATGGGCGCCTCGTCGTGCGCGCGACGCGGGTCGGTGCGGATACCGCGCTCGCGCAGATCGCGCGGCTGGTCAGCGCCGCACAGTCCGGCAAGGCCCCGGCCCAGCGCCTCGCGGACCGCGTCTCCGCGATCTTCGTACCGATCGTGATCGTCATCTCGCTCGCGACGCTGGCCGGCTGGCTCGCGTCGGGAGCTGCCGCGACGAGCGCGTTCACCGCCGCCGTGGCGGTGCTGATCATCGCCTGCCCGTGCGCGCTCGGGCTCGCGACGCCAACCGCATTGATGGTCGGCACGGGCCGCGGCGCCCAGCTCGGGATCCTGATCAAGGGCCCCGAGATCCTTGAGCAGACCCGGTCGATCGGCACGATCGTGCTCGACAAGACCGGCACGATCACCGAGGGCAGGATGGTGCTCACCGCGGTCACGCCCCTGAACGGTGCCTCCCGTGGCGAGATCCTGCGGTTCGCCGGCGCGGTCGAGGCGGCCTCCGAGCACCCGATCGCACAGGCGATCGCCACCGCCGCCCGGTCCGAACTCGGCACGCTGCCCGCCGTCGAAAGCTTCCGCAACCTGCCGGGCAGCGGCGTGCAAGGCCTCGTCGACGGCCACCAAGTCGAGGTCGGACGGCGCGACGGCGCGATCACCGTCGCCTGGGACGAGCAGCCGCGCGCGACGCTCACCGTCCAGGACACCGTCAAGCCGACCAGCGCCGCCGCGATCAGCGAACTCAAAGCGCTTGGGCTCACGCCCGTGCTGCTCACCGGCGACAACCAGGCGGCAGCGGAGCGCGTCGCCCGCGAGGTCGGAATCGACCGCGTACTCGCCGAGGTCTACCCCCAGGACAAGGTCGCCGAGATCAAACGCCTCCAAGCGGCCGGCGAGGTCGTCGCGATGGTCGGCGACGGCGTCAACGACGCCCCCGCCCTCGCCCAGGCCGACCTCGGCCTCGCGATCGGCACCGGCACCGACGTCGCGATCGAAGCCTCCGACCTCACGCTCGTCTCCGGCGACCTGCGCGCCGCCGCCGACGCGATCCGCCTCGCCCGCAGCACCCTCAACACGATCAAGGGCAACCTCTTCTGGGCGTTCGCCTACAACGTCGCCGCGATCCCGCTCGCCGTCGCCGGCCTGCTCAACCCGATCATCGCCGCCGCCGCGATGGCAAGCTCATCGCTGTTCGTCGTCACCAACAGCCTGCGGCTGCGCCGCTTCCACAGCACACGACAGGACTCCCCAACATGACCAACACCACCACGCACGGCTACACCCAAGACAAGGACGCGCTCGTCAACCGGCTGCACCGCATCGAAGGCCAGGTCCGCGGCATCGAGAAGATGCTCGACGAGGACCGCTACTGCATCGACATCCTCACCCAGATCGCCGCCGTCAACACCGCACTCGAATCCCTCGCGTTCAAGATCCTCGACGCACACGTCCGCCACTGCGTGACCGACGCTCTGCGCTCAGGCGACCAAGCCGAAGCGGAGGCCAAGACCCAAGAGTTGCTCGCGACAGTGCAACGGTTCGCCCGCACACGCTGACGCTTCGGGGTGCGCTGGGGTGCGGTCCGCGCGTCGCGGGCGAGCCTTATGCGCCGCCGTAGGAGACGACGAGGTCTGTTGCGACGCCTGCGAGGAAGCCGGCGGCGAGTAGGTAGAGGCCGAGGGTGCGGTGTCCGAAGCGTCGCATGCCGATCCAGATTTCGCCGACGACGTAGAGGATCGCGCCACCTGCGAGCGCGTAGAAGCACAGTTCGAGCGGGTCGGAGTGGACTTGGTAGCCGACGATCGTTCCCAGAAACGTGGGTCCGCCGCCGACGAGGCCCGCGAGCCCCAGCCACTTCCAGGACGGGCGCACGCCGCCGAGTGGTCCGACGATGCCGAAGCCTTCGGTGGCGTTGTGGAGGCCGAAGCCGATGATCAGGACGGTGGCGAGGCCGATGGCGCCTGCCTTGGCGGAGACGCCGATGGCGAGTCCTTCGGCGAAGTTGTGCAGGCCGATCGCGACGGCGATCGTCATGCCGGTCTGCAATGCGTGCCGGCGCGCGTCGAGCGCCGCGCCCAGGGCCGCGAACGGTGGTGCGCCGATGCTGGCGGCTTCCGAGCCGCCAGCGATCGGTGGGAGCACCGCTGCGCGTGGGCGCAGGCGGTGCTCGATCGCGGAGATACCCGCGGTCCCGGCCGTGAACCCGGCTGCGAGCAAGGCGAACAGGCCGAGCACGTCCGCGAAGCTGGTCTTGTGATTCTTGAAGTTGCCGAGCGCGGTGTCGACGATCTCCTGACCGTGTTTGGTCACGTCCATGAAGATGAAAGCGAGGATCCCGACTGAGAACATCGCCAGACCGACGCGCAGTCGGTCGTCCACGGTTCCGAGCCGCCCGATCGGCAGGCCTAGGTAGATCGTGAATCCGGCGACTGCGCCCAGCAGGACTGTCTCAGCGAAACCCATCGTCACCTCCAGTATTAGGGCACCCTAACTTAGGACGCCCGAAGTTCTACCACAGCGGTCGGGATTACGCGACGTGATCCGGAATCTCGGGAGGCGTGCCGGGTCGCGCGGTCAAGATGGCCGCTTCGCCGTCGAGACCGACGTCTCCCGGACGGAGGCCTCGCAACCTCCGCACCAACGATCCGGTCAAAGCGGAAGTCCGCTCCGATGTCGAGCTGGCCCTCGCTATGAACGACCAACGGGTCCAACCGACGGTGGTGAACGCGCGCCCGCATTGCCCGGCACGAGCGAGCGTGGTCCGACCCTGGAGCGGCGTACCCGGACTTCGTCTACAGCGCGAGCGAGGGGCCGCGAAAGTATTCAGCTCGCGTATCGAGGGCGGTCGTGGTGTTGCACCGCCCACGAGACGGCGCAACACCTTGATTGAGAGTGCCCTGACCGTCACTGGCTGCCCGTCGGCGGGCTCGCCGGCGGCGAACTCCCCGTAGGCACGTTGTTCGTGTAGTCCTGGCCATCGGCTTCGTGGACGGTGACGCTGTGCAGGTTCGGATCGCCGCTTACGACGTACGCATTGCCTGATCGTGAGACCCGGGCGTCTGATCCGTCGCCATTCGAGGCGCCGCAGGATGATCGCGCCGCCGCGCCGCCCAGCTGCATGGGAACCCGTCTGCGGGCACGCTCGTTATCGTCGCGGTCGTCAACGACCAGCACGAGCAGTCCGTGCGAAGCGACCGCCGCACCCGCGAGTGCAGGATCACGCCCGGAGATGAAATCCGTTGACGTCACATCCCGAAAGTGTGGTCAGACCGGGTCTGGCCACCGAGATCGCAGCCAGGGTGAGTGTAGGAGTTCGCGCGCGAACCTGTCGTAGGGCACCCGCCCGAGCCTATTCCCGCGCCCGCGCCGGCGCCGGCGTGTGTCGCCCGCGGCCCAAGGCCGCTGGCTCGTGGATTGTCCGTGCGGCCCGCACCGGGAGTTGCAGCGACGACGGTGGCCGCTCGCGGCAGCAACCGCACTCAGCAGCGCAAGGCAACCGGAGCGGCCTGGGTGACCTCGTGGCGCGTTACGCCGATGGCTGTGCCGATGCTATTCGGTGTGCGGGCCGCGCTCCGCAGGTGTGCGGGCGTTTGCGGTTTCGGCGTTGAGCAATCGCGCGACATCGCGTGCCTGCGCCATCCCGTGCCGCATCGGTTGCGGCGGCTCGTGCTCTCGGGCGCGGTCGACCACGAACCACGCCCGGTCACGGCGCTCGGCAAAGAACCGCGGTAGCCCGAGGGGCTCCAAGCCAGCCATCCGGACGCCATCACCTCCAACTCGCAGTCATCGACCTTCGGGCGGCGAACTCGCCGTGCGCGCGGAGCGTTTCGCGCAACTGCTCCCAGAACAAAGCTACATCATCCCCGGAACTCGCCCTCATCGCGGAGCAACCACACGCCGAACGGTCGCCGCGCGCTCGGTGTTCGACCGGCGAGCGTGACCGTCGCGCGGGCACGGACGACCGCACCCACCTGCGGAAGCGGCCGTCGCCCGCCGTTCGGGCCATCC
>DATKSM010000088.1:0-2573 GCA_035531655.1 Solirubrobacteraceae bacterium
TCGTGTTGGCGAGCGCATCCCTTCGTGGGGCAACCGACCGGACAGCGTCTTCGAGTCGCGCGAGTTTCTCGCCGCCGTGGAGCGCGCGCTCGGAGAGTTGCCGATCGACTATCGCGTCGCGGTCACGCTGCGCGACGTGGAGGGGTTGAGTCTGCGAGAGGGCGCCGAAGTCGTCGGGATCGGCGAGCGGGCGTTCAAGAGCCGGCTCCACCGCGGCCGAATGGCGCTCCGCGCGATGCTCGACGGGTATTTTGAGGAGGGATATCTATGACGCTGAATCCAGTCACGCGCCATCGCGAGCATTGCCGGGAAGCGCGCGCCAGCATGTCGGACTACCTCGATGGCGAGCTTGACGAGCCGGCCGCTCGGCGGCTTCGTCGTCACGTGCGCTGGTGCCCGAGTTGCCAGCGCTTCCTCGCGAACATCCGGCGGACTGTCGAAGGCCTGCGGAAGCTCAGGCAGCAGCCGGACGACGACCTCAGCCCGGCTGCTGGCTAGCACGCACGGTTCCGGTGAGCTCGGGTTGGCGTGTCGCTAACGCGCCGGAGTGGCTTGGCCGCTGTCACGAACGTATTCGCCGAGCTCGTCAAGTACGCGCGCGGTAATGCTCCGAAGATAGGGCTTCGCGAACGGCCAGAGGAAGAGGCGCACGACGGCATTTCGCGGAACGAGGTGGCCGTCGACCACTACGGCGGTCGCCTGCGCGCTGACCGTGCTCGTTGACCAGCGGCTGGCCGCGGACGCGAATGGTCCGGCGGCGCCGTCCAGCACGTATGCAAGCGATGTCCCGGGGTCATACTCGGTAAGGACCTCGCGGACAGAGATCCGGCCCATCAGGGGGCGGGGAAGCTCGCATTTACGAGCGGTGCCAACTTGCACGTCGGCCGTGTCACGACTGCAGAGGCGGAGCGACCGCGTCCATCGGTGCTCGGTGCCAAAGTCGCCTAACACGCGCCAGACGGCTTCGCTCGAGGCTGGAAGAACCCTGCGAACGCGAAAGCCGACGTGATGAGGCATGGCGACGGCGAGTCTACCGTCAGTGCGGCGGTCTCCGGGCCTCGTGGCGTGGTCCCGGCTCGAGCCATTTCGCGTGATGTGCGCGCGCCCAGTCCTCGCGCACCGTTCCCAGGACCATGCCGTGCAGCGCGTGGCGGGTGGACCGGTTGATCAGGGCCAGGTAGAGGTGGCCGGTCACGATCACGACGGAGAGGTACATCAGCGCGTCGTGCAGGTAGATCGTGCCGCCGAGGCGGATGTCGGTATTGCGCTCGCCCAGCCACAGCAGCAGACCGGAGACGAAGAACAGGATCGCGAAGGCGCCGGTGACGATCGCGTTGACCTTCTGGCCGGCGTTGAAGCGCCCCTGCGGCGCGTCGAGGCGTCCGCGCAGGAAGCGGCGGTCGTCGCGGTCGAAGAGGTCGATCTCGCGCAGCGTGCGCGCGAGCGCGCGGCGGTTGCCCAGCAGCACGATCAGCAGGATCGCGCCGGCCCAGGAGATCCCGGTCCAGAAGTGGATGTCCTTGATCAGCGGCCGCCGAGCGACCGCGGTCGAGAACGCCGGGAGGTAGAGCACCAGGCCCGAGCCGAGCAGCACGAAGAACGCGGCCGCGTGCACCCAATGCAGGAGCCGCTCGGTGCGCGTGAAGCGCGCGACGTAACGAGGCCGGGCGGGCGTCGAGCGCGCCGCCTCTCGCGCGAGCGTCGCGTCAGCCATGGCTGTTGGAGTGGCCGACCCACGCGTTGACGTCGTAGCCCAGCTTCTCCCAGTACCCGAGCTGCGAGCGCGACACGAGCGCGATGCGGTGGACCCACTTGACGTTCTTGTAGCCGTACATGTCGGGGATCACGACACGCACCGGTGCGCCGTGCTCCTGCGCCAGCGGCACGCCGTCCATCTCGTACGCGAGCATCGCGTCCGGCAGCCTCGTCTGGCCGAGCTCGAGGTAGTCATCGTAGGGAACCTCGGCGGAGATGAAGTGCGCGGCGTGCGCGTGCGGCAGCGGCTGCGCCGCGGCGAGCAGGTCGGCGAAGCGCACGCCCGCCCAGTGCACGTTCGGGACGGTCCAACCGGTCACGCAGTGGAACGTCGAGCCCTGCTCGGCCCGCGGCAGCGCGAGAAGCTCGTCGTAGCTGAGCTCCATCGGGTTGCGCACAAGGCCGTCGATGCGCAGGCGCCAGCTGGCGCGGTCGAACACGGGCATCGTCGCCGCGACGGTGTAGATCCGCCAGCCGCTCGAGGGCACGATCCGGCTCAGCCCGGTCGCGTCGGCGAACGGCTTGGTCACCGTGCTCGTGACGCTCGAGATCTGCTTGCCGAAGAACAGCGTCGCGACGCCGCCGCCGAGCAGGCCGAGGAAGCCTGCCCGGCCGACACGGCGGGCGCCGACGTTCTCGCGCGGGGTGCGCGAAGGAGCGGCGTTGTCGCCCATCGCGGGTTACGCCGCCACGGGTGCCGCAGCCGTGGTCATGAGGTCCGGCACGGTCTGCTCGACACGCTCGCGCACGTCCGCTTAGACCGAGCAACTCGACGAACGATTCATGCCCTGCCACGAGACCGGCAGTCGCGTTCCGCT
>DATKSM010000089.1:0-5397 GCA_035531655.1 Solirubrobacteraceae bacterium
CGCGCGCCGAAGCAGGGCGGCGAGCTCGCCGGGGGTGAAGAAGTGGGCGTCCTTCCAGGTGTCTGACCCGCGCCAGCCTTGGGCTCGCCGCCATGCGGCCCAGAGGCTGTGGCGGCCCAGCTCAGCCAGGACGACGCGCCCACCTGGCCTGGTCACGCGGACGAGCTCATCGACCGCGCGCTGCGGATCCCCGACGACGCACAGCAGCGTCACTGCGAGGCTCAGATCGAACGTGGCGTCCGGGAACGGCAGCGCAGTGACGTCGCCCTGCACGAGCGTGGCCGACGGCGCCTTCAGGCACGCGGCAGCGAGCATCTCGGCGTCGCGGTCGAGGCCGGTCACCGTTGCTCCCGCGGCGAGGAGACGGCGCGTGTAGATCCCCGTGCCACAGCCGGCGTCCAGCGCACGCTCGCCGGGCCGCGGCGCGGCGAGCTCGATCACGGCGCGCGCCTCGACGGCGTCCATCGCTCGGCCAAGCGGTGTGGAGAACCAGGCGTCGTAGCGCGCCGCGCGCCCCGGCACGCTTTGCGCCGCGCTCAGAAGCTCAGCGTATTGTCGGCCCACAGTGTCCAGTCGGTCAGCTCCTCGAGCGTTGAGCGGCGCGCGCCCTCGACGAGCATCTCCTCAGTGAGGGCTCGCGCGTCCATGCAGGTGCCGCAGCAAGCGACCTCGCCACGGCGGATCAGCGGCATGAGCATGCGATCGAGGTGGTAGTAGCCCTCGGGCAACTGCTGCCCGGCGAGCGCGCACGCGACCGCGTCACCGAGCAGGAACACTCGCACGTCGGCCTGCTCGCGCTTGGCGAGCGCGCCGGCGAGGCGCAGCGCGTTGTAGGGCCGCTCGCTGCCGTACGGCTGGTCGTTGACGATCACGAGAATCTTCATCGTCGGATCCTCCGCGACCGCGCGGCGCGCGTCATCCGAGGAACGCGCCCGACGTGCACCGCAGAAGCCCGTACCGTCCGGTTCGACATCTCAGCGCAGCCGGGCGAGCCAGCGTCGCTCGAAGAGCACTTTGCCCCAATGCCAGCGCCGCGCAGGCCGGCGCATCCGCAGGGCGGGGCTTGGCGAGGCGTAGAAGTCGCCGCTCGCGAAGCCGGCGCGTCCGCCGCCTGTCTCAAGGAAACAGGCGCCGTGGCCGTCGAAGCGCGCTTCTGCTCGCTTGCCGGCGGCCGTGAGGTTGTCTGCCACGACCTCGGCCTGGGCGTGCGCGAACATGCCGGCCTTGGGGAGCATCATGGCGTTGGGGAGCTTGATCGCCGTGACGTCGCCGATCGCGTGGATGTTCTCGCCGGCTCGCAGCGTCTCGGCCTCGACGGGGATCCAGCCCTGCGGCCCTGCGAGCGGCGAGTCCGCGACGAACACGGGCGCGCGATGCGGCGGAACTGCGACCAGCAGGTCGTACGGCTCGCCGCCGTCGGCGAAGCGCGCCTCCCGAGCGTCGGGGTCGACCGACTCCAGCTGGCGGCCGGGCTGGAAGCCGATCCGCCGGGCGGCGAGCATCGCGGCGACCTGCGCGCCAATCTGCGCGCCGGCTACCGGCAGCGGCTGTGGCTCCGCGGTCACGATGTCGACCCGTGCGGCGATGCCGCGGTGCCGCAGCAGGTCGGCGATCAGGAATGCGGCCTCGTAGGGCGCGGCGGGACACTTGAACGGCATCGCCGCCACCGCGACGAGCACGCGACCGCCGCCGAACGCGGCGAGCGCGTCGCGCAGCCGCTCGGCGTCCTCGCGCGTGTAGAAACCGTGCGCGGCCTGCGCCAGCCCGGGGATCGCCTCGGGGGCGAGTGCGGCGCCGGGCGCGAGTACCAGCTGGTCGTACTCGATCTCCCCCGCCGTGCTCGACACCCTGCCGGCGCCGGGGTCCACGGCGGTGACCTCAGCCTCGATTAGCTGCACACCCGCACGACCCAGGGGCGAGAGCGACCGAGAGACGCGCTCGGGCGCCCGCCGTCCGGTCATCAGCCACAAGAAGGACGGGGCGAAGTCGTGGCGCAGCGTGCGGTCGACGAGCGTGACGCTCAGCTCACCGTCGCGACGCACCAAGCGCTGCACGCAGGCAAGTCCGCCGACACCGCCGCCGACGACGACGACCCTCATGCCGCCGGCTCCCCGCGCACCCCAGCGGTCTGCAGGCCGAGCGCGCCGCCGCGCGCGAGGACCGTGTCGGCGGTCGGCGGACGTGAGGGCATGTCGTAGAGCACCCACAACCCGGACGCGGCGGTCAGCGCCGCAACCAGGGTGATCGCGCCGCCGTAGCCCAGTGCGTCGGCGACGCCGCCGGCGAGCAGGCCGCCGAAGACGTATCCGCTGTCGCGCCAGAAGCGATAGACACCGACCAGCGGCGCGCGTGCCACGGGCGTGACGGCGTCGGACACCGCGGCGATCAGCGTCGGGTAGACGAGCGCCGTACCGAGGCCCAGCAGCACAGCCGCAGCGGCCGCCCCGGCGAGGGTCCCGCTGCTGAGCGCGAGCAGTCCGAGCGCGCCGGCTTGGACAAGCATGCCAGCAGCGATCAGCGGCTTGCGCCCGACGTGGTCTGACCAGTGCCCGGTGGCGATCTGCGCGACGCTCCAGACGCCCGGGTAGAGCGCGGCGACGAGGCCGATCTCGCCGACGCTGGCGCCGTGGACAGCGAGGTACAGCGGGACCAGGCCCCAGGCGAGGCCGTCGTTGAGATTGTTGACCAGGCCGGCCTGCGAGCAGGAGCGCAACGCCGGATCTCGGTAGGTGGCCTTGGCGAACGCTTCGCGCAGCGACGGTGCCTTCCCATCGTCGTCGGCGTGGTGGCGCGCCTGCTCGAGCGCGACGTGCGCGCCGGTGTCGCGTACGAACAGGACCGAGAGGAGGAAGGCGATAACTGCGATTGCGGCGCCGGCGACGACGAGCACGTCGCGTGCGGCGAACGAGGCGGCCAGCCAGCCGCTCAGGCCGGCGGCGAGCGCGACTCCGCCGTAGCCGGCGGACTCGTTGAGGCCGAGCGCCAGGCCGCGCCGGCGCGGCCCAACGAGGTCGATCTTCATCACCACGGTCATCGACCACGCGAGCCCCTGATTGACCCCAAGCAGTGCGTTGGCCGCGACGATCCAGCCCCAGCTGGGGGCGACGGCGATCAGCAGCGGGACCGGCAGCGCGACCGCCCAGCCCGCGATCAAAAGTCGCCTGCGACCCGCGCGCTGCGCGAGCGCCCCAGCCGTGAGGTTCGTCAGCGCCTTGGCCGCACCGAAGGCGACGATGAACGACAGCACTGCGGCGCTTGAGGCCAGGTGGAAGTCATGGCGCCCGACGAGCGGCAGCGTCGAGCGCTCCAAGCCGACCATCGCGCCGACGAACGCGTTGACCGCGACCAGCAGCGAGAACTGGCCGGCGTTCTCACGCAGCCCCAGGCGAACCGGCACCGCGCTCACGCGACCTCGGCGAGCGGCCGGCCGCTGCGGTTCGCCGCCACGATCGCCGCCTGCTGCTCAGGCGCCGGAGGGATATCGCGCACCAACGCCTCCACGAACGCCTCCTCGGAGTCGAACTGCAGCGCGGGGTTGTGGCGGCGCTCGAACCCGATCGTCGAGACAGGGTTCGCCGACAGCCCGCGCCCACAGACCGAGCCCGAGTAGTGCGACGGGAACAGCGTCAGATGGTCGGGCAGCGCGAGCAGCCGCCCCGTCAACGAGCGGTATAACGTGCGGGCCATCTGCTCAACCGTGTGCTCGCCGTGGGCGTGCAGATCCGGGCGACCCGCGTCACCGACCAGCAGCGCATCGCCGCTCAGGACGAGCCACGGGTCATCGCCGCGCGTGTGATCGGTCACCAGGTAGGCGTCGTGCGCGAGCGCATGACCGGGCGTAGCGATCGCCTCGAGCTCGACGTTGCCGAGCTTGACCACCTCACCGTCGCCTAGCGCACGGTGCGCGAACTCAACGCCGACGCCCTCCGGCAGATACGCCCTCGCGCCGGTGCGCGCGACCAACTCGGGCAGGCCCGAGACATGGTCAGCCTGCACGTGCGTCTCGAAGACCGCCACGATCGCCACGCTCTGACCCTCCGCGAGCTCGATGTACCGATCGACCAGGCCGACGTGCGGATCCACAACCGCGAACTCGCCGGAGGTCTTGCAGCCCAGCAGATAGGACGCGCAGGCGGTCTCGTCGTTCAGCAGCTGTCGAAAATACACGCGGCAACCTCCATACCGTCGAAGGGAAGGGCTCGTCGCTTGACAAGCTATCAAGCTATCTCTTGAATAGTGCAATGGCTGCTCGCCAACAGAAGGACGCGCTGTTCGAAGCGATCGCGCTGATGGGCAAGGCGTTCGCCAGCCCCGTCCGGCTCGAACTCCTCGACCTGCTCGCGCAGGCGCCGCGCTCCGTCGAGGAACTCGCCCGCGCAAGCGGGCAATCGACGGCAAATACCTCCCAGCACCTACAGGCCCTCCATGCCGCAGGACTGGTCACACGCGCGCGCGAGGGCACACGCGTGCGCTACGCGCTGGCAGGCGAAGAAGCGCTCCGCCTATGGCTAGCGCTCCGCGACACCTCCGCTGCCCGGCTGGCAGAGGTCGAGCGCGCCGCGCGCGACTACCTCGGCGACGACGTCGAGGCCATCAACCGTGACGAGCTGATCGCGCGGCTTGCCCGCGGCGACGTCGTGCTCGTCGACGTCCGGCCGCCCCAGGAGTTCGCCGCCGGCCACATCGACGGCGCGCGCTCGATCCCGCTCGCGGAACTCGAGCAACGCATCGCCGAACTGCCGCCCGACCGCGAGATCATCGCGTACTGCCGCGGCCCGTTCTGCGCCTACGCACACGAAGCCGTCCGGGTGCTGCACACCGCCGGACGCGCTGCTAGGCGCCTCAGGGACGGCATGCCCGAATGGCAACTCGCCGAGAACACCTCAGCCCACGACAAAGCCGCCTGACCACCGAAGGCGCACAGCCACTTCTGGTGGCGCGCCAAGGAGAACCAGAGGAGGCCGCGGGTTCGACGGCTGATCGCGGCGCTCGACCCACGCGATCTTCGCCGAAGACCAGCTCCCCGACGAGTGGGAGCACCCCACCACGACCAACGCCGACATCGACGCCAAGCAGCAGCCCGGCCGGTGCCCCGATCCTCGTCAGCCTTCTGCCGAACGTTGCCACCTCGCCAGCGCGAGAGGCGGCGAGGTAAAGCCTGAGAACCTGTTCAGCTATGCTGGGGTTATGTCGCACGGCGCCCCGCAGCGCGCCCCTGATGAGCTCGACGCCGAGTTCGCCGGCGTTGTTGCCCAGACGATGCAGGCGCTGGCCGCTCCGAGCCGGGTGCGCATCCTCGGGCGCTTGCACGTCGGCGCGTGCTCGGTCAACGAGCTCGCCGATGCGGTCGGCATGGAGCCGTCCGCGGTCTCGCACCAATTGCGGGTGCTGCGTCAC
>DATKSM010000090.1:0-9038 GCA_035531655.1 Solirubrobacteraceae bacterium
ACGCGTTGACCCGCTGCACCGCTTTTCGCTACACTTGAAAGTCCGCTCGGTCCCACCTGTTCCTCAGTAGCTCAATGGTAGAGCATCCGGCTGTTAACCGGAGGGTTGCTGGTTCGAATCCAGCCTGAGGAGCCAACCTGCAACAACTTACGGCGATCGCCCCTGCGAACAATTTTTGGCTGCTGAGCATCCGGTTGCAGCCGGAGTGTACATTTCTCGCAACTCGTTGGTGACCTTCGGCTTGCCGCCGTCTCGGCCACTTTTTTTGCTCAAGCCGTGTTAAGTTCAACCCACTCAGAGCCATCGCGGCTGCGCGCTCTCGGGGCAATCGGCGAGGCGACTGGCAACCGCCGCGTGCTTCAACGTTCGCGAGCGTCGCTGAATTCGTTCTCGCGTGCACTCTCGCCTCTTGACCAGTGCCGAACCGCGACGCGCGCAGTCAGGCGGTACGTGCGGTCGCGGCGCTGTTGACGCCGCTCCTGAAATGTGGATGACCGGTCGACGTGGACGACGCTACGATGATCTTTCCAGCTTCAAGTCAGCGAGTGGAGTCGCTCCCGCTCATCGTCACTCAGCACTCGTCCTCTGACGAGAAGATCGCGTTGTTTCGCTCTCTGTTCCGCGGCCGAGACGACGTGTACCCTCGCCGCTACGAAAGCCGCAAGACGGGCCATTCGGGCTATGCGCCTGCCTGCGCGAACGAGTGGGTGCGTGGAATCTGCGAGAAGCCGCGCATCAAGTGCGCGGAGTGCCCGAATCGCCGGTTCCTGACGGTCACCGAGACCGTCATCCGTTGGCACCTGTCCGGCCGCGACGATGCCGGCCAAGCATTCGTCGCGGGTGTGTACCCGATGCTCCTCGACGAGACCTGTTTCTTTCTCGCGATGGATTTCGACAAGCAGAGTTGGACAGATGACGTCCGCGCTGTTGTGGAGACGTGCTGTGCGATGAACGTCCCCGTCGCGCTCGAGCGGTCGCGTTCGGGGCGAGGCGCGCATGTCTGGTTCTTCTTCGCCGAGGCCATTCCCGCGGTGTTGGCTCGGCGGCTCGCTTCGTATGTGCTGACTGAGTCCATGGACCGTCGGCCGGACATCGGGTTCGAATCGTACGACCGGTTCTTCCCGAGCCAGGACACGGTGCCCCACGGAGGATTCGGGAATCTCATCGCCTTGCCGTTGCAGAAAACGGCCCGCGAGCACGGCAACAGCCTGTTCATCGACAATCATCTGGTGCCGTACGCCGATCAGTGGACGTTCCTGTCCACCATCCGGAAGCTGCATCGAGCCGCTGTTGAAGCGCTCGTTTCGGAGGGCGAGCGCCGAGGAAAGATTGTCGGCCTGCGCATGCCGGTCGACGAAGATGACGCGCAGCCCTGGAAGACCTCGCCGTCGAGGCGCCTGAGGACGTCGATCGACAGGGGCAATCTCCCGCCATCGCTGGAATTGGTTCTCGGCAACGAGATCTACATCGCCAAGGAAGGGCTCAGCCCCTCCCTCCGTAACGCCTTGATTCGGCTGGCGGCCTTTCAGAATCCCGAATTCTACAAGGCCCAGGCCATGCGATTGCCGACGTTCGGCAAACCGCGGGTCATCTCGAGTGCCGAGGATCACGGGTTGCACATCGGACTGCCGCGCGGCTGTCTCGACGAACTCCGCGAATTGCTGAACGAGCTGAAGGTGTCGTTCACGGTTCGCGACGAGCGAGTTGGCGGCGACACGATTGACGCCACGTTTCAAGGTACGCTTCGTCCCGACCAGCAGCGCGCGGCCGAGGCACTGCTGAGGCACGACACCGGGGTGCTCGCCGGCACGACCGGGTTCGGCAAGACGGTCGTGGCCGCGTGGCTGATCGCCGAGCGCGGCGTGAACACGATGGTGCTCGTTCACCGGCGTCAACTGCTCGACCAGTGGGTCGAGCGTCTTTCGACATTCCTGAACGTGCCGAAGTCGTCAATTGGACGAATCGGAGGCGGCCGGAACAAGGCGACCGGGCGGATCGATGTCGCCATCATCCAGAACTTGGCCCGCAGAGGCGTCGTCGATGACCGCGTGGGCGACTACGGCCACCTGGTAGTCGATGAGTGCCATCACCTGTCGGCTCAGAGCTTCGAACAGGTGGCCCGTCGCGTGAAGGCACGGTTCGTGCTCGGCTTATCGGCGACCATCACGCGCAAAGACGGTCACCACCCGATCATCTTCATGCAGTGCGGGCCCGTCCGGCATCGGGTCGATGCCAGGGCCCAGGCGGCCCTGCGGCCATTCAGCCACAGCGTCATCGTTCGGCCAACGACCTTCGTCCCCGCTGACCTCGAGGGATCGGACAAACGACGGCTGTTCCAGTCCCTGTACGCCGCGCTCGTTCAAGACGAAGCTCGCAATCGGGCCATCTGTGACGATGTGCTCGACGCCGTGCGGGCCGGGCGGTCGCCGTTGATTCTGACGGAACGTCAGGAGCACCTCGCATGGCTTGCGAGAGAGTTGAGCGGACGCGTCCGCCACGTGGTCACGCTGCGAGGAGGCCGAGGCAAGAAGGAGCGGGAGGCCGTGGCGACACACGTGGGCGCGATACCAGCAGATGAAGAACGTGTGCTCCTCGGAACGGGCAAGTACATTGGCGAAGGATTTGACGACGCACGCCTCGATACGCTGTTCTTGACCCTTCCCATCTCGTGGCGCGGGACGGTCGCCCAATATGTGGGCCGATTGCATCGGCTCTGCGATGGCAAGCGAGACGTTCGGGTCTACGACTACGCGGACCTCAATGTGCCCATGCTGTCCCGGATGTTCGACCGCCGCTGCCACGGATACGAGGCGCTTGGTTACGAAATCCTCCTGCCGGCCAGCGCGATTCCGGGGTGGCCCGCGGACGTGCTGCTACCCTCGGATCCCCTCTGGAAGCGCGACTACGCGGCGAGCGTGCGCCGACTCGTGCGCGACGGCGTGGATGTCCCGCTCGGTCGCTTGTTCGTGGCGGCGGTGCAGCCCATCCCGGCAGACGCGGAGGGCGCCGGGCGCGCCCGAAGTGCGAGCGAGGCCTTTCTCTATCGGCGGCTCGAAACACTTCAAGCCACGCGTGGACGATTCCGGCTGAACGCCGAACTGGCGATCCCCTTCGGCGGCCGCGGCCGGACGGAAGTCGACCTGCTGTGTGCAGAGCCGCCTCTGGCCATCGAGATCGACGGAGCCTTGCACTTGGGCGATGCGGCGGCCTATCGTCGAGACCGGCAGAAGGACCAGCTCCTCCAGGAAAACGGCTACCTCGTGTTGCGCTTCCTGGCGGAGGATCTGGCTCGAGACCTCGACGGCATTCTCGATACGATTCTCCGTCACTTGGTGCTCCCGCATCATGCGCAGATGTCAGCCAAGGGTCTTGCATGACGGTTCGCCTTCACTCGCACGCACGGGATCGTCTGGCGGGAGCGCGGTGCCACCGAACCGGAGGTGGTGGCCACGGTTGAAGGCGGAGAGTAGTGTTCGGCGAAGTTCGGCCGGACAGGCTTCCGACGGAACTTCATATTCGAGGGCGAGTGGCGCGGCCGTCGCTATACGTCGAAGCAGGTCGAAGCCTGCGCGGTCCTGTAAGGCGGCGGCTGGCTGGTGATCGCCATCATTGTGAAGTACTTTGGTACGGAAGGAGCTTGACGATGCAGCTCGGCTACGACCCGACGCACAACATCGCCTACCTCCGCCTGCAGGAGCGGACGCCGCAGGTGGCGACGATCAGAAGCCCTCGCCTTCTCACGGTCACCTCCAGCCTCAGTAGGTGGGAGCTCGGGAGACTGTCGCCTGACCTGCAGGCACGAGTCTCCGACGCCGTGCGTCGACTCTTCGCGCTGGAGCCGAACGAGGTCGGCGTTCGGAGGGCTGGGCTCGATGCCACTGAAGACTGATCGTCCCAGATTACCGAGCCCTCATGCCGAACCGGTGCCGGATGCCGTGATGACCGAGCGCGAGGCCTACGAGACGTTGCTGGCGCGCGCGCATCGGCGAACAGGTCGCCTGCCGCCCGATCGCGTCGTGCGCCACGTCTTCGCGGTCACGCGAGGAGGCGACTGGCCGGTTCAACGCGAGGCGCTCGAGGCGATCCTGCGTCGTTGCGCCTCCGCTCATATCGATGATATCCAAATCGCGGCACGGCCACGGCACCAGGTGCTGGGCCTCTACGCCGCCCGTCGCCGCGGATCGCGCGCGCGGCCGTACCGCGTGTTGCTCCGTCAGCTCGATCCATTCGACGGAAGCTGCGACTGCGCCGATTTCCTCCGGGGTTCCCTGGGTCTCTGCAAGCACCTCGTGGCGGTCCTCGAGCATGCCCGCTCGGCGCGGAGGCGCCGCGAGCGGGAACCGGCCCCCGCGACGTCGTCCCTGCGTTGGGACCCGGTCCGCCCGCTGACCGGACCCGGCGACTGGCTGGCGCGTGTTCGTTGGGTCAATGGCACGCCGGCGCGCGATCTGAGGCGCTGGGTTCGCCCGGCTGCCGGACATGCATGGGGGATCGTCGTTCCCGAGCAATCGGAGCCGAGGCTCGCGCTGGTGGATCGCTTGCTCGCGGTGCTCGGCGACGGCGACGGCGAGCCGGCCCTGCATGCCTTGCTGCAACAAGAGCGGGCCCGCCTGACACACCAGATCGAGACCGCGAGCGCGCGGAAGCCGCTGGAGCGTGCGCTGCGGAGCCTCAAGCAACCGCTCTATCGCTATCAACGCGACGGCGTCGAACAATTCTTGGCCAGAGGGCGTCTGCTCCTGGCCGATGACATGGGTCTCGGCAAGAGCGCGCAGGCCATCGCCGCCTGCCATGCGCTCTGGCACGCCGGCCGCGTCCGCCGCGGCCTGCTCGTGGTCCCCGCCGCGCTCAAACCGCAATGGCTGCGGGAGTGGCAGTTGTTCACCGACGCACCGGCCGCCATCGTCGAGGGCGCGCCCGGCCAGCGGCGCGGCGCGTTCGAGGCGCGTCGGCGGGGGTTCCTGCTGGCGAATTACGAGCAGCTGCTTCGCGATATCGAGGTCGTTCGCGAGTGGGCACCGGACATAGTCGTGCTCGACGAGGCGCAGCGGATCAAGAACTGGGCGACCAAGACGGCGTTCACGGTGAAGCGCTTGGATCCGCCGTACCGGCTGGTGCTGACCGGCACGCCGATGGAGAACCGGCTCGACGAGCTGGCGTCGATTGTCGAGTGGGTCGACGACTTCGCGCTGGAGCCGAAGTGGCGCCTGGCTGCCTGGCACACGACACTCGTGGATGGCAAGGCGGAGATTGGCGGCGCGCGGCATCTCGACACACTGCGGATCCGTCTGGCGACGTGCATGGTCCGTCGCGTGCGGCAAGAGGTGCTCTCGCAGCTGCCGGCGCGGACCGATACACGAATGCCGATCGAGATGACGCCGGAGCAGATCGACGAGCACGACGCGCTCAATCTGCCGATCGCGCAGATCCTCGGCCGCGCGAAGCGGCGCCCGCTCGGGCAGGCGGAGTTCCTGCGTCTGATGTCGCTGCTCACGACGCAGCGCATCATCGCCAACGGCCTCGCCCAATTACGGTTCGAGAGCGTCTGGCCCGACCTGTCGCGGATCGAGCGGCCCACGGATTTCACGCTGCAAGGCCTCTCAAGCCCGAAGCTCGTGGAACTGCGCGAGCTGATCGCTCAACTCGCGCTGACCCAGGGTCGCAAAGTCGTCGTGTTCAGTCAGTGGCGGCGGATGCTCCGGCTCGCCTATTGGGCCACGCGCGACCCGCTCGCGCGTGCGGGCGTCCGAGCGGCGTTCTTCACTGGTGCGGAGGGCCAGAAGCGGCGCACCCAGAACATCGTGGATTTTCACGACGATCCCGCCTGCCGCGTGCTGTTTGCGACCGATGCCGGCGGCGTCGGCCTCAATCTGCAACGGGCCGCGAGCGCCTGCATCAACCTCGAGCTTCCCTGGAATCCGGCGGTGCTGGAGCAGCGCATCGGCCGGATCCACCGCCTCGGCCAGCGCCGCCCGATCGACGTCTACAACCTGGTGAGCGAGCCCGGCATCGAGTCCAGGATTGCGGACATTGTCGGATCCAAGCAGGCGCTCTTCACGGGGCTGTTCGACGGGACGTCCGACGAAGTGGTCTTCGCACGATCGGGCAGCTTTCTCAGCCGCATCGAGCGGATCGTCGCGCCGGCGCTCGAGCCGGCCCAGATTCGCGCCGCCAGCACGGATGCCGAGGACGCGACGGCCGCGGGTGCCATTGACGCGGTGATGGCGGCCGCCGATGAATCGCGCGATGCGCCGGCCGAAACGGTGCCAGTATCGGAGCCGATACCATCGGCCGACGACATCACGCGCCTCGTCTCAGGCCTGACGGTTCGTCGCACCGTCTCGGGTGGGCTGGTCATCGAGGCGCCGCCCGAAACCGCCTCGACGTTGGCGGCATTGTTCTCCGGGATGGCGCAACTCCTCGAGGCCGCTGCCGGCGCGCGCGACGAAGAGCGCGCGACGAAGAAGGCGAGGCGATGACAGACCCAGGACTGGATTCTGAGCCCAGGGTCCCGCTCAGCCGACAAGCCTTCGATCGATGACTTCGATACGAGCGCGAAGTCCGGTACCTTGGCGCGGTCGGCCCGACCATCCTCGGCGTCTTCTTTCCAGGCATCCTACCGACCTCGTTCGTCGATCTCGCCAGCCACTCGATCGTGATGTGTCCTGCGATCGCCTCGGCTGCCGCCGATCGCAGATTCTGCCATCGTTCGGCGCGCTGACGCGCATATGCGCCGGAATTCGCCGGACGGGTCGTGGCATGCCACGTGCGCCGCCGTGGCGGATGCGCCGATCCTCGCCCGCCTACGAGCCGCGATCGCCGGGCAGCGACGTGCTGTACCGGATCGTGCGGGATCACGTCGAATACACGCTGCGGCCGCCGGTCGCGGCCGAGCGCGTGACCCGGACGGCTGAGGGGCAGGTGCGGCTCGCGCTGAAGCGGCCGTGGCGCGATGGGACGACCCATCTCGTGTTCACGCGGTGGAACTGCTCGAGCGGCTGGCGGTGCTGGTGCCGCGGCCGCGCGTCAACCTGCTGCTGTACTACGGCGTGCTGGGGGCCCGCTCTGCCTGGCGGGCTGAGGTGGTCCCGCACGAGCGTGCCGGTCGTGACCCGGGCCCCGGCGAGGCGCGCGCGGCCGGTGAGCGGGAATCTGCGCCGCGGGCGCGCGGCCTGCGCTGGGCGGCCTTGATGCAGCGAACCTTCGGATTCGATGTGCTGGCGTGTCCGCGGTGCGGCGGGCGGCTGCGCCTGGTGGCGCTGATCGAGACGGCCGCCGTCATCGGCCGGGTCCTGCGCCACCCGGGGCTCCCGTCGGAAATCCCGGCGCCGCGGCCGGCGCGCACCCCGCCGGATCTGGAGCCGTCCATCGTGAACAGCTCTGGCGAGGCCTGCTGACCCCTGCTGCTCCACCACTGTCCGCCAGTCCGCCGACACGGCCGAGGTGTGCCGTGTCGGTGTCTCTTCTCGGTGTCTCCTCGTTGCAGCCAAGTCGATTGTGGTTGATCACCTGCCAGTCAGGGCAGTAATCTGCGCCGTACTAGGGGTTCGGACGGGCCGTCCCGCGCGCTGAGGACACCCAGAGGGCACCGGGATCCGGGTCCGAGAAGGGACCTTATGTTGCCTAATGCTTCCTATCGTCATCTGCGGCGCTGGAAGCGCTGTCCTTCCGTGCGTCATCGTCGGAGGAGCAGCGATCGCGGGCGCGGGTGCCGACGACGTGACGGGGCGACCGACTACGCGGCGCGGCGGTCGTACCGGTGATGGAGCCCGCCGACTTCCAGGACGAAGACGAGCGGGCCGGCGTCCCGTGCGGCAACCCGGCGGGGGGTGTGGTGCATCCTTGGCCAACGAGAGCGGAACTGTCAGCAGGGACAGTAGGTAAGGCCTGCTCAGAACGTCAGTCCGAATGCATGTACCCGCAGGGACAATCTCACGCAGTCGGGATGTCAATTTCGGCGAAGCTACCCGGCGTCGCCGCCGCCACGACAGCGGCGATCTCACGAAGCTTGGCCCTGATTAGGCGCCATCGCCCTTTGCTGAGAACCACGATGGCGATCTTCCGCCCGGTCAGATTCTGCTGATAGCGCAGGTTTCGGTCGGTGGTGACGAAGACTTCGAAGCCGGCCGCCTCAGCAGCGTCCAGCAGATCGCCATTTTGTAGCGTATCCCAACCGTGCGTTCGGGCTTCCTCAACGACGTGATCGGTCAGAGCCGCTGCTACGCCACGCGGCGTGCCGTTGTCGAACAGGACCCGCATCAGCGTGCTGACACCGGCGCGTCGAGACTGCGGGCGGCGAACTCCAGGACGGCCCTGACCTGGTCACGGGTGACCGGGAACTGCTCCAGTACCTCGTCAATCGTCAGCCCGTCTTCGAGATTCTCGAAGACGACACCGACCGGTGTCCGGGTGCCTTTGAACACCCAAGCGCCGCTCACCTTTCCCGGGACACTCTCGACGGCCTGACACTGAGACCAATCAAGGGCTGCCATGGACCGACCTCCTCTTACGTCCAGCTTACGGGATCTGCCCGTGGCCGTCACCTGGATTCACGTCGCGCGGGCGTGCTGACAGGTCCATCGGCGGTGGGCGCTCAGCTGCTGCGGCGTTTCGTGTATCAACAGGAAATGGGTGAGCCGCCTCGGTTCCTGCCGAGTGTGGCAGAGGTCGGGCTGCTTGCGCGGACGCCGCCTGTCCGTTGTCGCGGGCAGTGAACAATCAGTGAACAATTTTTCGCCGAACACCCGGTACCACCGCCCGCGCATCCGAGCCAGACGCACGAAGAACCAACATCAGAGAGTACCGGCGTTATTCTGTTAACCGGAGGGTTGCTGGTTCGAATCCAGCCTGAGGAGCCAATCCTGTCAATAGCTTACGGGCATCGGATCTCTCGCCGACTTTGGGGATGTCCCGTTCGTTGTTGAAATTCAGCGACGGCTCGATGACGACTACGCGACCTGCCGATCGTCCTCAGGCTTGAGGAGTCCCAGCTGGCGGTCGCGAGCCCGCAGGGCATTGACCAGCGTGGGCATGTCAGC
>DATKSM010000091.1:0-27840 GCA_035531655.1 Solirubrobacteraceae bacterium
CAGGAGCGCGACCGCAGCAGCGACCAGCTCGGCGTTGTCCGCCGCGGTACGGCCGTCGGCTAGCACCAAGACGTCCTCGAGTCCGACTCGCACGTCGACCCCAGCTTCAGCGGCGGCTGCGATCACCTCCCAGGTGCGTTCGCCCGAGCCGTGCCAGAGTTGCGGCACGCCCTCAGGCACCAGTTGGGCGATCGCACGGGCGTCATCAGCGCCGCCCTCAACTTCGACGAGCGCTCTGAGGACCTGGTGTGCGAAGGGGCTGCGCCGCAACTCCTCGGCGTCCGCGGGAGCGGTCAACGAGGCCTCGACGGCGATGCCGGCGTGCAGCGCCGTGCGTGCGATTCCTGCCCACCCGACCTCGGAGACACCCACGGCGACGAAGTCGGGTCGCTGTCGCCAGCTCCGGATCGCCGCTGCGCGGGCGAACGGGTCGGGATCGATCGCGACCGACGTCGACAGGCCGACCGGAAACCCCGGGATGGCAGCCCGGATCGCCGCGACCGCGGCATCGCTTGCCTTCGCGTCCATCGTCTCAAGCCCCTGTCGGTCACGCGGATGCACGTGCACCGCGAATGCCCCGGCCGCTCGAACCGCGCGCGCGTCGTCGGCGAGCTCGGCCGGCGTCAGCGGCACTCGGGCGTGCTCGGCCCGGGTCCGTCCTCCGTTCAGACACGCTTCTACCGGCATCGGACGATCGCCGACGTCAGGACTTGCCGGAGATCAGGTTCCAGGCGCGCGTGAGCTTCTGGTGGCGGAACTCCGACTCCGACTCGGCCGGGTCGTCGCGCATCACCGCCGGGTTGGCTGACGGCTCCGGAAGCTGCGCGCAGGCGGCTGCGTCGAGCTTGAGCACAACGCCGCGGTCGTAGATCGCGTCAATGTCGTCGGCGTCGGCGAAGCGGTGCTCCCTGCCGAAGCGGTGCTCGCCGATCACGATTCCGTCGAACACGTCCTCAGCTTCGTCGGCGAGGACGTGGGTCACCTTCCCGATCTCCTCACCGTCGGAGCTGTAGACCGGGGTGCCGGGCTCCAGTACCTCATACGCTGCGGGTTCGCCGAGATCCATGACGCCAGCATATCCACCCGAACCTACGTGGCCAGCACCGCCATCGCCGCGTTGTGCCCGGGGATGCCGCTGACCCCGCCACCGCGGCGCGCGCCGGCACCGCAGATCCACACGTTCGGTCGACTCGTCTCGACGCCCCAGCGGCCGACCTCCTCGGGTAGCTCGGCAAAGGGCCAGCTCAGCTCGCGGTGGAAGATATTGCCGCCCGGCAGACCAAGCTCCGCCTCGAGCTCGACCGGCGTGCGTGCCTCCAGACAGGCGTGCCCGTCGGCGTCGAGCATCAGGCAATCCTCGATCGGCTCGGCCAGGACTGAGTTGAGTGACGCGAGCGTCGCCTCGACGGCCAGCGCCTTCGCGCCTTCATGCCGAAACAGCCTTGCGGGCATGTGCAGCGCGAACACCGTCAGCGTCTGTGCACCAGCGGCCGCCAGCGCCGGCGACAGGATCGATGCATCAGTGAGCGAGTGGCAGTAGGCCTCGGCGGGCACGACCGCCGGGATCTGCCCGGCCGTCGCCTGGGCGTGCGCGGCCCCGAGCTGTGAGTACCCCTCGTTCACGTGGAACGTACCGGCGAACGCGTCCTCCGGGCGTGTCGAGTTGTCGCGCAGCCGCGGCAGCCGCGTCAGAACCATGTTGAGCTTCAGCTGCGAACCCTCGGGCGCCGGAGTCGGCATCGGATCGCCCAGCAGGCCCGCCAGCACGGACGGAGCGACGTTCGCCAACAGGTGCGTACCGACGAACGTCTCACCCGCAGCCGTCTCACCCGCAGCCGTCTCGCCCGCAGCCGTCTCACCCGCGGCCGACTCGACCTGGACCCTGCCGGGGCCCGCGTGAACGGCCGTCACCTCGACACCGGTTCTGAGCTCCGCACCAGCCAGCAGCGCCGCTCTCACCAGGCCCGCTGTGAGCGCGCCCATACCACCGACGGGCACGTCCCACGCGCCCGTCCCGTCACCGATCACGTGGTAGAGGAAACAGCGGTTCTGGGCAAGCCCGGGATCATCGAGCGCGGCGAAGGTCCCGATCAGCGCGTCGGTCGCGACGATCCCTCGCGTCAGGTCGTCCGCGACGCTGCGCTCGAGCAGCTCCGACAGCGGCCGCTCAAAGAGCGCCTCCCAGGCAGCGTCATCGCCGACCAGCGCGCGCAGCTCGGCACGTGAGCGCAGCGGCTGTAACAGCGTAGGAGCCACTGCGCGGGCTACGCGCTCGGTCAGCGCGTAGAGCTCCGGAGCATGGTTCGGCGGGTAGGCCGCCGGCCGGCGCCGGCGCAGCTCGAGCTCGACACCGAGCGTCGCGAGCAACTCGCGAGGGAACAGACTGACCAGGTACGAGTAGCGCGACAGGCGCACGTCCACGCCTGCGAACGGGCTCTCTGACACCGCCGCACCGCCGAGGTGATCGAGCTTCTCGAGTACCACCACCCGCCTCCCGGCGCGCGCCAGCAGCGTCGCCGCGACCAGGCCGTTGTGGCCGCCACCGACGATGATCGCGTCGTACTCGTGGACGCCGTTGTTCATCACGTCAGTTTGTCGGAGCCACGCCCGCGCCGCGCTCAGGTCAGCTTGATGCCCTCGGTCCGCAGGTCGCGGCGTGAACCTGTTCGGTCAGCGTGTGCAGCTGCGTTGTGAGCTTGTGGATCTGGTCGGTCATGTCGGTGTTCTGCTGCAACAGGTCGGTCTGAATCTTGTTGAGCTCGTCACGGTGCTTGGCTGCGGCCTCCTCGTTGGCCTTGTCGGTCCGGGTCTGGGCCTTCTGGGCGATGATCACCAGCGCGCCGGTGAAGAAGGCGACAGCCGAGAAGACGAGGTTCAGCAGGATCCAGGGCTCGGGGTCGAACTGCTTGCCGTGCTCGATGTGCTTCACCGTGATGTCGATGTAGTGCACGGCCCCGTTTGCGAACACCCAGGCGAGGATTAGGGCCGTCGAGATGATCAGGAACGGCACCGTGCCCATTCCGGAGGCGACTCTCTCTGACATGCGCTCCATGAAGCTGCTGCCGTCGGCGTACGGCGAACCGGGTCGATCGCCCTGGTAGTGCTTGTGGTGGCGCAGCGGATCCGGCGCCATCTGTCCCTGCGCCGATGCCGGCTGCTGCTGCTCTGGCCCGGGGGCCGATCCTTCAATGCTGTTCTCCTCTCGCGCAGTCCCGTTCAGCGACTCGATCCGGGGATGCGGCAGACCTGAAAGCGACTTGACTGGCCGCGAGTCTCCCAGCAGGGTCCGACGCCTCGGCAGCGGGTTATGATCCGCGCTCTGGGTCCCCTGACGTCAGACGGAGGTCGGATGGCTGAACGACGCGTGAACGCCAAGATGCTGCTGGTGGGCAGCCTTCCCGCCGCCTCGGCCGAGCATGCCTTCCGCGCCGGGGCCGAGCTGTTCGGCGAGCTGGTCTTCGCGCTGCCCGACGGCGAGACCGGGCCGATGGCCGGCTGGGTCAGCTTCGAGCGCGAACAGCTGATCCGCAAGAGCGCGGACATCGTCGTCGTCTCCGAGACCGAATCCCCGACCGGCCTGCCGCGCCACGCCTATGAGACGCCGGTGTTCACCGTCAAGGAGGGAGTCGAGCGAGTCCGCTTTGACCACTGGCCGCGGATCGACGTCGCGATCGAGTCCTACCAGCTATTCAAGGAGCTGCGCGATGCCGGCGCGATCCCGGACGGCCTGCGTTTCCAGGTAGGCCTGCCGTTCCCGGCGAGCGCGATGAACGCCTTCAAGGCCGATTTCGCGAGCGACTACCCCAGGGCGCAGGCCGGCTACGAGGACCTGGTCGCGCGCGAGTTGCCGCGCCTGCTTGACGCGATCCCGCCCGAGGAGCTCGCGATCCAGTGGGACTGCGCGTACGAGACGCAGGACATCGAGTGCGTGCTCGCCTGGACCGACGAGGGCGCCTGGGAGCGCTTCGCCGGTCCGGTCACGCGCCTGACGCGGCTGATCCCGGAGGAGACGCTCGTCGGCTACCACCTCTGCTACGGCACCTTCCCCGAGTGGCCGATGTATGAGGCCCGCGACTACCAGGTGCTGGTGCGCATGGCCAACTTCGCCGTCGCCGAGTCCGGGCGCACGGTCGACTGGCTGCACCTCGCCGGCCCGCGTTACCTGCGCAGCGAGGACCGCTCCTTCTTCCGCCCGCTGGTCGACCTCGAGCCGCGGGCCGCGCGCGTGTTCCTTGGAATCGTTTTGCCGCTCGACGGCTCGCCGGGGCTTCGCCGTCGGCACCAGACCGCCTCCCGCTACCTGAAGGACTTCGGCGTGGCGATGTACTGCGGCTTCGGTCGTCAGCCCGGACAGGACGGCGACGAGACGATGCGCGAGCACGCCGAGGTCATCCGCTCACTCGGGTGAGCAGTGCGGGAGGCGGGTCTTGACGCGGCGACCGGCCGTGCCACTGCCAGCGTCCGTCTACGACTCCCGACGCCGATCGTTCGACACGACCGCCGCTTCCTGCCGGTAAGCCTGAGCTCCGCGAATGGTTGTGTGTGGGTGTCCACCGCACGCGGCTGGCTCGCTCAGATCGCCGCGCGGACGGGCAGGCTCGTGCGGATGGTGCCCACGCCGAGTGAGGACAACAGTACGACCACCGACCGCTACGGCACCTGGGTCGCTGAGGATCTTGACGGGATCGGGCTACTCGCACCGCATACCACGCGCCTTAGGATCCGCGCGATCGAGCAGGCTGGTCAACCGCTCGCGGTCTACCGTGTGATCAGCGGCGGCGGTCTGGTGTGGGCGCTCGCCGCTGCGCCCTCCGCGACCAACGGGAGCGGTGAGACCACGGTTTCAATGATCGATCCGCGCACCGATCGCATCATCCGGCGGGTGCAGGTATCCGAGGCCGACGGGGCCCTTGTAGCCAGAGGCGCGCTCTACCTGGGCGCGCTCGATCACGGCCACATCTACCGCGTCACCCGCGGCGGTGCGCTTCAGACGTTCAACACTCCACACCGGCGCGCCGCCCTTGCGACGGCCTCATCTGGCGTCATCTGGGCGGCGACGAGCACCAAGCCAGGACGGCTGCTGAGCCTCAAGCTCCCACTCGGGTGAGGTTGCGCACGTCGCGCACCAGCAGCACCAGCGGATTCAGTAGCACGGCGGCGCCGCACATCGCGATCAGCGCCGGCCCCGGTCCGAGCGCGACAGCCAGCGGCCCGGCGAGGGCGTAGCCGATCGGCATCACCGACAGCGAGCCGCCGTACTCGAAGGAGCTCACGCGTGACATCGCCTCCGCCGGGATCTGCTCCTGCATCGCCGTCCAGAGGAAGGTGTTGGACATGGTCATGCCCACGCCAGATACGAACTGCAGCACGTCGACGACATAGATGGGGAGGTGCAGGCCCAGCGCCACCCCCGGGAGCATCGCCGGCGTATAGGCGAGCACGCCAGCCCGCAGCGGATGGCGTGGCTTGAAGCCGAGCATCGTGGCGCCGCCGACGAGCATGCCGACGGCGAACACGACAGAGAGCGAGGCGTAGGCCGCGGCGCCCCCATAGTGTTGCCTGCAGATCAGCGGCGCCAGCACCGGAACCGATGCCGCTAACACGTTCCCGAGGCACATGTAGACGATCTCAGTCGAGAGCCAGCGGCGGCTGGTGACCTCGCGCAGGCCCGCGCGCATCTCCGCCAGAAAGCTCGACTGCTGCCGGTTGCGCTCGAACGCGACCAGCGCCGAGACGCTCACTCCGGCGAGCAGCAGCGCGCTCAGCAGATAGCTGGCGCCGTCGCACAGCATCGCCCACGGGGCGCCGATGCCGACCACCAGCGCCGCCCCGATCGCCGGCCCCAGCAACCCGGAGCCGGAGCTCGCCATCACCCGCAGCGCGTTGGCCTCCTGTGCGTATTCGCCCGAGACCGCCTGCACCAACCCGCTCGATGCGGGCCAGAAGAAGGAGGTGGCGGCGCCGAGCACCACCTGTGAGACCACGATCTCCACAAGCGTCGCGTGGCCGCTGATCAGCAGCACACCGATGATCCCCTGGCTGACGAGCCGCACGAGGTCGGCGACGATCATCACCAGCCGCCGGCTCACGCGGTCGGCGACGACACCCCCGACGAACGTCACCGTGATCGAGGCGATCAGCTTCGCCGCCAGCACAATGCCCAGATCGGTCGCCGAGTGCGTCCGATCGAGCACCGCGAAGGCCAGGGCCACCCCGACGATGCCGTCGCCGAGACCGGAGACGAGGGTCGCGCCGAAGACGAGCCTCAGGTCGCGCAGCCGCAGTGCCGCAAGGCGCTCGGTTACACGCGCCGCCCTCAGTCGTCCTCGCCCGTGTCGTGATCGGAGTGGTTGGCGACGTCCTGCTTCCAGTACGCGCGCGTGTGCAGCGCACCCGGACGCAACTGCTGCTCGTCGAGCATTTGGGCGCGAATCTCGCGCATCGAGCCCGCCTCGCAGCCGACCCAGACCTGGCCTTCACCGGTCGGCAGCGCGAGCTCACGCGTGGCCGTGACCAGCTGCTCGCACGGTGCGCCGGACTCGATCAGCCAACGCACCTCCAGGTCGGCGCTGGACTCGAGCGCGGCCGCATCCTCTGCGTCCTGCAGCTCGACGATCACGATCGCGCGCAGTCCGGCGGGCAGCTTCGCCGCGATCGCGGTCACGGCTGGGAGGGCGGCGTGGTCGGCGAGGAACACGCACCATTCGCTCAAAGCTTCGGGCACAAAGCCAGAGCGGCCCATTCCCGAGACCTGGAATCGCTCGCCCGGCTCTGCGCGCTGCGCCCAGGCGGTGGCCGGACCGTCGCTGTGCAGGGCGAAGTCGATCGTCAGCGCACCCGGTTCGGGCTCGAAGCTCCGCACCGTGTAGGTGCGCATCGCGAGCTCCTCCGAACCGTCCTGCGGGACGAACACCTTGAAATGCGCGCCCGGCTGTCCGGGGTCCCACGCCTCCAGCTCGCCGGTGGCGACGATCCGAACGAGGCGCGGACTGAGCCGCGATGTCGAGTGGACGGCCACCTTGCGCCGCGGCGGCCGTTGGGGCGGGTCAGGCATGCATGTCTCCGTAATCGATCTTCATCTGGTCACGCCGAGGGTACGGGGAATCGTGTACGGAGCTTGATCATCGCTTGACGGCCGGGTTAGATTCCTGGCCTGCCGACAGTGACCGCCAATCAACTCTCTTGGACAGGCCTCGTCGAGTGGCTGCACGCGCACGACCCCGGGTACGGCGCGCTGCGGCGCGCTGGGCGGGCCGCGATCCTGATGCCGGCGCTGTTCGCGCTGGGGGACAGGGTGATTGCCAACCCGGAGATGTCGTACTTCCTCGCGTTCGGGTCGTTCGCGATGCTGCTGCTCGTGGACTTCTCCGGATCGCGGCTCGATCGCCTGCGGTCCCAGGCTTTGCTTGGAGTCACATGTGCCCTGTTCATCTGCCTCGGCACGCTCGTGTCGCAATCGACCGCGCTCGCGGCGATCGGCATGTTCATCGTCGCCTTCGCCGTGCTGTTCAGTGGTGTCGTCAGCTCGGTGATCGCGAGCGCGACCACGCCGCTGCTGCTGTCGTTCATCCTGCCGGTCACCGTTCCCGGGACCGCGTCGCAGATCCCGGATCGGGTCGCCGGCTGGGGGATGGCCGCCGTCGTCTCGCTCTTCGCGATCACATTTCTGTGGCCCTCGGCTGTGGCCTTCCCGGTCGAGCTGCGCGCGATCGCGGCCTGCCGCGCGCTGGCGGCGCGGATCCGCGCCGAGATCGCATGGGTCCTCGACGGCGGCGCCGAGCTGGAGGCCGCCAACCTGCGGGCCCGCGCCGACGCCGACGCCGCCGTGGGCGCGCTCGACAAGCTGTTCCTCGGAACGCCCTACCGTCCCACCGGTCTGAGCACCAAGGCGCGAGCTGAGATCCGGCTGGTCGACGAGCTGCGCTGGCTGAGTGCCGTCGTGCTCCGCAGCGGCCTACGAATCCGGCCGCCGCACCCGGACCGGGCCGTGTGCGGGGTCAAACTCGCCGCCGCCAACGTACTCGACTGCGCCGCGTCGGTACTCGGCTCCGAAGGCGCGCAGGCCGGTGACCTCCGAGCCGCGCGCGATCAGCTCCACGCGGCGCTGCGCGAGCTCGAGCAGCACACCACCAGCTTGCCGGCCGCCCAGGCGCAGCCGCGGGCCGGCAACGGCCATGTCTCCGCCACCGCGGTGATCTCGGCGCTCGATCCGGGCTTCCGCGCGCAGGAGCTCGCCTACATCACCGACCAGGTCGCGTCGAACGTCGCGTTCGCCGCGGCCGCCGGGCGTCGCACCTGGCTCCAGCGGTTGCTCGGACGCCAGCCCGCCGGCTTCACGGGACCGTTGAGCTCCGCCTGGGAGCGGGCGCGCGCGCACGCGGAGCCGAGTTCGTCCTGGCTGCACAACAGCCTCCGCGGCGCCACCGGCCTGGGTGTGGCGGTGCTCGTGGCCGAGCTGACGTCCGTCCAACACGGCTTCTGGGTGGTTTTCGGGACGCTCGCCGTGCTGCGCTCCAACGCGCTCAGCACCGGCCAGAACGCGATGCGCGGCCTGCTCGGCACCACCGCCGGATTCCTCGTCGGCGGTGTGATCGTCGCGCTGATCGGCACCAACACGACGGTGCTGTGGGTGCTGCTGCCGATCGCCGTCCTCTTCGGGGGTCTGGCGCCGACGGCGATCTCCTTCGCCGCCGGCCAGGCCGCTTTCACCGTAACGCTGCTGATCCTGTTCAACCTGCTGATCCCCGCCGGCTGGAAGCTCGGACTCGTGCGGGTTGAGGACGTCGCCCTGGGCTGCGCCGTCAGCCTCGCCGTCGGACTAGTGTTCTGGCCGCGCGGGGCCGCCGCCGACCTCGGGCGGGCGCTCGGCCGCGCGTACGTGGACAGCAGCAGCTACCTCGCGGAGGCGGTCGCCTATGGGGTTGCGTGTTGCCAGGCCCACGGACCGAAGACGGAGCCACCGCGGACGTTCGCGCTGAAGGCTGCCGCGTCGGCGCGCCGCCTCGACGACACGTTCCGCGGCTACCTCACCGAGCGCGGTGCCAAGCGCGTTCCGCTGACCGACGTGACGGCGCTCGTCAGCGGGGTGGTCGGCGTCCGGCTTGCGGCCGACGCGGTGCTCGACCTGTGGGACGGCGACGGCCATGCGCCGGCGCGCGACGGCGATCGCGCCGCGGCGCGGCAGGAGTTGCTCGCGACGGCTGAGCACCTCACGGCCTGGTACGACCGCTTCGCGGCCAGCCTGAGCGGTGCCGCCGACGTGCCCGAGCCGCTACCGACCGACGCAGACGCCGACGGCCGCCTCGTCGAGGCGGTCGCCAACGATCTCCGCGACGGCGACGGCAACCAGACCGCCACCGGAGTGCGTGTGCTCTGGACGGGCGACCACCTCGACGCGGTCAGGCGACTGCAGGAAGGGCTTGTCGGCCCAGCGCGGACTGCGATGATGAAGGCTTGAGATGACCGACAGCTACGCAGAGCTCGCGAGACGCGGTTTCGACGCCGTTGCGCACGGCGACTTCGACACGATCGCCGAGCTGCTCGATCCGGATGTCAAGTGGCACGGCGGCGATCCCGCCGAGGGCTGCCAGAACCGCGAGCAGGCGCTCCGCTGGATGCGAAGCGCCCCGCGGCGCCGCCAGGGACCGCTGCCGGAACTGATTGACGTCGTCAGCGCCGGTGAGCGCGTCGTCGTGATCATGCAGCCCGCACCGACCGCCGAGGATCCGGCGCCGCAGCGGACCGGCAACCTCGCCACGTTCCGCGACGGCAAGGTCATCGAGATGGTCCACTACGACGACGCGGCCGACGCGCTCGCAGCGCTCGGCCCGGCTGATTAGCGGGCGCGCCGCGCCCGCCGTGGCCGCCGGGCCCCAGCGCTCAACTGCGCGACTGCCAGCGACCCGCCGATCGCCAGCAGCGGCACGGCGGGCAGCAGGTAGCGCAGCGCGAAGCCGCCCGACGCGGCCGTGCCGAGCAGGATCACGAGCGCGCTGCCGACCAGCAGAAAGACCTCGCGTCGCGCCGGCACGCGCAGGCAGACCGCCAGCACCGCCGCGAGCGCGAGCAGCGCCAGCACGGGCCGCGGCACGTGGATGACGCCGCGGTAGGCGCGCACGAACCCGGCAGGCGCGCGCACCGACGGATGCACGCCCGGTAGGTCGCGGCGCTGCGTCGCAGGACTCGACGCCTCGGCGCCGGCCGACTTCGGCAGCGTGGTCGCGCTGACCGCGTCGTTATACGGGGTGGCGTCCGGGGTGAAGTAACGCAGGAAGTCGCCGACCGTCGCGCTGAGGAAGTCAAGCGGCTCCTGACGGATGATCGCGCGTGAGAACGACTCGAGTACCTGGTTGGTCGGAGCCACCTTGGAGACCGGCTGGGTCGCGGGGTGGAAGAGCCGCTGCGCCGGTGACGGGCCCCAGATGTACCAGTCGGGGGTGCGCGGGTGGCTTGCGCGCTGCGCACTCGTCTCGCACAGTCCTCGCGCCGCCGGCTCGAGCTTGACGCCGTTGCAGTCGGCAAAGCCGGCGACCCGCCCGTACAGCGTCCAGCCGGGGGTCGCGGTCAGGCCGAAGACGTGGAAACGGTGGTCGATCAGGGCGCTGTAGCAGAGCAGCGGGATCGCGGCGGCGACAAGGAACGCGGCGAGCGGGCGCCAGCCCGCTCGCACCCAGACGAGGTACACCAGGAACACCGGGATCGTGAAGGGGGAGACCTCGCGCACGAGCGTCGCGAGTGCGACCAGCAGTCCGGAGACGAATCCGCGCGCCAGCAGGCTACGCGGCGTCGGCGTCGCCCTCGGCGCGGCACCGATGAACGGCCAGACCAGCACCAGCGCCGCCGCCAGCATCAGCAGCGTGAAGAAAGTGTCGGACATCACGTACTGCTCGAGCGTGATCGCGTAGCCGTCGAGCAGCACCAGCGCGGCAGCAGCGGCGGCTGCCCAGCGGGGCAGCCGCGCGCGGATCAACGCCAGGTAGATCGCGACCCCGACGCCGATCCCGGCCAGGTGCTGGAAGGCGACCAGTTCGGCGAGGCTGCGGTCGGGCAGCGTCAGCAGTCGGATCAGCACCGGGTAGCCGACCGGGTGCACGGTCGGCAGTCCGGCGAAGGCGCCGGAGTAGGCGGTCGCGATGTAGCCCCACGAGTCCGGGAACAGCAGTGCCGGCGGGTAGCCGAGCATCGTCAGCACGCGCACCACCGCGCCCGCGAGCACCACCAGCCCGAGCGGCCAATGCGATCGCAACCACGGGCCGTCCGTGGCGGTGGCAGGACGCGGGTCGGACGGCATCGAGTGAGTGAGCGGCTGGGTGGCGGCTATGGCGCGCCACACTCTAATTCCCCAACGGACCCTAATGCGGGTCGACCAGCGCCGCGGCCTCGAGCCATTCCGACTCGAGCCGCTCGCGCTCGACGACGAGCGCGTCCAGCTGAGCCGTCAGATCGCCAAGCCGGGTGTGGTCGGTCGCGCTTGCGGCCATCTGCTCGTGCAGTTCGCGCTCACGGTTGGTGCTGCGTTCCAGCTCGCGTTCGAGCCGCTGCACGTCCTTGCGGGCCTGCCTGATCTGCGCTCCGGCCTTGGGCCGGCGTTCGGCGCCGGCCGCTGGCGTGGCGCTCGAGACGACCGTCGACCACGCGGCGGGCGCTGCGATCTCGACCAGGTACTGATCGATCCCGCCCGGCAGGTGGCGGATGCCGCCGATCGCATCGAGCGCGAACACGTTGTCCGCGACACGCTCGATGAAGTAGCGGTCGTGGCTCACCACCACGAGCGTGCCTGGCCAGTGGTCGAGGAGGTCCTCGAGCGCGGTCAGCGTCTCGATGTCGAGGTCATTGGTCGGCTCGTCGAGCAGCAGCACGTTGGGCTCGGACATCAGCAGGCGCATCAGCGTCAGGCGTCTGCGTTCGCCGCCGGAGAGGTCGCGGACCAAGGTCCGCGATTTGTCGCCGCGAAACCCGAAGCGCTCGGCGAGCTTGCCTGCCGTGAGCTCCTCGCCGCCGGCGAGGGTCGCGCGCCTGCGGATCTCCTCGACCGACTCGATCACGGTCCGATCGCCGGTGATCTCGGTCGCCTCCTGTGCGAGGTGGGCGAGCTTGACGGTCTGACCGCGCTTGACGTGGCCGTGGGTCGGCTCGAGCTCGGCGGCCAGCAGCCCCAGCAGCGTCGACTTGCCCGAGCCGTTGGCGCCGACGAGCGCGACGCGATCACCGGGCCCGAGGCGCCATGTGACGTGGTCGATCACGGTCTGCTCGCCGTAGCCGAAGGAGACGTCCTCGGCCTCGATCACCTTGTTGCCGAGTCGCGAGCCGGCGAACCTCAACAGCTCCGTCGTGTCGCGGGCGGGCGGCTCGTCGGCGATCAGCGCGTTGGCCGCCTCGATCCGGAACTTGGGCTTGGAGGTCCTTGCCGGCGGTCCGCGGCGCAGCCAGGCGAGCTCCTTGCGCACGAGCTGGAGGCGTCTGTCTTCGCGCGCCGCCCGCTCAGCCGCGCGCTCGGCGCGCGCGAGCACGTAGGCCGCGTAGCCGCCCTCGTACTGGTGGATCTCAGCCGCGGCGATCTCCCAGGTCTGGGTGCAGACGGCGTCTAGGAACCAGCGATCGTGGGTGACGACGAGCATCGCGCCGTCGCGCACGGCGAGGTGGCCCGCCAGCCACGCGATCGCCTCGACGTCGAGGTGGTTGGTGGGCTCGTCGAGCAGCAGCAGGTCAGGGTGGTCGAGCAGTACGCGCGCCACCGCGACGCGGCGGCGCTCACCGCCTGAAAGGCCTTGGACGGCGGTGTCGATCCCCTTTGGAAACCGCTCCAGAGCGACACCGCCGAGCAGTCCGTCGAGCACGCCGCGGAACTCGCGGTTGCCCGCCCACTCGTGCTCGGCGCGATCTCCGATCAGCACCTCCCGGATCGTCTCGCCCGCGGGGAGATGATCCGCCTGGTCGAGCACGCCGATCGCCAGCCCACCGACCCTGGTGACCTGCCCCGCGTCGGGCGATTCGGCGCCGGAGATCAGCGCGAGCAGCGTCGACTTGCCCTGACCGTTGCCGCCGACCACGCCGATGCGCTCGCGGTCGGCGATTCCGAGCGTGATGTCCTCGAGGATCGTACGCGCCGCATAGTCCTTGCGGACGGCGCTGAGGTTGACGAGGTTACGAGTGGTACTCATCTTCGGCCAGCAATCCTTGCAAGGATGTCTCCGATGTCGCTCGTGGGTGAGACACCGCTGTGGATCGAGCTCGACGGTGCCGTGAATACGCGCGCCGTGGTTCCGGGCGCGCTGCTGCGCTCCGACAACCTGCAGGGGCTCAGCGCACGTGACGTGCAGCGCCTGGTGGAGGACCAGCGACTCGAGGTGGTCATCGACCTGCGCACCGACGTGGAGGTGGTCCTGGAGGGTCCAGGGCCGCTGACCGCGGAGCCGCGAGTCCGGATCGAGCATCACTCGCTGTATCCGTCGCACGGCAACACGGACCTCGACGCGGAGACGATCAAGCCCGGCACGCGGCCCTGGGGGCCGTCGTCGCGACGCGACGCGTACCCGGACGAAACGCCCGTCGTGCGCTCCTACCTCGGCTACATCCACAATCGCCCCGATTCGGTCGTGGCCGCGGTCCGCGTGATCGCCCGCGCAGACGGCGCGGTGCTGGTCCACTGCGCGGCCGGCAAGGACCGCACCGGCGTCGTCGTGGCGTTCGCACTCGACGCCGCCGGCGTCTCGCGCGAGACGATCGTCGACGACTACCTCGCGACCGGTGAGCGGATCGTTGAGATCATCGGCCGCCTCTGCAGCTCGGAGACTTACCGCGCCGAGCTCGAAGGCCACGACCCGCAGAAGCACGCGCCCGTGCCGGGGACGATCGAGCGCGTACTCGAGCTCGTCGACGAGCAGGCCGGCGGGCCTGCCGCCTGGCTTTCGGCCAACGGCCTCGACGACGCGGACCTGGAGCGACTCCGCGAGCGGCTACTTCAGCCGTAGCGGTACGACGTACAGCTTGCCGTGGATCTGGATCCCGATGTTCCAGAGCTGGAATGTCGTCAAGCTCTGCTTGAGGGTGAAGTGGATATACCAGCGCGGCTCGCCGTTCGAACTACCGTCCGGGTAGAACGAGGTTGCGCCGCCGCTCGGCTGCTGTGGTGCCACCGCAGCGTCGACGTAGTAGGGCCGGCCGTAGCTCAGCAGCACGAGCTCGTAGTAGCCGGGCGCGGCCGTGTTGTAGCGGCCGTTGACCTTCTTGACGCCGACGAGCGTGAAGGCAAACGGGCTCGTCTTGGGCTTGAGCATGGGGGCCGGAGCCAGCAGGCTCTGACCCTGGGTAAGCACCACCGTGTGGCGGTGCGGGTAGTAGACCGTCACGCGAATTCGGTCGTTCTGGTCGTAGCGGTCCTTGGCGACCTTGAAGAGCGTCCCGTGCTTGAGGTTGCGGGTCAGCCACTTCGTGCCCAGCACGGCAGCAGCGCCGTAGTTGCCCTTGGTGGTGAAGTTTCCATGGGCGTTCGCCCACAGGCTGCCGCTCCGACGCTTGGTCTTCTTATGGCTGGATGCCTTCGCCACCTGTGCTCCCGCCGGAGCCCAGGTCCCGGATATGCGGATCGTCGTCGCGCCCCTCGAGTTGTTCGCAACCCTGAAATCTCCACCCCAGGCCGTGAAGGACTGGTTCTGCCCGTGTGGCTCGGCGTTGGACAGCTGGACCGTACCGCCGGTCGCGTCGATCAGCGTGCCCCCGGGCAGCGGGGTATTGCCCTGCAGATTCGCGAAGCCGTGCTGACCCGGGCGGCGATAACGGATCGTGCCGTGTGCCGCAGCGGCGAGGTTGCCGCCGCGCGGCGCTTTGGGCAGCGACCTGTAGACGACGCTCAGCTGGTTGTTCCTCCGGCCCACGGGCGACACTCGTGCACTGTGCCAGCGGGAGCGCACGAGGTGGTGGAGCGACGCGATGCCAGTGCCGCCGGCCATGACCTTCGTAAAGCCGCTCGGGAGCGTCGGGAACGGGCCGGTCACGCCCGCGATCGGGAAGGCGCCGACCTGCCAGCCGGCGTAGGGCGCGAGCGACGGGCCGCTGACGACCGCCGGCGCTTCGTTCGGGGTCGACAGGTCCGTGATCGACAGCAATGTCTTCCCAGACCTGCGGGTCACCGACAGCCGCAGCAGGTCGCCAGGTGTGACCCTCAACTTCGCGTTCCGTATCGCGCTTGTGCCGGTCCTGACGTTGGCGACCGTGAAGCTCGGTCGGTACCTTGCCGAGTCGCCTCTGCACTCGACCTTGACGCCGGCGAAGTCCGCCAGCGCGGTCGCGTGTTTGGCGGTGGCATGACTACCCCAAAGCCGCACGCCGAGCGCCTGTCCCGCCCGGTGGGCGGTGTTGCCGGCGCATGAGAGCGCAGGAACGGTCAATACGGCAGACGCTGACCGCCTTCCCGTCCGCGAACCCCAGCTGGCGGCGTCCGACAGCCGAGCCTTCGCCGCGGCAGGCAGCGTGGCGTGCGGCGTGCTCACGTTGATCTGCCGGGTGAGCGTCGAGCTGGCCGGCCGGGTGAGCGTCGAACTGGCGGCCCGCGTGCTCGCGGTCACCGTGACCGTGTAGGTGCCCGGGCTGGTGTACGTGTGGGTGACGGCGCTGCCGGTGGCGGTCGTGCCGTCACCGAAATTCCAGCTGATGTTGATCGGCCCGTCGATGCCGCTCCAGGTGTCGGTCGCCTGGATCGAGAAGCCCGACGCGGTCCCGCTGGTGGCGCTGGCGGGGATGGTCACGTTGCTCAGGGCCGGCCCGGGGTCGTAGGCGCCCGCGACCGCGGTCGGGATGACACCGCCGCTGGGCGCGTAGCTGGTCCAGCTGATTAGCGCGTCGCCACCGGGGTCGCCCGCGAGCGACAGGCGTCCGTCCGCGTCTGCTTGCGAGTCCAATTGAACCGACGCGACCGACGAGCAGCTCGTGGCGCAGGCGCTCGCCGTGGCCGTGTTGACCGTGCTGTCGCCAGCGCCTGGCCCGGCGCCCTCCCAGGCAAGCGTCACGTTGCTGTTGTCGTCGATAGTGATCAGGGGGCCACGGACGGTGTTCTCGGCAGCTCCCGTGAAGACGCTCTGATCCAACTGCTGCCAGTCCTCGTTACCGCCACCGAGGTCAGCCAGCGGCTCGGTCGCACCGTCGACTGAGGCATGCGACGCTCGGCCTGTCCCTGTGACGTCTTCCCAGGCCAGTGCGACCTCGTCGTCGTTGGCGGCGATATGCGGGCGGTACTGGGCTGAGCGTGTGCCGAGAGGCACAGTCTGCGGAGAGGTGAATGCAGCGCCGGCAGCACCTTCGAGCTGAGCAGCCGTCGCGCTCGCCACGTCGATCGTGGCTTTCGTGGTGGGGTCACACGTTGCGTCGTCGTCCGAGCCGCACTCGTCCCAGGCGAGCACGGCAACGCCGGAGTTGGTGAGCGCCACGACGGGATCGTTCATGGTGCCTGGGCCCGGGTTGGGTACCTCATGCGCGGGAGCCGAGAAGGAGCCGCTCCCAGCCGGCGCGTAGAAAGTGAGAATTTTGTCGTCACGCGGGGATGGGAACGCTGCGATCACGCCGCTGCCGCTGGGGCTGGTCGCGAGGCTCACCGAGCCGCTCGCGGATGCCAGCCTGTCGCTCCAGCTGGGCACTCCGCCGGCGGCGAGCGTGCTTGCCGACAGATAAGCGCCGTAGACGTCGCGGGAAAAGTCGCCGAACCCGGGGCCGCCGGACCACACCACCCAGGCGTTGCCACCGGAGTCCATCACCACTTGTGGGCGGTAGCCGGGTGCTTGGGGACTCGTGCCGTCGGCGATCTGTCCGGTCACGAAGGTGCTCGAGCCCGCGGCCTGGTAGCCGTAGTCGATACCGCCGTCGGGATCGACCCAGACAACCGTGATGTCCCCGGCCGGATCGATCGCAACCGCGGGCCGCGTGCCCTGCGCCAGCGCCTGCGGTGCGCCCCATGGAAGCCCCGGCTGGATCTCCGAAACCACCACGTCGCCGGTGATGATGTCCCTCCAGGCGATCACACCATGCCCACCGGGACTGAGTGCGGCGGCCGGGTCGACGTCAAAGTGGTCGGCGGTGTCGACCTGAGTCATATAGCTCGCCGTCGTGCTCCCAGGCGGGACCGTCGATACCCAGCCCCCGGTAGAGGTCGTCGCGGCCGAGTCGCCGGCTGCAGCCAGCGCGACCGGGACCAGGCAGCCCGCAACCAGTGCGGCTATGCCCACCCCCCAACGACAGATGGCTCGACGATGCAGCGGCAGCAACCCCCGATGAAGACTCTACAGATTTTCACCTATCCAGTCCACTGACCGATCGGCCTGCGACGGCGAGCACTGTGTAAGTGCCGACTCCAATAGCATGCCTGGCCGATGCCCGTCGGCACACGGAAAACGGGGGGGTAGGTGCGACGGATGCGCTGGCGCCGTCGGCGCCGGCTACTGCTCGGGGTGGTTGCCTTGGTCGCCGCGGCGCTCGGCGTCGTCACGCACGCTACGGGCGTCTTTCACCGGACCGAGCTGCAGACGATCGACGCGCGTTATCAGGTGCGGGGCTCAGATCCCTCGCTGCTGAAGGACTTCGTCGTGGTCGGCATCGACTCGTCGACGTTGAGCTATTTCACCACCCATGGCATCCGCTGGCCCCTCCCGCGCCGTGATGACGCACGTGTGATTGACAACCTCGTCAGGGCGGGCGCGAAACACCTCGCGATGGACCTCGCGTTCACGCAGCCGACCGACAACACGGACGACGAAGACCTGCTCCGCGCGATCGGCCACGCGGGCCACATGGTCCTGGCCACCACCACGGTGGGGCCGCACGGGTCGACCGATGTCCTGGGCGGCAACTCCAACCTGTGGTCGTTGGGCGGCCATTCGGTACCAGCGAATGCGGGTGAGATCATCGACGGCGACGGCGTCTTCCGGCGGATGCAGTTCTCCATCCAGGGGCTCGAGTCGTTCGGCGTCGCGATTGCAGCGCATACGCTCGGCAGGCCGGTGTCGCCGAAGCTGTTCGGCGGGCCGACCACGCCGGTGCCAATCGACTACGCCGGGCCACCCGGAACGGTGCATTACATCTCCTATTGGCGGGTCTACGCAGGCGATGTTCCCGCCTCACTCGTGCGCGGTAAGACCGTGATCGTGGGCGCGACGGCCACGATCCTCCAGGATCGGCACCCGACGCCAAACTCGCCATCGATGTCGGGAACGGAGATCGTCGCCAACGAGGCCGCGACCGTGCTCCACGGCATCCCGTTGCGCGACGGCGCCGGCTGGGTGAACGTCATCCTGATCATCCTGCTTGGATCCACCGCGCCGCTGCTGGGCCTGCGCGGCTGGGCGATACGGGCGCTGTTCGGCGGCCTGCTCGTCGGCGTGCTGTACGCGGTCGCGGTTCAGTTGACTTTCGACTCAGGCTGGGTCATCGCGTTGATCGATCCTGTTTTCGCTTTGCTGGTCGGGATCATCGGTACGCTCGCCGTCGTCTACCTCGGTGAGGCTTTCGAGCGCCAGTACGCGCGTTCCACGTTCGCGCGCTTCGTGCCCCCCAGCGTCGTCGATGAGGTATTGGCGAGTAGCGACGACGACCTTCGGCTCGCCGCCGTCGAGCGCGTCTGCACGGTGATGTTCAGCGACCTGCGCGGGTTTACGCGGTTTTCGGAGCACCAGCCTGTGGAGAAGGTGATCGCGGTCGTCAACCACTACCTCAACGAGATGACAGAGGCGATTCTGGATGCGGGCGGCACGCTGATCGCCTACATGGGAGACGGGATCATGGCGACGTTCGGCGCGCCACTCGAGCAGGACGACCACGCGGATCGCGCGCTGCGCGCTGCCCGCGAGATGATCGGGCCACGCCTGAACAATTTCAACGCGTGGCTGGCCGACCAGGACTATCCGTCTGGGTTCCGCATGGGCGTGGGGCTCAACACGGGGCCGGTGATGTGTGGCAACGTCGGCGCCGAGCAACGCGTCGAGTACACGACGATCGGCGACACCACAAACACGGCATCACGCCTCGAGGGCATGACGAAGGGCACCGATTACATGCTGTTCATCGCCGAGTCGACGTGCGACATGCTGAGTGAGCGGCCCGACGACCTCGTCTTCGTCGACGAGTTCGAGGTGCGCGGTCGCCAGGCCAAGATGCACATTTACTCGGTCCCCGATCGCGTCGGATCGCCCGTGGAGTAGCCCCAGCACCGGCGCGGCGCTCGCTGGAGCGGCGCCGCGCTTGCGAGCGCGATACCGACCCTAACCGTCTGAAGCACTACTCTCTCGCGCGACATGTCCTGGGCAGCGGTATTCGTGGTGTTCTTCGTGAGTCATCAGGTCGGCGATTACCTGCTGCAGACCAACTGGCAGGCGATGCACAAGCGCGGTGGCCTTGGCCGCGACCCCGTCGCCCGGCGGGCGCTGTTCTCGCACACGTTCACCTACTCGCTCGCGTACGTGCCCGCCTTCATCTGGATCTCCTCCAAGCTCGGCTGGACCACGCTGGTGATCGCGGTCGCCGTCTCGCTGCCGCACCTGATCCAGGACGACACCCGGCTGCTGATGCTCTACGACCGCAGGGTCAAGGGACTCGATCCGATCGAGAGCCACACGATTGCGGCGCTCGTCGACCAGGCCTGCCACATGGTGGCGCTGTTCGGGGCGGCGCTGCTGGTGAGCGCGCTCCGCTAGCACGCGCTGCCGGCGGCGGTCAGTGGAGCTGCGCGATGAACGTGTAGATCACCATGAAGCTGACCACCAGCACGAAGATCCGCAGCGCCCACAGCGCCCGGGTTGCGCCGCGCCCGAGCGGGGCGCGGGCAACGGGCTTCGAGCGGTCCCTGACGAACTGGTCGCGCTCGAGGAACATGATCAGCTCCTCATCCTCGTCGGGCGCCGTGCGCTCGGGCCGATCGTTCTGGTCGGTGGCTGGTGTCGGTGTCATCCGCTGATCAGGTGGACGGTCCGGAGGAACGAATCGACCCCATAGGCCGCGCCGCACACGCCAACGAACGCGATTATCCCGATTCCGATCACGTTGGTGGAGCGCTTGTTGACCCACTTGCCCATCAGGCCGCGGTCATTGGCGAGCATCACCATGAAGATCAGCGCGACCGGGAGGAGCACCGTCGCCAGGACGTTCGCGTTCAGCGCGATCGACAGTAGCGGCGCGCCCGGGATCAGGATGATCGCGGCTGCGATCAGCGCCACCCCGATGTTGGCGGCGTGGAAGATCCGGGCTTGGCGTAGCGTGCTGTTGAAGCTGCGCGAGACGCCGATGCACTCACCTGCGGCGTACGCGGTGGAGGCGGAGATCGTCAGCACGGCGACCGCGCCTGCCTCGATCAACCCCAGCGCAAAGATGGTCGCGGCCGGACCGCCGGACACGAGGCGGATCGCCGCCGGGAAGCCGGCGCCGGCCAGGCCGTTGATGTTCGCGCCGTTGTGGGTCAGCAGCGTCGCGCCGACGATCAGCGCGCCGACGCCGAACACCGCCGCCATCACACCGCCAACCACTGTGTCCCGGCGGCCGTGGCCGATGTCCGCCGGGGTCATGCCCTTGTCGGCCGATGCGCCCTGCTGGAAGAAGATCATCCACGGTGTAACGGTCGCGCCGATCGTCGAGGCCACCAATAGCAGCAAGGTGTTGAAATTGCCGCCCGGGAACGGCGTGAACGTCAGCGCGTGCGCGACCGAGCCCCAGTGCGGCTTGACCAGGATCGCCGAGACCAGGAACAGGCCGTTGAACAGCGCCATGCCAAGCACGATCCGCTCCCAGCGCCAATAGCGTCCGCCGCTCATCGTGAACAGCACCAACGCCACCCCGAGGAGCGCTGCGACACCGGCGCCAAGATGGAAGTAGGCCAGCCCGACGCGGATCGCGACGAACTCCGCGATCAGCGTGACGAGGTTGGTGAACGCGAGATCTCCGGCGCTGAACCAACCCCAGGCCTTGCCGTAACGCTGCAGCACCAGCTCGCCGTATCCGCGGTGGGTGACCGCGCCGACGCGCATGCACATCTCCTGGCAGACGATCGCCATCGCGAACGTGACGAGGACGAACGGCACGAAGAAGCCGAGCCCATATGTGGCGCCGGTGGCCGCATACGAGATCATGCTGGGCCCGTCGTTCTCGCCGAGCATCGCCAGGATGCCGGGCCCTACCAGCAGCCACAACAGGCTCCAGCGCCGCCCGCCGCGCCGAGCGTGGAATACCCGCGAGCGGTCGTGCGAGCGGACGTTGTCCTCGTGAGTCAGCCCGAGCCCGGCGGGTTCAAGTGTGCGCTCGCCTGTTTCAAGTGCGAGCTCACCTGGTTCAAGTGCGAGCTCGCCTGTCTGGGCCGGCGTCATATTTGCCAGAGTAGCGAAAATGTCCACCGATCCAAAATCACTTGTTAGTTGCGTGGGTGAGTTAATATTTGTGATGTGAACTCGGCTCCGATCCATGGCGCCTCCGCTCCTGTGGAGGACTACGTGAAGGTCATCTACGCACTCACCAGCGAAGGTGAGCAGACGGCATCGACGAGCCAGATTGCCGACCGGCTGGGTATCACAGCCGGTTCCGTCTCAACGATGCTCAAGCGCATGGACACCTCCGGCCTGGCCGAGCATGTGCCCTACCGGGGAGTGCGCCTGACCGCCGCCGGCCGCCATCTGGCGCTGGGAGTGATCCGGCGCCACCGCTTGCTCGAGCTGTTTCTGGCCACCAGTCTCGAGATCCCTTGGGAGGACGTGCACCGTTACGCCGACGCCTTGGAACACGCCGTCTCAGACGATCTGATCGAGTTGATCGCGGCCAAGCTCGGTGACCCGGTTGCCGACCCGCATGGCGACCCGATCCCGAACCGGGCGCTGGAAGTTGACGAGCGCGCCACGCCGAGCTTGGCTGACCTTGACGTTGGGCAGCACGCGATCATCGTGCGCGTGTCGGACTCCGACCCGGCGATGCTGCGCTATTTGACCGAGCAGGAGATAGGGATCGGCGACCGAGTGCACCTGCTGAGCCGCCAGCCGTTTGACGGGCCCTGCGAGGTCAGCATCGGCGACCGCCACCACAACCTCGGCGCGACGCTCGCCCGGGCGATTCACGTCGAGGACATCTGAACGGTCGCGAGTGTTCGCGCGACCGTGAGCTTCGCTCGGCCTGGGAGGTGGACGGACCCACCTGACCCGACCTACTTGATCTTGATCTGCAGGATGTTCGGTATGAACAACGAGTGGCCCGCGGTCACGATCACGAAGTGAGGGTGCGGATAGAACACCTTGACCTTGATCTTGTCGCGGTCGACCTTGAAGTAGGTGCCGTCGCACGTGTCCTCGGTGAACCACTTGGTGCCCAGCACGGCGGCGGCGCCGTTGGAGCCCTTGGTCGTGAAGTTGCCGTGCGCGTTGGCCCAGAGGCCGCGGATTTTCTTGCCCTTCTTCTTGGCTCTCGCCACCGAGGCGACCACGTGGCCGTTGCCGAAGTCGGCGGCGCTGGCCGTCTTCCCGTTCGTCGACTTCGAGCAGCCTGCGAAGTCGCCGCCGACGAGCGTCGCCGTTGTCTGGCCGCTCTTCTTGCTCTGATCGAGCCCGAACTTGCCGTCGTAGAAGATGCCGGTCTCGACGCCGCCGTGCGGGAGCCCGAGCGTCAGCTGCGCCGAGCCGCTGCCCGCATCGATCCGCGAGTCGATCGGAATCTGTCTGCTGCCGCGGAGCCTCACGAACTTATGCGTGCCGCGAATCTCGACCAGGACGTTGCCGCCCGCGCGGGTGATGTCGGCGGTCTTGCCCAGCTTCGGTGGCCCGAGCGTCGTCACCGAGAAGCTGCCCTCGCTGGACCGCGCGACGCCGGCGGCCGGCAATCCATGCGGGTGCTTGTGCTTGTGGATGCCGTTGCTCAACAGCGTGACGCCGGCGGTTGGCCGCTTGTGTGAACCCTTCCACTTGGTCCTATGGATGCCCGGAAGTGAGGCGGTCACGGCGCCGGTGCCGTCGATCGTCAGCTTCTGGAATACGGCCGGTGCGAACGGCACCGGCCCGGGGATCGTGTTCGGACCTCCGGTCGGTGAGTACTTCTGGTAGAGCGGCACCGAGCCGGTCCGGTCGGGGCTGCCGGAGGCTCCACCGAAGATCGACATGACCCCCGCTGCCCAACCGGCGCTCGGGCCGAGAGCGGGTCCGGTCACGGACGCCTTCCGGTGCGTATTGAGATTTGTGATCGTGAAGGTCACGCCGGACTGCCCACTCGTGATGCTGAGCGCGAGCGGGTCGCCCGGGGAGACCCCGAATCCTCCCCGCTTGAACGTCAGCATCCCGGTGCGGGGGTTGCTGATCAGGAACTCCGGCGAGTAGATCGCGGTCTGGCCGTGGCAGTAGCTGTAGTAACCGGCGAAGTCGAACGAAGGGACGGTGGCGCCGGCGGTCATATAGCTGCCGAGCAGCTCGACTCCGACCTGCTGCCCCGCGTACGTGTGCGGGGCCACACCTGTGCACTCGATCGCCGACACGTACGCCGTGGCCGAGACCGAGGAGGCCGGTGTGCTGGAGCTCCAGGTCGCGCCAGGCTGAACCGTGGCAGCGGAACTGCCGGCAGCTGACGATGAAAAGGCGGTAGCCAGTGCCGCAATCGCTGCCCCGGTAACAACGATCGACCTGGCCCCGCGGCGACGGAGCCCAACCCCCATGGTTCTGCGGAGTCTACAGGTTGGACAGGCGCGTTACTCCACGATTGTCGTCAGCTAACGTCGTAGTGGCGGGGCGCGGGCAAGCCGCGCCCCGACAAGGTAGGAGGACCGTGTGGACACAATCGATATGACCGCAGCGGAGCTGCAGCGGCTGCGACACGAGCTCAACGAATTGGAGAGCGACGGGCGCTCCCAGATCGCCGCCCGCATCAAGACCGCGCGCGAGTGGGGCGACCTCAAGGAGAACGGCGAATACCACGCCGCCAAGGAGGCGCAGGCGCACCTGGAGACGCGCATCCTCAGGCTGCGCGAGCAGGTGCGAGCCGCCGTCGTCGTCGAGGACGCCGCCGGTGACGATGTCCACGATGTCCGCCACGGGAACACCATCGAGGTGACCGACCTCGGCAAGGGCGACACGCAGACTTTCAAGATCGTCTCGCCCAATGAGGCGAACCCCACGGCGGGCCTGATCTCGTCGACCTCGCCGGTGGCGCAGGCGTTGATCGGCAGCCGGCCCGGCGACGAGGTCGAGATCGAGATCCCGGCGGGCGTGCGCAGGCTCCGGGTCGATTCGATCTCGTAAGCTCCCGCTGCGATGGAGATCAGCGGCAGCTCGGCGATCGTCTTCGGCGGGGCCTCCGGTCTCGGCGAGGCCACCGCGCGGCGCCTCGCCGCCGATGGCGCGCAGGTGACGGTCGCGGATCTGAACGCGGAGCGCGCAGAGTTCGTCGCCGCCGAGATCGGCGGCGTCGCCCAGCCGACGGACGTCACCGACCCGGAGGCCGTGCAACGCGCGGTCGACCTCGCGGTCGCCGGTTCCGGCGCTGGTGGCCTGCGCATCTCGGTGTGCTGTGCCGGGATCGGCGTCCCAGCCAAGCTGATCGGCCGGGATGGCCCGACGCCGCTCGAGCACTTCGCGAAGGTGATCAACATCAACCTGTTGGGGACGATCAACGCGCTGCGGCTGGCGGCCGCCGCGATGATCGCGAACGAGCCCAACGCGGGCGGGGAACGCGGCGTCTGCGTCAACACCGCTTCGGTGGCTGCCTATGACGGCCAGATCGGACAGGTCGCCTACTCCGCGTCCAAGGGCGGCGTCGTCGGGCTGACGCTACCGGTCGCGCGCGAACTGGCCGGCATGGGCGTGCGCGTGATGACGATCGCGCCCGGGATCTTCGAGACGCCGATGCTCGCCGAACTCTCAGAGCCGGTGCGGCAGTCGCTTGCCGCCTCGATCCCGTTCCCGTCGCGCCTCGGCCGCCCGGACGAGTATGCGGACCTCGCCTGCCACATCGTCACCAACGAGATGCTGAACGGCGAGGTGATCCGCCTCGACGGCGCGATCCGGATGCCGCCGCGCTGAAGCTGTCGCGCGCGTGCAGCAGATCAAGATCCGCGGCGAGATGATCCGCCTTGGCCAGCTGCTGAAGCTCGGCGGCGTGGTCGAGAGCGGCGCCGAGGGCAAGGGTCTGCTGTCCGCGGGCGAAGTGATCGTGAACGCCGAGGTCGAGATGCGGCGCGGGCGCCAGCTTCACGACGGCGACGTCGTCGAGGTCGGGGAGTGGGAGTTCCGCGTCAGCGCCGGGTGACCGGACCGTCCGCACGCCCGGTGATCAGCTCGAGCTGCTCGTGGACGTGGCGCCGGACATGGTTGTCGGCGCTGGCGCGACGCCACAGCGAGTAGACATGACGCTGGGGTGTGGGGTTGACCAGCGGCACCGCGCGCACCGAAGCGGGCAGGGGTCCCCGCCCGAGGCGCGGCAGCAGCGCGACCGCGACACCCTCCTGCACCAGCGCCACATGCGTCCCGAAGCTGCCGTCACGGAAGCGAATGTCCGGCCTCACGCCGCGCAGGGCGAACAGCTGGTTCAACAGGTCGTCGCAGATCGTGCCGGCGTGCGTCGAAACCCAGCGCTCGCCTGTGAGCTGACCGGGCTCGATCACCTCGGAGCTCGCCAGCGGATGGTCGATCGCCAGCAGCACATCGGCGACGTCATCGATCAGGTGTACCGCTTCGAGTCCGGGTCCGAAGTCGAGTGGCAGCGTCTTCCAATCGTGGACGATCCCGAGGTCGGCGCCGCCGCGCTCGACCATCCCGATGCACTCGCGCGGGTCGATCTCGTGCACCCTGACGCTCAGGCCGGGCGCTGTGCGGGCAAGCCGTGTCAGGAGCGGCGCCACCAGCCCGCGGCACGCGGTTGAGAACGCGGCGATCCGGAACTCACCGGTCGGATCACGACCATCGCCGAGCGCGAGGTTCTCGAGCTCCTCCATCTCACCCAGTAGTCGCTGGCCTTGCTGCGCCAGCAGGCGTCCCCGCTCGGTGAGGATCACGCCGCGCCCGACGTGCTCAAGCATCGAGCAGCCGCTCTGCCGCTCGAGCCGCTTGACCTGCTGAGAGACCGCCGACGGTGTGAAGCCCAGCGCCTCGGCGGCACCGCCGACGCTCCCGTGGTCGCGAACGGCGATCAGCGAGCGCACCGCAGCGAGATCGAGCATGAAGAAATCCTACCGCAAACGCTTTAGAACATATAGCTGGTGTTAACCATCGTCGGTCGTCATCATCTAGCCCGTGACCCCTCGTGACAGCCTGCGCGCAACGCTCGTCGCGATCATCTGGGGCGCCAACTTCGTCGTGATCGACGAGGGGCTGAAGGGCTTCCCGCCATTCCTGCTGCTGGCAGCGCGCTTTCTCGTGGTGCTGTTCCCGATGATCTTCTTCGTGCCGCGCCCGGGACCCTGGCGCACGATCCTTCAGATCGGGCTGTTCATGAGCCTCGGGCAGTTCGGATTGCTCTACCTGTCGCTGCACCTCGGGATGCCCGCCGGCCTGGCGTCGCTGCTCGTTCAGGTACAGGTGATCTTCTCGATCGGGATCTCACGGGTGGCGCTCAAGGAACGCCCGACCCGGCAGCAGCTGATCGGCGTCGGCATCGGCCTGGCCGGCCTCGCGGTGCTGATCCTCGGTCACGGCAGCACCTCCGGACTGCTACCGCTGGTCGTGATCATCGGCGCCTGCCTCTCTTGGTCGATTGGCAACGTGATGTCGCGCAGCGCGCAGATCAGCAGCGGATTTGCCCTGACCATCTGGTCGGGAATCGTGGTGCCGATCCCGGCACTCGCGCTCGCCTTCCTCGTAAGCGGCCCGCACACCGTTGATCACGCCATCACACACATCGGCTGGGTGACGATCGCAAGCACGCTCTACACCGCGATCCTTTGCTCGCTGTTCGGCTACGGGGTCTGGAACTCGCTGCTGTCGCGCTACCCGATCGGCTCGGTCGTGCCGTTCGCGCTCATCGTTCCAGCCGCCGGCATCGCCACCGCGTGGATCGCGCTCGGGCAGGTACCCACGCCCGCCGAGACGGTCGGCGGCGTGATCCTCCTGGGGGGGATCGCGATTACGATGCTCCAGCGAGCAGGCGGTCGCCCAGACGCGAGTGTCGCCGATCCGTGTCCGGAGTCCGCGCCGCCCGAGCGACCACCGCTCGACTGCCAACTATCACCGTCGCCAGCTTCGCCCGCGTGATCGCCGTGTAGAGCATCTCGCGCCGCAGAAAGAAGCCCCCGGCCTGCTCGTGCGCGACGATGATGGCGATCGGCAGCTCGATTCCCTGGCCACGGTGCACCGAGCACGCGTACCCGAGGCGCAGGCTCTCGGCCTGCTCGGGCGGCAACCGGAAGACCTGCTCGTCGCTGCGCAGCAGCAGCGCCGCGTCGTCGCCGTCGGCGCCCGGAATCTCGTCCTCCAAATGCAGCACCGTGCCGTTCATCAGGCCGAGCTCGTGGAGGTTGCGCCCGGTCATCATCAGCTTGTCGCCGATCCGCAGGCGGCCTCCGCGCACCGGGCTACCCAGCGGGTTGAGCGCGTCGCGCAGCGCGCGGTTGAGCGCATCGATCCCAACCTCGCCCTTATAGACGGGCGCGAACACCTGGATGTCCTCGGTCGCGTCGACGCCGTAGTGCTCGGGCAGCCGCCGGCTGACCAGCTCAACAACCAGCTCGAGCGCGTCGCCGGCACTCGCGCGCTCCATCAGGAAGAGGTCGTGTCGCATGCCCTCCTCCGGCGTGAACTCAGGGCTCTCGCCGCGACGGATCGCGTGCGCGCCCTGAACGATCATGCTGCCCGCCGCCTGCCGAAAGATATGGGTCAGGCGCGCGGTCGGCACGATGTCGGAGGCGACGAGGTCCGC